>JAKASG010000044.1 GCA_021828285.1 Acidobacteriota bacterium | reverse complement strand
CCTTGGCCAATCCGAAATCCAGCACCTTCACCACGCCGTCGGGCTTCACCTTGATGTTCGCGGGCTTCAAATCGCGATGGATGATGTTCTTGTCATGCGCGGCTTCAAGCGCATCGGCGATTTGCTTCGCAACCGCGAGCGTTTCGTCGAGCTGTAGCGGCGAACCGCGTTCGCCTGTTGCTGTGGCATGAGCATCCTGCCCATGCACGGGCGAGACGCCCGTGCCACGTCCGCCGATCAATTCGGCGAGCGTCGGCCCTTCGACCAGCTCCATCACGAGAGCCCGCGTCTCGCCCGATTCTTCAAGGCCGTAAATCGCGGCGATGTTCGGATGATTGAGCGAGGCGAGGACTTGCGCTTCGCGCTCGAAGCGCGCCATGCGCTCGGGATCGCGCGCAAAGGTCTCGGGCAGGACTTTCAGCGCCACGTCGCGATTGAGCTTCGTATCGCGCGCGCGATAGACCTCACCCATTCCGCCCGCGCCGAGAGGCGAAACGATTTCGTAAGGTCCAAGGCGGGCGCCGGTTATCAGGCTCATGGCGTGCTGGATTGTACCATTCGCGTCTCTGGTTGCGGAAGCGAATCAAGAGGCTGGGGGTGGCGAGGCAGCGGGCGAAAAAAACCGGACTTCGTTCAGCGGCGCCTCTAAGCGGGCGAGCGGGGTTTTGTGCTCTCGGCGATGCCGTACTGTTTCAGCTTGCGGTAAATCGTGGTTTTGCCGATGCCGAGTAGTTTCGCGGCGCGCCGGCGGTCGCCGCCGGCGGACTCAAGCGCATCAAGGATGGCGCGGCGCTCAACTTCAGGCAGACTGACGACGGAAAGTTGCCCTCCCTGTCCGTTCGTTCCGTAGAGCAGGCTTGAAGGCAGGTCGCACACTTGAATTTCAGGTCCGCTCGCGAGCGTGACGGCGTGTTGAATGGAGTTTTCAAGCTCGCGAACGTTGCCCGGCCAATCGTACCCAGCCAGGCGAGAAACCGCCTCGGAGGAAATTCCCCGCGCGGCGCCGTCGGCCCGGCGGAATCGTTCGAAGAAGTGCAGGGCGAGCGTCGGAATATCGCCCTTGCGCTCGCGCAGTGGCGGCAGCCGCAGCTTGACTACATTCAGTCGAAAGTAGAGGTCTCGCCGGAAGTCGCCGCGAGCCATCGCGGCGTCCAATTGCTGATTGGTTCCGGCGATGATCCTCGCTTCAAGGGGATGGCGGACGTTCGAGCCGAGCGGACGGATTTCGCGCTCCTGAAGCGCCCGCAGCAATTTCGCCTGCAGCTCGACGGGCATTTCCGCAACTTCATCGAGAAAAACCGTTCCCTGGCCCGCGAGTGCGAGCAAGCCCGTGCGGTTCTGGCTCGCTCCAGTGAAGGCGCCGCGCACGTGGCCGAAGAGCTCGCTTTCAATCAGCGTCGGAGAAAGCGCGCCGCAATCCACCGGCACAAACGGCTGGTCGCGCTGCGGGCCGTAAGCGTGGATCGCGCGGGCCACCAGTTCTTTGCCGGTTCCGCTCTCGCCCAGAACGAGCACGGGATGGCGCTGCGGCGCAACCTTCAGGATCATTTCATAAATCTTCTGCATTTTTGCCGACGTTCCGACCAGGCCTCCCATTCCTTGCCGAACGTCGCGCTGCGCGCGGAAGCTCATTCCTGTCTGGCCTCGTCTCCCTGCCCGGTGCCGCATTCGTTTTAAAGCGCCGTACGCGGCGGCTAGGCTAGCGACACCCACAAGTATAACTGCCGCCAACAGGAACGTCAAAGCTAACTGCTTCTTATCTCGCGGGGATTGCGCAAGGAATTTGCGGGCCGCGCGCGCGTGGGAGAGCCGCAGGATGTCAAAAAGGCAAGCCAAGAGCCGGAAGACTGGAATCAGGAACGGATGCCGCTGGCGGGCGTTGAGACCGAAGCGAAAAGGGCGGCGGACCCGTTGCGCACGCCACCCTTGGGCGCCTCGTTGCATCCTCTGCCAGGAATTCCCTGATCCTCCGCGGGCGAAGAGTCTGCTTCGCGGAGGGGGAAAATCCGCCCGCTCAATTCGCCGGGGGCGCCGGAGGTTGCTGCGGATTCGGCGGAGCACCACCCGGGCGCATCATTCCGCCGCCCATTCCGTGACGCATCATCCTATTGCGGCGCATCATCATTGCGCCGCCTCCGTGGCCCTCGCGCTGGTGAGCCCACATCCGCTGCTCGATAAATGAACGAATTTTCTGCTGCTGCTCAGGCGTCAGGACTTGCTTCGCCTCGAGGAGCGCGCTGATGCGGTTCTTCATCATCTGGCCGTGCAGCGTGGAAAGTTCATCCACCGTTTTCATCACCGCGTCATGGTCCGGCTGATTTTGCATCAGCAACTCGCGAAGATCGATCGCTTGAATTGCGATATCCGCGCGCGTCCGGATGGAAGCCTTTTCCTCGTTCACGATGATCTGCCGGAGCTTCCCTACCTGCTCATCCGTCAAATTCAGCGCTGCGCGCACATGTTGATTATCGAGCATCGCGAGCAGCCTCGCCCCGTGGCCGAAGCCTTGCCGCGCCGCCATTCTGCCATGCCATTGCTGAGCATTGGCCGACAGCCCCGCACCCAATCCTACGAGCACGACTAGCGTGCTCACCAGCATCCGCTTTTTCATCGAATCCTCCATTTGCCTTGCGTTCCTTCAAGATCAAAAGCTTTGTGGCGCGGCGCTCACCGCATGAGTACGCTCGCAGAGCCTGCATCCTCCCGGTCGGGACCGGGCTGATCATCCGGCTCGCCGCCTTGGCCACCGCTTTCAATAGTTATGACGGCTTCGCGGCGCCCGCGGTTACAGGGACGCCGCCCGGCGAAACGATGGAATTTGTGAGGAACCCGGCTGCGGCCTGCGGGCCATTCAATTTCGGAAACTCAGGGTTTCCAGCGCAGCACCGGCTTACGAGCGGCGGTCGCTTCATCAAGGCGCAGGATGCGGGTCGTGTGAGGAGCGTTCAGAACGAAATCGGGGTCTTCTTCCACTTCCCGCGCGACGGCGCGAAGCGCTTCGATGAATTCGTCAAGCTCCTGCTTGCTCGCGCTTTCCGTCGGCTCAATCATCATCGCGCCCGGCACGATGAGCGGGAAAGAAGTCGTATAAGGATGGAATCCGTAATCAATCAGGCGCTTGGCGATATCGCCGGTGCGCACGCCTCGCGCCGCCTGCCTGCGGTCGGAGAGCACGCACTCGTGCATGCAAGGCTGGTCGTAGGGCAGGTCGTAAATATCCGCAAGGCGCCGCACGACGTAATTGGCGTTGAGCACAGCGTCGAGCGTCGTCTGGCGCAGGCCTTCGGGACCGTTCGCCATAATATAGGCAAGTGCGCGGACGGCCATGCCGAAATTGCCGTAAAAAGCGCGCACTCGCCCGATGGATTTTGGGCGCGTGCGATCGATGCGATAGGTGCCCTCCGCCGTCCGCTCGATGACGGGGGACGGCAGATAAGGCGCGAGAAAATCCTTCACGGCCACGGGGCCGGATCCCGGACCGCCGCCGCCGTGGGGCGTGGTGAAGGTCTTGTGCAGGTTCAAGTGCATCACATCCACGCCGAACGTGCCGGGCTGCGCGACCCCGACGAGCGCGTTCATATTCGCGCCGTCCATATAGACCAATCCGCCGCGGGCGTGCACGAGATCGCAAATCTCGCGGATTTGCGTTTCGAAAATGCCGAGCGTATTCGGATTCGTCAGCATCAGCGCGGCGACTTCCTCAGTCATTCCCACGTCGAGATCGCCGAGGTCCACGGTGCCCCGTTCATTCGACTTCAGATTTCGAACTGAGTAGCCGGAGGTCGTCACGCTCGCCGGATTTGTTCCGTGGGCGGAGTCGGGGATCAGGACGTAACGCCGCGCGTTGCCTCGCTCGGCAAGGAAAGCGCGGATCATGAGAATGCCCGTCAGTTCGCCCTGCGCTCCCGCAGCCGGCTGCAAGGAGACGGCATCCATGCCGGTGATTTCGGCGAGTGCCAGTGCGGTTTCGTAGAGAACCCGCAGGCAGCCCTGGACGAGCGGTTCGGGCGCGTAGGGATGGTCGGTTGCGAGGCCTTCGAGCCGCGCGGCCACCTCATTGATCCGAGGGTTGTATTTCATCGTGCAGGAGCCGAGCGGATAGATTCCGGTATCCACACCGTAGTTCCAAGTGGAAAGCCGAGTGAAGTGGCGAATGACCTCGAGCTCAGAGACTTCCGGGAAACCTTCGAGATCCTCACGATAGAATTCTGCGCCGAGGCGTTCCCGCGCAGAGACCGCCGGGACATCGAGCGAGGCGAAATCCACACCGGATTTGCCCGGACCGCTGCGCTCGAAGATCAGTCCTTCGTTTTCCGTAACGTGCGGACGCGCTGTATGATTGCGATTTTCCATCCTAATTTGTAACGCTCCGCCGGGCTCTACCGGTTGCGCAGCGCGGCTTGCGATTCGAGTTCCCGCATCGCGCCTTCGGCCGCCGCTCCGGCGAAGCGCCGATAGACTTCAACCATGCGGTCGAGCGTGGCGCGGCTCGCCGTCTCCGTAACCGCGATGAGAAGGTGATTTTCCAATTCGGGATAAAACCGGGCAAGCTCTACGCCGCCAAGAATTTTCGCTCCTTCGAGCGCCGCGAGCAGCGCGCCGGCATCGCCCGGAACTTTCACCGTGAATTCATTGAAGCGCGGGGCGGAAAACGGCGCCGAGACGCCGGGCACTGAAGTAAGCCAGCGTGCAGCATAATCCGCCTTCGCGAAGTTCTGCTCGGCGAGGGCGCGCAGTCCGTTCTTCCCGAACAGGCAAAGATATATCGTCGCGGCAAGGGCGCAGAGCGACTGGTTGGTGCAAATGTTCGACGTCGCCTTTTCGCGCCGGATGTGCTGCTCGCGCGTCGCGAGCGTCAGCACGAAACCCCGCCGGCCCTCGCGATCCACGGTCGCTCCGACGAGGCGTCCGGGCATCTGCCGGACGAATTTTTCTTTGCAAGCGAGAAAACCTAGATACGGCCCGCCGAAACTCACCGGAACGCCGAAGGATTGCGCTTCGCCGGCGACGATATCGGCTTCGCGCGGCGAATTGACGAGGGCGAGCGAAAGCGGCTCAGTGACGACGACGATAAGCAGTGCACCGTGGCGGCCGGCGAGTTCCGCAAGCTCTCGCGTGCGCTCGAGCGCCCCGAAGAAATTCGGCGACTGCACAACGACGGCGGCCGTCCGGTTATCCAAATGCGATTCGAGTTTCTCGATGTCGAGCTGGCCCGAAGGCGCGTAGTTGATTTCCACGCGCTCGACGCTCAGTTGCCCTGCATAAGTCGCGAGGACTTCGCGGTATTCGGGATGGAGGCTCCGCGCGAGCAGCACTTTCTCGCGCTTCGTCACGCGCAGCGCCATGAAGACCGCTTCCACCGTCGCCGAAGAGCCGTCATAAAGCGACGCGTTCGAGACGTCCATCCCCGTGAGCTGCGCGATGAGCGTTTGGAATTCGAACATCGCCTGGAGCGTTCCCTGCGCGATTTCCGGCTGATAAGGCGTGTAGGCGGTGAAAAATTCGCCGCGCGAGATGAGCGCGTCCATCGCGGCCGGACGGAAATGCGCGTAGGCGCCCGCGCCGAGGAATGAATCGTACTCGCGCGCGCTTTCCCTCGAGGCCTGGCGGAAAAATTCCAGGATTTCCTGTTCGGAAAGCGGTCCGGGGATATTCAGCTTGCCTTGAAGGCGCAGAGTTTCGGGAATTTGAGCGAAGAGTTCTTCCGCCGAGCGCCGGCCGATGGCCTCAAGCATGGCCGCGCGGTCGCGCTCGGAGTTCGGGAGGTAACGCATTAGTGCTTTTGCGCCTCCCGCACGTAAGTTTCGTACTCATCGGCGGTCATGAGCTTCTCCGTCTCCCGCCGGTCGGCAAGCCGCACCTGCACCATCCATCCCTCGCCGTGAGGGTCATTGTTGAGCAGCTCGGGATGGTCTTGCAGCTTCGCATTAACGTCTTTTATTTCGCCCGTGACCGGCGAGAACACGTCGGAAACAGCTTTCACGGATTCCACGGTGCCCAGCGGTTCGTTCACGGCAACGTGGTCGCCCGCGCGCGGCAGCTCGACAAAGACAACATCGCCAAGCTCCTTCTGCGCGTGGTCGGTGATGCCGATCGTTCCGATCTCCTCATCCACTCGAATCCATTCGTGCTCTTTGGTATAAAGCAGTTCTTGAGGATACATGGCTCCTTGTCCCTTTTTCGCCCGGTAACAATCCCTATGTTATCAGGCTTTGTCGATTCGTTGCAGGCGTCAGGTTCACGGCCTTCGCCTTCCCGCCGGCAATCTCATGCGGAAACTCAATAATCTTTTCAGCGTCCCCGAGCGCTTCCAGCCGCGGGGGCCTCAGCTGCGAACTGCGGAATCTCGCATTCGCTGGAAATCCGACGCCCGAGCCGTTACGCCGCCTGGCTCCTTCTGTAAAAGGGCAGTGTAACCTGGCGAGCCGGCGCCGGTTTTCCGCGAATTTCGATTTCAATTTCGCGGTTCAGCTCGGCAAGCTGCGGCGGAACAAACGCCAGCCCGATGTTCTTCCTGAGGAACGGCGCGGGCGAGCCGCTCGTCACGCGTCCAACCTTCCGGCCGCCGATCAAGACCGAGTAGCCGTCGCGGCCGATGGAACGGTCGGCCATCTCGAACCCGATGAGCTTTTTTCGCAATCCCTGCTCGCGCTCCGCTTTGAGCGCATCGCGGCCGATGAATTCGCCTTTGTCGAACTTGCAAATCCACCCGAGGCCGGCTTCGAGCAGCGTCGTCTCCTCATCGAGCTCGTGGCCGTAGAGCGGATAAGCGGCTTCGAGTCTCAGCGTGTTGCGCGCGCCGAGTCCCGCCGGGATGAGCCCCTCCGGCCGGCCGGCTTCGAGCAGAGCGTTCCAAACGTGTTCGGATTCCTCGGGAGGAAAATAGAACTCGAATCCATCTTCGCCCGTGTAGCCGGTCCGCGCGAGCAATCCATCCACGCCGCAGCAGCGTGCGCGGAGGAAGCGGTAATAGCGGATCCCCGCGAGATCGGCGTCCGAAACACGCGCGACGATTTTCGCCGCTTTCGGCCCTTGAATCGCCAACTGCGAATAGCCGGAGGAAACGTTGCGTACCTCCGCCCCCATCGCATTGTGCTTCACGATCCAGTCGAAATCCTTCTCTGTATTCGCGGCGTTCACGCAAATGAAGTAATGCTTTTCGTCCAGGCGATGGATGACGCAATCGTCCACGGCGCTTCCTGCGGGCGCCATCAGCGCGGTGTATTGCGCCTGATGAATTTCGATGCGCGAGACATCGTTCGAGGTGACATGTTGCAGCAGCGCGAGCGCCTCCGGGCCGCGCACTTCAATCTCGCCCATATGGCTCACGTCAAAAAGCCCCGCTCCCGTCCGGACGGCGAGATGCTCCTTCGTAATGCCGCTGTATTCCACCGGCATCTCCCAGCCGCCGAACGCCACCATCTTCGCGCCTGCCGCCTTGTGCACATCAAAGAGCGCCGTGCGCTTCAATTCAATCCCTGCTGTTGCGCCCAATTCATCCTCGCTCGGTCAAAATCGCCGATTCTTGCGGAATGAGTCAAACTAACATAGAGCCTTCGAAACGGTCAAGGAGGGCGGCGCGCGAGGCCGCAACGGCCTGGAAAAAAGCCCGCGCCGGGCGCTCGGCCGCTCTTTATTTGCAGCTTCGCGGCGCTATCGCCGCATTACCTCGACCACGCGGCGCCGGCGGACAGGAAGCCCGAGCGCCAGGATCATTCCGGTCAGGAACCCTCCGACGTGCGCCCACCAGGCGACGCCCGCGCCGCTTGCGGTTTCAATGCTGAGCATTTGAAATCCCATCACAAACTGAACCAGGAACCAGTAGCCGAGGATCAGAATCGCAGGAATCTGCACGGTAAAGAAAAAAATGATGAGGGGAAGCAAGGTGGTAATGCGGGCGCGCGGGAAGCTGATCAGATACGTACCGAGAATCCCGGCGATGGCGCCGCTTGCGCCGATGGTCGGAAGGCTCGACGCGGGGTCCATCACAATCTGCGAAAGTCCCGCCGCCAGCCCGCTCACAAAATAAATTCCGAAAAATCCGCCGTGCCCGAATCGGTCTTCAACGCTGCGGCCGAAGACGAAGAGAAACAGCATGTTGCCGAGAATGTGCAGCCAGCCCGCGTGAAGAAACATCGAGGTGAACAGGGAAACGACAAGCGCGGCGAGCTTCGCCGGCGACAATGCTCCGGCGGACGCGTAATGCGCCGGAATAAGGCCAAAGGTGAGAATGAACCGGTTGAGCGCCCGCCCGAGCGAAAGTTCGTAGAAGAAGGCGGCGAAATTCGCGGCAATCAGCAGCAGCGTCACATACCAGAACGAACGCCGGCGGATGTGGTCGTTGAGCGGGATGGGAATCATGCGAGCGAATCAATCGGCGCGGCCATTGCGCGGCGCCGAGCGTGAGCGCAAAGTCTTCCAAGAGAGAATTCTTCAGGGACCGGCGCTCTTGTGCGAGGGCCGGTTCAGCCGATATCTGCGACCGCGCGTTGACGGGCTTTCGGCCGCTTCGATATACTCAGCTTCGGAGAGTGTTCACCAGCCCGCTTGCCGATGCGCTTCCCTCCATGGCAGCCGGCGCACGCCCTCCGGACACCGCCCATGCGAGCCTCGGCCCACATTCGTGAACTTATCGCTATCGCCGGAACGGATGGCGTCCTGTGGAATCCGGAAGAATTGATGCTGTATGAGTATGACGCGCTCTCCGCGGCGCGCCCGCCGGACGCAGTCGTTTTTCCGCGGACGACGGCGCAGGTTGCCGGAATCGTGAAACTCGCGCGACGGAAAAAAATTCCCCTCGTTCCGCGCGGCGCGGGCACGGGCCTGAGCGGCGGCGCGGTGGTCACCGAAGGCGGCATTGTACTCAGTTTGGTGCGCATGAAGCAAATCATCGAGGTGGACCCCGAAAATCAGCGCGCGCGTGTGCAGCCGGGCGTCGTGAATCTCGATCTTTCGGCGGCCGTCGCAAAGCACGGGCTTTACTACGTTCCCGATCCTTCAAGCCAAAGAGCCTGCACCCTCGGCGGCAACGTTGCGGAGAACTCCGGCGGCCCGCACACGCTCGCTTATGGCGTCACCACGAATCACGTGCTCGGGCTTGAAGTGGTTCTCGCCAGCGGTGAAGTGATCCATACCGGAGCGAAGTTCTGGGGACGGCCCGGCTACGATTTGACCGGGCTGATGGTGGGCTCGGAAGGAATGCTTGGCATCGTCACCGAAATCACCGTGCGCCTGGCGCGCAAGCCGGAAGCGGTTAAAACGCTTCTCGCTATTTACGATCAGGCTCGCGACGCCACGCGCACCGTCGCCGCCCTGACGGCCCGCGGCATCACGGCCGCCGCGCTTGAAATGATGGATGGATTCACGCTCCGCGCCGTCGAGGAGGCGACGCACGCCGGCTACCCGATGGATTCGGCCGCAGTGCTGCTCATTGAAGTCGAAGGCTTGCGCGAAGCAGCGGAAGAACAGGCAGAGCAGGTTCAAGCGGTTTGCATGGAAAATCACGCCCGCGCCGTGCGTCTCGCCGGGAACAATGATGAACGCGAATTGCTCTGGAAAGGCCGCAAGAACGCTTTCGGCGCGCTCGGACGGATCAGCCCGAATTTCTACGTCCAGGACGGCGTGATTCCGCGCACCCGCCTGCCTGAAATGCTCGATTCCATGGAGCGAATCGGACGGAAGCACGGCATTGCGATTGGAAACATCTTCCACGCGGGCGACGGCAATCTCCATCCTTTGCTGATGTACGACGCTCGCAAACCCGCCGAGCGCGAGAGCGTGGCGAAAGCCGCGGCAGAAATTATGGCGGAGTGCGTCGCTCTGGGCGGCTCGATCACCGGCGAGCATGGCGTGGGGATCGAAAAGAGCGAGTTGATGCCGCTGATTTTTTCAGAGGACGACCTGGAGATGCAGAAGAAAATGCTCCAGGTTTTCGGCGCCGGCGAAGCTCTGAATCCCGGCAAGGTTTTTCCATCCGGCAAAATGTGCGGCGAGCTCCGCGTGCAGATGGGAGGGGCAGGGTAGCGTGGCAAGCGCGGTCGAGCACGTGAGCGCCGGTGTCGGCTCGCTTGGCGGAATCGCTGCCGTGACGGATCAAGAGAGCCGCGCCCGCTACGCGATTGACGGCGTCCTGCCGCGCGCCGTCGTTTATCCTTCAAGCGCCGAAGAAACCGCCTCGGTCCTCGCCTCCGCCGCCGAGCGCGGGCTCGCTGTGGTGCCGTGCCGTAACGCGACCCAGCTCGATATCGGCGCGCCGCCGGGGAGATACGACGCCGCGCTTTCGCTCAAAAACATGGCGAGCGTTTGGTATTACGAGCCAGCCGATCTCGTCATCACCGTTGAAGCGGGAATGAAGTTCGGCGACTTCCAGCATTTCGTCGGGCGCGACGGCCTGTGGCTGCCGCTCGATCCGCCGGGCGGAGCCGGCGCAAGCATCGGGGGCGTTTTGGCGACGAACGCCGCCGGCCCCATGCGCATCCTTCACGGCACGCCGCGCGACATGACGCTTGGAATGAAAATCGCCACGGTGGAGGGCAAAGTCATCAAGGCCGGCGGGCGCGTGGTGAAGAACGTCGCGGGCTACGATCTCGGCAAATCGCTCGTCGGATCCTGGGGAACGCTCGGCGTGATTGTGGAGGCGACGTTGAAACTCTTTCCGCGCCCGGCGCGTCGCGAGACTTACACGTTGATTGGCCGCACCCTCGATCGTGTCCGGGAATTTCGCCGCAACATTCTCGCCTCGCCAATCGCGCCGCTTCGCATGGCGTACCTCAGTGATGAGACAAGCGCCGCGCCGCGAACGAGCGCCTCGCAGCCTGAAGGGTTCGAGATTTGGATCGAAGCAGGCGGCTCGGAGCGTGTCATGGCTCGCATCAGCAGCGAAATCGAAGCAATTGCCAAGTCCATGGGTTCCGCGCTTGCCCCAGTCGAGAGTGAGCGCGCAACGGCCGTTTGGGAACGCATTTCGGATTTTCGGAACGCGCTCGCTCGGGCCCATCCGGATGCGGTCGTGCTCAAAGCCTCCTTGCCGGTCGCGCAAATGGAAGCGTTTCTCGGCCGCGCCCTCTCGATCACCGGGGGCGCAGGCACCCGGACGGCCAGCGTGAGCTATCTCGGCGGTGAAACGGTCTATCTAGGTCTCGTGCCGCGGAATTCCGAATGGCCAGCGGAAGCCACGGTCGCCCAGTTGCGGGCCGCGGCCGAGGAATTCGGCGGCGCGATGATCGTGGAGCGTGCGCCCGCTGAGTTGAAGAGGCGAGTGAGTGCCTGGGGCGAAACGAAGGACGATTTTGCCGTGATGCAGCGGCTTAAGAAAGTCTGGGACCCGAAGGGTATTCTTTCTCCGGGAAGGTTTATCGGCGGATTGTAGTTGCCGCGGAAAACGTGCGGGCGCCATGTCATTGCGCACGCACAATCAACTGCCCGGCACGGATGGACGGTTCAATGAGTTCTGCCACAACGGGACTTTCTTCGGAGAAGCGGCACGGGTACGGCGCGGGCGAAGCGCCCGAGTGGGATTATTACTCGAAGTGCATCCACTGCGGGCTGTGCCTCAATGCCTGCCCCACCTACCGGATGCTCGGCTTCGAAATGGATTCGCCGCGCGGGCGCATTTATCAGATGATTCAAGTGGGTAATGGGCGGCTCGAGATGGGCGATACCTTCGTTCATCACATTGACCTTTGCCTCGATTGCCGCGCTTGTGAGACGGCCTGTCCTTCGGGAGTGGAATACGGGCGATTGGTGGAAGCCGCGCGAGCGCAAATTGAAAAACGTTATCGGCGGCCGGGGGCGAAGGCAAAGCTGCGCCGCCTTTTCTTGGAACAAATTTTGCCAAACCGGCGGCGCCTGGACACGCTGGGCAAAGCGCTCGGGTTCTACCAAAGCTCGGGACTCGAATCACTGGTCGTGAAATCGGGCGCGCTCAGAATCTTTTCGAAGCGGCTCGATCGCCTGGCGCGACTCTCGCCGCGCATGGAGAAGCCATTCTTCACCGAGCGGCTTGGCACGGTCGTTCCCGCCGTGGGCGAGCGGCGGCATCGCGTCGCTTTCCATGCCGGATGTATTGCGAATCTCGCGTTTGCGAGGTTGAACGAAGCGACGGTTCGAGTGCTCGCGCGCAACGGCTGCGAGGTGGTGATTCCCGCGGAACAAGGCTGTTGCGGAGCGTTGCACGTTCATGCGGGCTTGCGCGACGTGGCGCGAGACCTTGCACGGCGCAACATTCGCGCCTTTGCTGATTCCGGCTGCGAGGCCATCATCACCAACGCCGCCGGCTGCGGCTCGGTGCTGAAGGAATATCCGCAGTTGTTTGAGAAAGAAGAGACCGAGTATTATGAAGCCGCAAAACGATTCAGCGACGCAGTGCGCGACGTGACGGAGTTTCTCGCGGGTATCGCTTTCAAGCCGCCGTCCGGAGCGGTTCGCGTGAAAGCGACTTACCAGGATCCCTGCCATCTTCTCCACGCGCAACGGATTCGCTCCGCGCCGCGGCAGTTGCTCGCCGCCGTTCCGGGGCTCGAGTTGGTGGAGCTCAAGGAAACGGAAGTTTGCTGCGGCAGCGCGGGCATCTATAATGTGGCCGAGAGCGAGATGGCGGATAAACTGCTCGAAGCGAAAATGCGGCGGATTGACGAGACGGGCGCGGAATTGATCGTCACGGCGAATCCGGGCTGCCTTTTGCAGTTGCGCGGCGGCATCGCCCGCAGCGGGCAAAAACAGCGGCGCGTCGCGCACGTGATAGAAGTGCTCGACGAAGCGTATCAGAACGCCTAGCGGCGCCGGCGGATCAGGAAAGCGCCTTTTGGGTTCCAGCCCGCGCAGGGACCAGGGCATCGGAGGATTTTTTACCGCGGCGACGAGAAATCGCGCGGGGCAGATCGCATCCTAAGGGGGATTAGGCTGATGACAACGAGTTCGACGAACCACACGGAACGCCTCGAGGCATTGCTGAAGGAAGGGCGAGTTCTCAAGCCCAGCGAAGAATTCCGCCGCCAGGCAAACGCCGGCGACCCGGCGATTTACGAACGTGCGGCGAAAGATCCCGAAGCCTTCTGGGCGGAGGAAGCGAAACGGCTCGATTGGTTTGAGCCGTGGAAGAAGGTCCTCGAGTGGACTGTGCCGTGGGCAAAGTGGTTTACGGGTGGAAAGCTCAACGCCGCTTACAATTGCGTGGACCGTCATGCCGCCTCCTCGCGGCGGAATAAAGCCGCACTCATCTGGGAGGGGGAGCCGGGCGATTCGCGCGTGCTGACGTTTGGAATGCTCGAGCGGGAAGTGAATCGCTGCGCGAACGCGCTCAAATCGCTCGGTGTCCGGCGCGGCGACCGCGTGGCGATTTACCTCGGCATGACGCCGGAGCTGCCGATTGCGCTGCTTGCATGCGCCAAAATCGGCGCGCCGCACAGCGTGGTTTTTGGCGGATTTTCCGCCGAATCACTTCGCGAGCGCATCAATGACGCCAAAGCGAAAGTGCTAATCACCGCCGATGGCGCGTGGAGGCGCGGCAGCGTCGTTCCGCTCAAGGCCAGCGCTGACCTCGCCCTTGAAGGCACGCCTACGATCGAGCACGTCCTGGTCGTCGAGCGCATCGGCCAGGCGGCGAATGCGGCGATGAAACCGGGCCGCGATGTTCGCTGGCGCGAATTGGTTGATTCTTCTTCACCGTTTTGCGAGCCGGAGCCGATGGACGCCGAAGACATGCTCTATATTCTCTACACGAGCGGCACCACGGGTAAGCCGAAAGGGGTGGTGCATACGACGGCGGGCTACCTCGTGGGCGTCGCCGCAACGCACCATTACATCTTCGATGTCAAGGAGAACGACGTCTATTGGTGCACGGCGGACATCGGCTGGGTGACGGGACATTCCTATATTGTTTATGGGCCGCTCGCCAATGGCACGACGAGCTTGATGTACGAAGGCAGCCCGGATTTTCCCGACCGCGGCCGCTTCTGGAGCATTGTCGAGAAGTACGGCGTCAATATCCTCTACACGGCGCCGACGGCGATCCGCACCTTCATGCGCTGGGGAACGGATTGGCCTGCGAAGCACGATCTATCTTCCCTGCGCGTCTTGGGCACGGTGGGCGAGCCGATCAATCCGGAAGCCTGGATGTGGTACAACGAAAACATCGGGCGCGGACGATGCCCGGTTGTGGATACCTGGTGGCAAACGGAAACGGGCATGATTCTTATCACGCCGCTGCCCGGCCTGACCGCGACGAAGCCGGGTTCCGCAACCAAGCCATTTCCCGGAATCGCGGCGGAAGTGCTCGATGAAAAAGGACAGCCTGTGGGACCCGGAGCGGGCGGCTATCTAACGCTGACTCGGCCGTGGCCCGCGATGTTCCGGACGATCTATGGCGACCCTGACCGCTACGTTGAGCAATATTGGTCGAGCTATAGCGGCAAGTACTTCACGGGCGACGGAGCGAAAGTGGATGAGGATGGATATTTCTGGCTGCTCGGTCGCGTGGACGACGTGATGAACGTCGCGGGGCATCGCATTTCGACGTATGAAGTCGAGAGCGCGCTCGTGGACCACCCCTTCGTCGCCGAAGCCGCGGTCATTGGACGCAAGGACGACGTGAAAGGGCAGGCGATCGCCGCCTTCGTAACCTTGAAGGAGAGCAGTCCCTCCGCCGATACGCTCAAGCAGGAATTGAAGCAGCACGTGGCGCAAAAAATCGGTCCCATCGCGCGTCCGGACGATATTTACTTCACTTCCGAACTTCCCAAAACGCGCAGCGCGAAAATCATGCGACGCTTGCTTCGCGACATCGCCGAGGGCCGTGTACTCGGCGACACAACCACCCTCGCCGATCCGGCGGTTATCTCCAAGCTCAAGCGTCAGTATGAAGAAAAGGGCAACTCGGAGTGAATGGGGGCTTTGAAGATCAACGCGAAGTGCGGACGGCGGCTCGACCAAATCCTTGCTGCCCCGCGATATTAAGCATCCGCCTCTACGCAAATCCGATGCGAGGCATGCTGAGTTTGCGCGACACTACTCTACGCACGCGCACAGGCAACGCGCGCTCCGAAAAAGCTACACCTTCAGGTTCCCAGTGCACAACCAGCAGCGGACGAGACGATACACGCTTATCAGTAACAGCCCGGAGCTTTTAACGACCTTCAGGCCGTGGCAAGCGTTCTCCTAGTGCCGATGCTGGCGCGCGTAGGCTAGCCCCTGTTGGAGTTGCTGGATCGCCTGATTCACCAATTGGATTGCCCTCATGCGATGCCCGCCGAAGACCGTCTCGCCACTTCTCAGTTGGTTCCGAGTAGTTTCAAGCTGACTAATCGCACGAGTCATCTCGGGATGCGGCATGGCGCCACCCGCCGCCATTACCTTCGGCGCCCCCATCATGCCGATAGCAAGTCCCACCACTAGCGCTAGCGAGCACACCAACACAACCAATTTCTTGTTCATTTTCATCCTCCGTAACGTCATCTCGCGAGAGATGAGCGATTGACTTCGATGTCGCCCCTCAGGGCTGCAGATCCTCTGTCTTTTATCTTTACGCTTAAACTCCACCTCGTACGCTCGGGCAGCAGATAATATATATATGGCCGCCACGGAAGTCCATTCTCTGTACTCGTCCAGTAGAATGTTGACACTCAAGTTCCTTTCTGAGGAGATGAAGTTTTCAAGGATTTGGTTCTCCCTTACCAGCAGAACCAACTTACACCCTGCTCCTTTTACACAATCAAATTTACGTCACTACGCATGTTTTCTTGACAGCTCTTGCTCGCGGATTATAAACTGAAATGTCCGGCGCCATCGGCTTGTCCGGCCTTCCCATGCACTTGCAACGCGAATACGTCTCCTATATGGCTAAGGAACTGATGAAGCGCATGAGCGCGGCGGGCCTGGTGCAGTACGATCAGCCGGATTACGTTCACGAAGTCATTTCGCAGGTGATGCTCGATGAATTGAGCGTCGAAGACCGTTTGAACGATGAAGTTCGCCGGATTCTGGAAGATCACGGCGACGAGATGAGGCAGTTGGGCGCCACGTACGAAGACGCGTTCAAAGCCATCAAAAAGCAACTGGTCCGGGAACGCAAAGTCATTCTTTGAGGCTCGAGCCCGAAAACCCATGAAACTGACCTACGAGAAAGTCAATCAGCTCTCCCGGCGCATCGTCACCGCGATCGAGTCGCTCGATGAGATCGAGATTTTCGATGAGCCCAACACCCTCCGCCTGGAAGCCGTCAAAATCCTGAATGATTTGCTGCATGAGGAAGAGAAAGTCGAGGAAACGGTTCGGCAGCGCATCGGTTCCCAGAAGCGCACCATCCTCGAAGGCAGCGGCGAGTGGGACATTCTCTTCCGCAAATACTACGCGGACGAACTTCGTAAGCGCGGAATCGCCGCACTCCAGACTCTCAGGCAATAAGCGAACGAAATTTCGAGGGGAGAATTAAACGGCCGGGAGCCCCTGTCCCGGGATGTCGAGCGAATTTTGCTTGGGGGCGCAGCCGGAGTATTTAATTGCCGGTTCCGGGCTTCAGCACAGGCGGATGGTCGTTCGGCTTCTGGCGGCGCGGCTTGAGCGTCGGCTTGTTCTGGCTCTTTTCACTGATGCGCAACTGGCTGACGTCTGCTTCCAGCCGCTGCCGGACCCTGCTGAATTCGGAAGTGGTCACCAGGTATTCGTGCCTTTTCGGAAGCAAATCCTTGATTTCTTTCTCCGCAGCGATGATGCGGTCCCCGTTGGGCGGGTGATCCATGAAAACAGACGGAACGCTGCCTGGCTCACGCCGCGCCTGCCGCATGATCTTGGCGAACATCTCGAGCATTCCATTCGGATCGTAGCCGGCCTTCCACATGTATTGAATTCCCAGGAAATCCGCTCCCGCCTCCTGGTTGCGGCTGAACTTCAGGAACACCATCGGAATACCGTTCATATACCCTTCGCTGACGGCGTAATAAACCGGCAGCGTCATGGGAATGAACATCAGGGGGAGCGAAGCCCACTGCGCGATCATTTGCTTCGTCGCGAGCGAGGCGAAGCTCCGCTCCGCCACGTGGCCGGTTTCGTGCGCCAGCACGCCCGCAAGCTCATCTTCCTTCGTCGCGGCCAGAATCAACCCGGTGTTGACGTAAATGTAGCCGCCTGGCAGCGTCATGGCGTTGATACGTGGGTCGTCAATGACGTGCACGGTGATGGGCACTTTGGCGTCGGAGTTCCGCGCGATGTTCTGTTCGACGCGGTTGATGTATTCGGTGACGACTGGATCTTTCAGCAGGCGCGCGGTGCGATCAATCTGTGCGGAATACCTGGCGCCGATCGCGATCTCTTTCTGCAGGGAAATCAGCGAAAACCCTGAGACCTTGCGATGGCCGATGTCCTCCGGATTGTCTTTTTTGCTTTTAGCCCAGGCCGACCCGCACCACACCGTCAGAAACGTCAAGATGGAAACCGACGCGATCAGCCGCCGTTTCATCGTTTTACTCCCCGCGCCGCGAGCGCGCCATTTCTTCTACGAGTATACACCCAATGACCCTCGGCGGCTCGTCTGGCGATTGTTTCCCGAAACCGCTTCACGTCTCTCCATCACCCTGGCTTCCGTTAAGTACGATTCGCTTAAGCGCGTCTGAGGTTGTCTCTTCGAGCGGCCGGGCGAAGCACGCGCTATTGACTCAGCTTGCCGGTCAGGATAGAGTCTCGCATAGTGTCCGCGCGCAAGCATGCGCAGTCAGGCGTTCGGCGATGTTTTCGATAGAAAGGAAGGCAAGTTCGTGGCAGTTGCTTCGATTCAGTTGGGTCAGCTTTGGAAATTGAAAGAGACGGGCGAAACGTGGCTCGTCACGAAGATTTATTCGGAGGCTTTTTCCTCCTACGCGATGCTCCGCAAGGTGGGCGGCGGTGAGGCTGATGTCCGCCGTGTCAAAGTCGATAAATCCTCGGAGGGCGCTTCGCTTCCGGGTTATAGCTTTGCTCAGGAATCAGAAGATTTCTGAGCGCACGGTCCTGCGAGAGGCCCCTGCTCAGCTCATCGGCTTCGCGTTCGCTCCATGGGCTCAACCATCCTGGGCTCGGTCGCCCGGATTATTCTCGAAGTCATTTCCCGCTCCGGTTACCTCGGCATCGTCGCGCTGATGGCCGTCGAGTCCGCCTGCATTCCGATTCCTTCGGAAGTGATCATGCCTTTTTCAGGCTATCTGGTTGCCATGGGGCGATTCCGTCTCGTCTGGGTGACTTTGGCGGGCGCCGTCGGCTGCAACGTCGGTTCGATCGTCGCCTATTACGTCGGTTTGGCGGGAGGCCGGCCGCTGGTGGAAAAATACGGCCGCTGGGCTCTGCTGAGCCATCACGATCTTGAACTGGCCGACCGCTGGTTCACGAGCTACGGCGACTGGACGGTTTTCGCCGCGCGGTTGCTTCCGGTGGTCCGCACCTTCATCGCACTGCCCGCCGGCATCGCGCGCATGAACTTCGTTCGCTTCAACATTTACACGTTTCTCGGCTCGCTGCCGTGGTGCGGACTGCTCGCGTACGCGGGATTCCGGCTGGGCAGCCGCTGGAACGTTCTCGGCCCATGGTTCCACCGGTTCGATGACCTCTTTGTCGTTCTGATTCTTGCGGCGCTGGTCTGGTTTATGGGCCGCCATTGGAAAAACCGGGTGCGCGCTTAGCTTGCCGGCGGCAGGCCGCGAGCAGCCGGGATGCACGGTCAGATGGACCGCACGGGCAGGGTTACGATGTCTTCGACGGCGGCGACTTCCCGAGTGAGGAAAGGCTCGCCATAACGCGCGCCGATCATCAATCCGAAATGCCGCGCAAGCCCCGCCACACGCTCCCGCAAATCAGCGCGGGCAGGGAAAAGGTTTTGCATGTCCTTTCGCGGCGAGAACTGCGAGCGATAGGCGAGAACGGCCTTGAGCTTCCGTTCCAATTGAGCCGTGACATCCACAACAAAAGTTGGGCGCAGGGCGGGAACGTAAAGAGTCGAATAGATTATTTTGGCTGGCCGGTGGGGCTTGCCTTCAATCGGAAGCTTCGCGAGTCCCGCGAGAAAGCACGCCTCGTAGCCGACCTGTCCCGCCGTGTAATGGTCCGGATGGCGCCCTTCCCAATAAGGCAGAATCACGGTGCGCGGCCGAAGTTCGCGGATTTTCCGCGCAATCGCCAATTTGTATTCGCGGCGTCCATCAACCGCCGAGTCGGGGATGCCGAGATTTTGGCGATCACGGATCCCCATGATGCGTGACGCTCTTGCCGCTTCTCGCTCGCGCATCCGGGCGCTGCCGCGCGTCCCCGCTTCGCCGGCCGTCAAATCGAGCAGCCCCACGCGGTAACCCGCTTCAACCATCTTGATGATCGTTCCGCCGCAGGTCAGCTCCGTGTCGTCGGGATGAGCCGCAATCGCCAGAATATCAAGTTGCATTGGGTTTTTTGCTCTTCTCGCTTTGCGCAAGCCGCTCGAGGAATTCGCTCCCGTCCAGCGTATGTTTGAACGCTTCTTCGTCGTTGATGAAGACCACGGGAATGTCAAGGTGGAATCGCTCATAATCGTCCGGATCATCCACGATGTTTCGCTCGCAAAAGTTGAACGGATGGTCTTGCCGCAGCCTTTCAAGCTTGCACTTTACGATCTCGCACAAATGGCAGCCGGGTTTCGAGTAGAGCACCACTTGGATGGTCATGGACCCATTGGGATTCTAAGCGACGGGTTGAAGCAGGTCAAGAAAACCCGTCGAACACATTGGCATTTGCAGCGAGGCCTGGGGAGTGCGGCGGGCTGTCCGCCCGCCGACGGACGTGTCCGTCAGCCGACGGAATGCCGGCCGTTAAGAATGTGGCCCGCGCCGCGAGCCAGCTCGCTTGCGGAAAGCGAGAGCAAACTCCCGCACTCCAATAGGGGGCGAACACGAAGGTCATGAGATTTTCGGCGCACTACGTTAGAATAGTTGCTGCTCATGGATTCTCGTCCGCTACTGAATCAAGTCGCGCTGGTCACGGGCGGCGGCCGGAGACTCGGACGCGAAATTGCGCTCGCGCTCGCGCGAGCGGGAGCGAGCGTCGCCGTGAACTTCAACCGATCGAAGGCGGGAGCGGTTTCGACGGTCCGCGAAATTCGCGCGCTCGGCGTGGAAGCCGTCGCCTTTCGCGCCGACATCGCCCGTCCGGCGGAAGTGCGCGCCCTCTTTCGCGCAGTGGCCGCGCGCTTCCGAAAGCTCGACATTCTGGTGAATAATGCCGGAATTTTCTTTCCGGTGCGGTGGGACTCTCTCAGCGAAAAGGATTGGGACCGCGTGCTTGGAACCAATTTGAAAGGCGCGTTTTTCTGTGCGCAAGCCGCTGCCCGCATCATGATGCGCCGGAAGACCGGCTGCATCGTCAACATCGCCTCGCTCGGCGGCCTCGAAGCGTGGCCGGATTACGCGCATTATTGCTCTTCAAAAGCGGCGAATATCATGATGACACGATGTCTGGCGAAGGCGCTCGCTCCGCACATTCGCGTGAACGCCATCGCGCCCGGAACCATCCTTTTCCCGGGTGAAAAGCCGTCCCGTCTTCTCCTCCGCGTGATTCAAAGAACGCCGCTCGCTCGCGCCGGCCGGCCGAATGAAGTCGCCGATCTTGTTCTGTTTATCGCGACTCGCGCCGAGTTTATCACCGGCCAGGTTTTTGCGATTGACGGCGGGCAATCCGTGGGATAGTTTTGCAGGCGTGCGAGGCCCGGGATTTTGCCGTCGAGAGCGGCGGCAACGGATTCCACGAATTCTTCTCGGTACGGCATCGGCGATTGTGGCGGATTTTTTTTGGAGTCAACGCCCCAGCGTTGTGTTAGCATCGAAAGTCTGGCCCGGAGAGGAATTTGCCTCCAGCGGCCAATTTACAAAGATGGCGCGCGCTCGTCCTAGTGTAATGGCTGCTTCGCCAGCGGCCGCTCCGGCCTCCGTCGGTCGGCTTGCCAAGAGCGCACTGGTGCTCGCCGGAGTGTTGGTGCTGGTCCTGGTCGCCTTCGGAGGGTATCTCACTCTCCGCATTCTCACCAAGAAGAACGACGTCGAGAACGTCTCGCCGTCTTCTTATCTCCTCAGCACTTTTCAGAAACTCGATTTCACGGATTCGCACGGCGGCCAGCACGAGGGCTGGCTGCTCTATGGGCTGCGTGGCGCGCCGGTCGTCATCCTTTGTCCCGGCTATGACTCGAACCGTTCTGAGCTGCTATGGCTCGGAACGGTACTCCAACAAAACCATTTTAACGTTTATCTCTTCAACTATACGGGCCCGAAAGCGAAGGAATCGTTCTCAAACCTGGGAATTCGAGAAGCTTCGGATACGCTCGCGGCGATTCAGGAAGTGACCAAGCAGGTGGGCGTCAATCCGCACCGGGTCGGGCTCTACGGCGTCACGACCGGAGCCTACGCAGCTTTGGCTGCTGCCGAGCAAGACAAGCGGGTGAGCGCGCTGGTGATGGATGCGCCGTATGAGCGTCCGTCTCAAATGTTTCTGGCTGAGCTTGACCAGCTTCTGGGGAGTCCCGGGCCGGTCTTCCGATTCCTCACGCTGGCAGAATTCCACCTGTTCACTCTTGGAGCGAAAGCTCCGCCCGTTGTACAAAACCTTTCTCGTCTCAGAGGCCGGCCGGAATTTTTCATCGCTCCGGACGACATCGCTCAACTCGCCGATGCCACGGAAGCTCTATACAAAAAAGCGCCCGAGCCCAAGCGTTTGCTCGTCGTCGATCATCTGACCGGGACGTTGGTCTCCGACCCCGAGAAAAAGGAATACGAGAGCCAGGTTTTGAACTTCTTCCTCCAGCACTTGCCTCTGCGAGCGGACTGATGGAGTCTTGTGGGAAAGCCGCTTCGCCCGGCCGCAACTTACCGCTCCTGGCGAAGAGCGGCGAGCCGGCGGGGAGGAACTGAATGGCGGCGCACTCCGAGGGTGTTCCGGCCGCGCGCGACCGCTCGCAGCCCGTTTCGCTCCGGCATCGAATCGAATATTTTTTCGCGCTCGCCGTTCTCAAGCCGCTGGGCTGGATGCCGCACCGCATGGCGCGCTCGATCTGCGGCCTCCTTGCGGCGCTCGCCTACGCCTTCTGGCCGCATCTGCGGCGCGTCGGCATGTTCAATCTCCGTCTGATCTTCCCCGATCTTTCTGAAAAACAGCGCCGTAAAATTCTGCGCGGAGTTTTTCGGAATTTCGGGCGCACGCTCGCCGATTTCGCCTATTTTCCGCGCCTCGGCCGCGAGAATATCGAGAAACTGATTGTCTACGACGGATTCGAGCATTATGCGGCGGCTCAAAAACGCGGCAAAGGCGTGCTCTTCCTGACCGCGCACTTTGGAAACTGGGAGCTCGGATCGTTCGCGCACGGCGTCTACGGCTATCCGTGCCACTTCGTAGTGCGCCGGATGGATAATCCCTTGATTGACGCGCTGGTCAACCGCTATCGCAGTTTGAGCGGCGGCCAGCCTATTGAAAAACGCGACTTCAGCAGGCAAGTCCTGCGAGCTTTCGCGCGCGGCGAGGCCGTAGGCGTTCTGATGGATCAAAACATGGCGCCTTCGGAAGGAGTGTTCGTCGAATTCATGGACCGGCTCGCCTGCACCACCACCGGGCCGGCGCGCGTCGCCCGAAGAGCCGGCGCCGCCATCGTGCTGGGGCTGGTCATCTGGGATCGCCGTCTAAAGAAGTACCGGTTGCGCTTCGAATCGGTGGATTGGCTCAGCCGCGATGATCCTGAAGAAGAGATTATCGCCAACACGGCGAATTTCACTCGCCGGATTGAAGCCTATGTCCGCGAGTATCCGGACCAATGGCTATGGGTGCACCGGCGCTGGAAAACTCGCCCGCCCGATGAGCCGACGATATATCCGCTTTGATTTGATGCGAGGCGCGCGCCGGTCAGCGCGGTTCTGAGCTCCGGGCTGCGCCGCCCGGATTCGGGCCGTGGGAATACCGCGCGATTTTTCCCGCCGGCCTTTGATCTCGCAAGGAGGTTCGCAATGAAAGTCACGGAACTGAGCCAGCTCCTCGAAGCAAAACTTTCGGGAGACGCGGAGCGCGAAATTCGCGGTGTGGCGGGCCTCGACGCCGCTACGCCCGGCGACCTCGCGTATGCGGAAGGGGAGCGCGCGCTCGAGCAAGCCGCACGCTCGCGCGCCGGATGCATCATCATTCCCATGCGCGCAGCGCTTGCGGGGCAGACGACACTCGCCGTCGCACAGCCGAAAATCGGATTTGTCCGCGCGGCGGAAATGATTCTCGCAGCTCGCGAGAAGCGCAGGGAACCTCAGGTTCATGAGACGGCCATCGTCGCCCGGAGCGCACGCGTGGCGCCGGACGCTTCAGTCGGACAGGGTGCGGTGATTGAAGATGATGCAAAAATCGGCTCGCGCACGCGCATCGGCGCGGGCGTCTACCTTGGCGAGGGAGCCGAGGTGGGCGAGGACTGCGTCCTGCATCCTCGCGTCACGGTTTATCCCGGCGCGCGAATCGGCGATCGGGTGATCCTCCACGCTGGAGTGGTGATCGGCTCGGACGGTTTCGGATACGTTTTCTTTGGCGGCAGGCATCACAAGTTCCCGCAGATCGGACGAGTCGTCATCGAAGATGACGTTGAAATCGGCAGCAACAGTACCGTGGACCGGGGCTCGCTTGGGACAACAGTGATCGGAGCGGGAGCGAAGATTGATAATCTGGTTCAAATCGCCCACAACGTGAAAATCGGCCGCCATGCGGTGATCGCGGCGCAGACCGGCATCTCCGGCAGTTGCGAGATCGGCGACGGCGTGATGATCGGCGGCCAGGCGGGGCTCGGCGACCATGCGCGAGTCGAATCGGGCGCCGTCGTGGGCGGGCAAGCGGGCATTCTGCCGGGCAAGATCGTGCGGAAGGGAACCACCGTTTGGGGTACGCCCTCGCGCCCGCTCGCAGAATTCAAGCGAATGCATGCAGAACTCGCTAGCTTGCCCGAGCTCGCAAAGAAAGTCCGCAAGCTTACGCGAAAGAGCAAATGACGTCGGCGCGTGGCGCGATAGCACGTGGCTCGAAAGGCTTCGAGCTCGATAGCACGGATCGTGCTAAAGTCGGCTCGTTGGATTGGAGCAGGCGGACGCGCTTGACCGTGCCTCGGTTGAGCTCGGGTTGTTTCGGCGATCCTGTGAGCGTTCGACGCGTGTACGACATGATCGGGTCGACCCCTGCGCCCGCGTCGGCCTCAACATAGAAATAATCGGGCTGAACGGGCACGCGCGGTTAATGTGCGGGCTCGAAGACCTCGATCGCTTCGAGCATTTCGGCATTGGTGGGGAAGCGGAATTCGGGGTTGTTGACGAGCGCGCCTTTCTGCGCTTCGGCCTGCTGCAGCCGGATGACCTGGTCCTTCGAAACGATCGCGTTCTCCCGCGCTGAAAGCTCCCGCAGGATTTCCGCGGACAAGAGCGAAACCTTCTTCGGCTTTCCTTCGAGATATTTCAGGACGTGATCGCAGCCATGTTCAGCGTCGAAGCGCGCTTTGCCGACCAATCCCTCGCTCGCCTTTCGCGCCCATCCGACAACGTAAATTCCTTCGAGCGGCTTGCCGCTTGCCGGGTCGAACACTTCGTAGGCGGCGCGATTCGGGTCGGAGGTGTCCGGGTTGGTGACGTAGGAATTCTTGGCGTAGGGCAGGCCGAGCGAAGGATCGGCGACGTCGCCGATGGCAAAGATCAGCGTATCGAATGGCAATTCCGTCTCGCGGCCGGAGGGTTTGGGCTTGGTCGAATCACCGGAGAACACGAGAATATTTTCCGCCACTTTCACTCGCTCGATGCGCCCGCTCGAAGAAGGAACAATGGCCGTGGGCGAACTGAGGAAACGGAACGTCAGCTTGCCCGGATGCGGCGGCGCGGCTTCCGACTTAAGCCACGGAAAAGTCTTTTCCTGAACTTCCGCAATGTCCTGGCCAACGGCCTTCAGCGGCTCCGCAACGCGCGCGAGCTCCCCGCGGAAGAGTTTGCGGTCGAGGAAAGCTTCAACCTCATCGAATTCCTTATTGTCGAACTTCACTTCAAAAGGTCCACGGCGCGCGATCACGGCGACTTCTTCGGGCTTTTCACCCGGCTGATCGATGAGAAGCCATCGCGCGATATCCACCATGACGTTTCCCATGCCGATGATGGCGACGCGCCGGCCGGTGGAAAAATCCTGCGTCGAGAAAGGCGGAAGGCCGTTATAGTGATAGACGAAATCCTTGGCCGAATAAACACCGCGGGAATCTTCTCCCGCCATCCCGAGCTTCTTCGTGCCTTGCGCTCCAACGGCGAAGACGACGGCGTCCGGGCGCCACTCGGCGAGCGCGCTGATGGTCAAAGGGCTTTGCTCGCTGACGGCGATGTTGCCGTAGTAATCCACATTGGGCATGGACAGGATTTTGGTAAATTGCTTGCGCAGGCCGGACTTCATGTGGTGCTTGACAGGATAGATGCCGTACTCGGCCAGCCCTCCCGGACGAATGTCGCGGTTGAAAATGGAGACGTGGTGGCCTGCCGCGGCGATTTTCCGCGCTGCAAACAGGCCCGCCGGCCCGGCGCCCACCACGAAGACCGTTTTCGGTTCCATTGAAAATCCCCCTCAGGTTGCCAAAAAGAGAATCGCGCCATGCTGATCCTGCGAAGCGGTAGAAGCATCTGCTTTATGCTTCGGAAAATGAATGAAGCAGACTCTTTGCTTCGCTCTAAATGACGTCCCCCGCCATTTTTCGGCGGCCTCTTAAACCTGCCATTCCGTCCCTTTGGATTGTCCCCTCACTCCGATTCGGATGCAGTGAGCGCCGTCACTCACGTTGATGCCGGGGCGAAGAAGAAAGCAAGCCTGGGTTTGGCGATTCGATCGCGGCTCGCGCCCTTCAAGGAAATGGTATCACAATGAAACGCGTTTCCCGCCGGACGATGACGGATTCGCCTCGGCGCCAAAATCGCACGCGGAAACGGGAGAGCATCTCCGGCGCCTTGACTTCGCCCGCAGGCGTAGCTAACAATGCTCACGATGCCTGCGGCGGCTTTAGCGAACAAGAAGAGGATGATTCTCGGCGTGACGGGCGCGAGCGGAATGATTTTCGCGCGGAAGACGCTCCAAATGCTCGAAGCGGACGCCCGCGTCGGGAAAATTCACCTGGTGATTTCAGGCGCCGGGCTGAAGGTGCTGCGCGAGGAGCTGGAACTGGACCTCACGAAGAGCGCGGAAGTGGCGGCGGCGCTTGCCGGTAGGCCGGCGCGGAAGACGGAGTATCTGCTCGATTCCGATATCGGCGCTTCGATTGCGAGCGGTTCATATCCCGTGAGCGGCATGATCGTGATTCCGTGCAGCACGGGCTCGCTCGCTCAAATCGCGCACGGCATTTCCCAGACGCTCATCGAGCGCGCGGCGGACGTTTGCCTGAAGGAAAAGCGGCCGGTGATTCTCGCGGTGCGCGATACGCCGCTCAGCCGCGTGCATTTGCGCAATATGCTCGCGGCTCAGGAAGCGGGCGCGGAAATTTTTCCGATGACACCGGCGTTTTACCACCGGCCGAAAACGATTGACGATCTGGTGACGCAATTCTGCTGCCGCGTGCTTGCGCATCTCGGACTCGAGCAAAAAAAACAGTTCCAATGGCAGGGCGAAAAGCGGCGGCCCTAGCGCGCCGGGCGCATGGCGATGGTGATTCGGGCGGCGATTGCGGTGCTGGCGCTCGCGGGCCTTTGGGACGCGCTTTACTTCACGTTCGCCTATTACGGCCGCGTGAAGCGGATGCGCTGGGTTCCGGCGATTCTCTGCGCGCGCGACGGATCGAACTGTGTGACCGTGGTACAGACGCCCTACGCGCGCGTATTCGGGCCGCCCAATTCGCTGTTCGGCGTCGCTTACTATCTGGCGGTGATTGCGTGGGCGCTCGAGCCGCGGCTTGCGCCGGCGTGGTTTCTGGGAGCGCTGATCGCTGCAAGCGCGGCGAGCGTGCTGCTCGCTTTTTATCTGATTTATGCGCTCGTCGCCAGGCTGCGCACGCATTGCCCGCTCTGCTACACGGCGCACGCGATTAACATCGCGCTGCTGGCGATGCTGATTATGGCGGCGCGACGATAACCTTCTGAAATGTGATGAAGAACGACGATTCAGTTTCGCCGAAAGACGCAAAGCGGCGCTTGAGCGGACAAGGGAATCCGGACCGCACGACCCGGCGCGATTTTTTCCGCCGGGGCTTTGAGGGCGCGGTGAGCATCGCGGCGATGGGCCTCGGTTTTTCGTCCGCTCGAGCGCAAACCCGCTCGCCGGCAATCGCCGCGCCGGCGGCTTCCTCGCCCATGAGTCTGCGCGGATTGATGGCGGACGCGGCGCGCGTGCCGGAGGACGTTTCCTATTATCGCCGCTTGATTGATTTTTCCCGCGAGTGGAATCTGAATTCGCTGCTCTTCTCACTGACGGACGATCAGGGTTCGGCTCTTCGATTTCGCTCGCATCCCGAGCTTCTGACTCACCAGCACGCGCTCACGCCCGAAGAAGCGCGTGCGCTCGCCGAATACGGCGAAAAGCGCGGAGTCGAGATCATTCCGATTGTCGAATCCTTCGGCCACACGCACTACATCACCGCCGTGCCGCGCTACGCGCATCTCGCGGACCGTCCGCCGGGCGGGAGGGGGAATTTCGATGGCGTCATTCCGGTTGCCCCGGAAACTCTGCGGCTGATGCACGACCTCTATCAGGAAGCGGCGGCGATTTTTCCCGGCCGCTATTTCCACGGCGGCTGCGATGAAGTGAGCTGGGGCGGATCGGAGCTTTCCCGCAAAGCCCTCGAAACGCGGACGCGCGCGGAAATCTGGGCGGGTTACCTGAACTCACTCGATGAAATCGCGCAGGGGGCCGGAAAAGAGTTCATTGTCTGGGGCGATTACGTGCTGCACAAGGAGCCACAGATTTTGCCGCTCCTCAGCAAAAACATCGTCGTCATGGACTGGCAGTATTCCGTTACGGATCCGCAGCCGCTCGAGCAGGCAGCGCGGCGTGTGATGGCGCACGGATTGCGGGCGATCGGCGCTCCCGCCATCATTTCCTGCCGCTGGGGACCACGCGCGGGAGCTGACGCGCTACGCAACCTCGCCGCCTATGCGGATGCCTATCGAAGCATCGCGGACGCGCGGGCGCTCGGCGTAATCGTCACCAACTGGGTTCCAAGCCGCTACATTCAGCAATCAATCTGGGATAGCTTCGCTTATGCCGCCGTCGCGCTCAGCGAAGGCGGGGAGCGAGCGCGCGCGACGGGATTCCGGCGGTTCGTCGAGCGGCATTACGGCGCCCGATGGAACCGGAACTGGGCCGGGATTTTCGAGAAGTTTTACTATCTTGCGCCGTCGCAGCCGCACTGCGCGCCCGCGGGAGCGCGTCTGCTGCTGCCCATCCCATGGCGAAACGAGGCGGGATTGAAAGCGGCGCTTGCAGGCCCGCCAGGCGAAAGCGTGGCTTTTGCGCGACTC
>JAKASG010000105.1 GCA_021828285.1 Acidobacteriota bacterium | reverse complement strand
CAATTCCCTAGGCTGGGCGATAGTAGGTTTGGTGGACGGGGAGCCACACCACCTGCTCCATGTCGGAGTGCGCGTATTTGACGCCGGCATGGAGGGCGATATCGAATCAGGCCGCGAGGAATCGCGCAACAAGGCACGCCGCGACGCGCGCCTGCACCGCCGCCAGCTTTGGCGGCATCGAAGGCGGCTGGTCAAGCTCGCCCACATCCTTCAGCGCTTCGGGCTGCTTCCGGCAGGGAACGTGAGCGACTCAGAGTCCCGCCAGGACTTCTTCAATCGCCTCGACTCAGAAATTCTGGCCTCGGACTGGTTCGCAGCGAAAGAGAAGTCCAGCCTCTATCCCGAACCGCAACACACGCTGCCCTACATGCTTCGCGCCGCCGCGCTCGACGAAAGACTCGAACCGCACTCACTCGGCCGCGCCCTTTACCACATCGCGCAACGCCGGGGCTTCTGGAGCAACCGAAAAGGCGTCGCCAAGAAAGACGATGACGAAGGAAAGGTCAAGGAAGGGATCGCCGAACTCCGCAAAGCCATGGGGGCGGCAAACACGCGCACCCTCGGTGAATACTTCTCGCGCTTGAAGCCGAGTGAGGAGCGCATCCGTTCGCGCTGGACAGCCCGCGATATGTACGAAAAGGAGTTCGATGCGATCTGGGAAGCCCAGGCGAAACATCAACCTGACGTGCTCACGCAAGACGGCAAGAAGGAACTGCGCAAGGCAATCTTCTATCAGCGGCCGTTATGGTTCGATCCAAACACCATTGGCGGGTGCGAACTCGAGCCCGGCCAGCGCCGCGCGCCCGCCTATCTGCTCGTCGCCCAGCGCTTCCGGCTTCTTCAAAAGGTCAACGATCTGGAGATTGAAGAGCCGGACAAGCCATCGCGATTCCTGACGGCCGAGGAACGCATGAAACTGTCTAACGCTCTGGAGCTTCGAGGCGACCTGTTGTTCGACAAGAAGCGAAAAGCGAAGGGCGCAGATGCAGCGAGCGCGCGCGAGCTACTCGGACTTCCGAAGGGGACTTCATTCAACCTCCAGCGTGGCGGCGAAGAGAGAATGCCGGGCAACCGGACTACTTCTAAGTTTTATGCTGCTTTCGGCGAACGCTGGCTGGAGATGTCCGCCGAAGAACACGAACAGGCAATTCAGGACATCTTGAGTATTCAGAAGCCCGAAGCCCTCAAGCGCCGGGCCTTGAACCATTGGAAGCTCGACGAGAACGCAGCAGAGAAGTTCTGCGGCATCTCGCTCGAATCCGACCATTTGAGTTTCTCTAGAAAAGCCATCGAAAAGCTCCTGCCCCTCCTTGAGCAAGGTGAGGCGCTGCAGACGGCCCGCAAGAAAGTGTACCCGGAATCTTTCCGGTCCGGCGAGCCGAAAGCGCTCCTTCCGCCGGTCGAGCAAGCCCTGGAAATTCGCAATCCCGCCGTCACGCGGAGCCTCACCGAATTGCGTAAGGTCACGAACGCGGTCATCCGCCAGTTCGGGAGGCCGCGGGAAATTCGCATCGAGCTGGCGCGTGACCTGAAGAAATCCAAGAAGCAGCGCAGCGCCATTTCCGAAACCAACCGGCGCAACGAGGAATCCCGCGCCGAAGCGACCGGGAAAATCATGGCGGAGATGGGCATCAAAGATCCGAAGCCGGACGACGTTCGCAAGGTCCTGCTCGCCGAAGAGTGCCACTGGGAATGCCCCTACACGGGCAAAACCATTTCCATGGCCTTGCTTCTCGGCCCCGAGCCCCAATTCGATATCGAGCACATCATCCCGTTCAGCCGCTCGATGGATAATTCCTTTCAGAATCTCACGCTCTGCTACGTGCCGGAGAATCGCAACGTCAAAGGAAATAAAACGCCCTCCGAGGCCTACTCCGGCGACGCGGCGAAATTCGAGGAAATCCTCGTCCGGGTCAGGAAGTTCAAAGGCGAGACGGCGGTGAAGAACGCCAAGCTGCGCCGGTTCGAGATGAATGACGAGGAGTTGCAAGAATTCCTGGGCGACTTCCGGGACCGGCAACTGAATGACACGGCCTATGCCACTCGCCTGGCGAAGGAATATCTCGGCTTGCTTTTTGGCGGCGAGGTTGACGCGGAAGGCAAGCGCCGCGTCCAGGCGACTTCAGGCCAGGCCACGTCCTATTTCCGCAATCTCTGGAAGCTGAATTCAATTTTGAACGACGGGCCAACGACGGACGGCGGCTACAAGCCCAAGTCCCGCGAAGATCACCGCCATCACGCCGTGGACGCGGTGGTCATCGGCCTCACTGACGCCGGCATGATTAAGCGGCTGTCAGATGCGGCGCAGCGCGCGCCCGCCGCCGGGCGCAAGCGCTTTGCGCCGCTCGAAGGCCCCTGGCCGAATTTCGCCGACTCCGTTCGCGCGGAGATCGGCAAAGTCGTCGTCTCCCATCGCGTCTCGAAGAAAGTTTCCGGCGCGCTGCACGAGGAAACGATTTACTCCCGGCCGTTTCCTGTAGCGGTAATGTTCCCATCGCCGAAATCCGGTCGGCGGTCACCGACCGCCGCTACAAAACAGTCAGTCGTCCGCGTCCGCAAGCTGCTTGCTTCGCTCACCAAGAACGAGGCCGAAGACATTGCCGATCCGGGTGTTAAGGCAAAGGTCCTCGCCAAGCTCAGTGGCGGAGAGCCGAAGAAGGTTTTCGCCGACGAAAGCAACCTGCCTTTCTTTGAGACCTCGGACGGCCGCCGCATTCCCATCAAGCGGGCACGAATCAACAAGGCCGTGCCCACATTTGCGCTCGGCGAAGGGAGGCGGGCGCGCCACGTGGCCAGCGACTCGAACCATCACGTCGAAATCTACGCCGAGCTCGATAAGAACGGTAACGAAGGCAAGTGGGATGGCGAGGTCGTCACCATGTACGAGGCCTTCCAGCGCCTTAAGGCGCGCAAGGCCGTGGTGCAGCGCGACCACGGGCCGCTGGTCAAATTCAAGTTCTCGCTGGCCCAAGGAGACACGATTGAGTGCGACGGTCCGAAGGACTCCCGACGCCTGCTTGTGACCCGAAGCTACACCCAGCTATCTGCTGGCAGCATCATCATCGGGCTGGCTCCCGCGAATGACGCGCGGCCCAAGAAGGAAATGCGTGCCGACAAGTCTTGGGTGTGGAAGGGGCCGGACACGTTGCGAGGGCTAAATCCGCGCAAGGTCGTCGTGAGCCCGCTGGGGGAGATTACGGAGGCGCATGACTGAGCGCATCCTGGACATTTCCGACCGCCCGGCAAGGCTGAGCGTGCGGAACGATTTGCTGGTGATTGAATTTCCCTGTGTAGCGGCGGCGTCCCCGCCGCCAGCCGGCATTTCCGGCGAATCCGGCGACGACACGTCGCCTCTACGGCCCGCCGGCGAGGAAACCGGCGTTACGGTAAAGCGTCGGGCGCGCGATCCCGATTCTGGCCTGCGTGCTCGCGATACTCAGGCGCAAACCGTTCCTCTCGCCGATCTGGCCGTCCTTATCGTCTCGCATCCCCAGGTTTCTTTCACCCACGCCGTGCTGGCGGGCATCGCGCAGGCCGGGGGTATTTTCATCGCCTGCAACGAAAAGCACATGCCCGCCGCGATGCTGCTACCGCTCGAAACCCACTCCACGCAGGCCGAGCGATTCTCCAGGCAGGCGGCCGCGCCGCTGCCCCTGCGCAAGCGAGCATGGCAGCAGGTCGTGCAGGCCAAAATCCGCGCCCAGGCGCGGCTGCTCTCTGAAGTTTCAGGTCGCAAGTCCGGAATCCCCAACGACTGCGGGCTTGAGAATCTCGCCGCGCAGGTGCGCTCCGGCGACCCGCAGAACCTTGAAGCCCGCGCCGCGCGCATCTATTGGAAGAATCTCTTCGGCGAAGACGATCCCGCCGGAGGGGGACAGGCTTTCCGCCGCGACCCGGAGGGCGAGGGCATCAATCCGCATTTGAATTACGGCTATGCCATCCTGCGCGCCACGGTGGCCCGCGCCTTGTGCGCTGCCGGGCTCCATCCTTCGCTCGGCCTGCACCACCACAACCGTTACGACGCTTTTTGCCTCGCCGACGACCTGATGGAGCCCTTCCGTCCCATAGTGGACCGCGTCGTCGCCAACCTTAACGACAATCGGCGCGGCGGTCCCGCAAGCGAGACCGGCAGCCTGCCGCTCGACAAGGATTCAAAGAAAACGATTCTCGAAGGCTTACTCGGGCGGTTCGATTGCGACGGCGAATCGCGCACACTGTTCGATTGGGTCAGCCGCGCCGCCTCGTCCCTAGCGGCAGTTATCGAAGGCAGCCAACAGAAACTTACCCTGCCTTCCCTGACTCCTGAATCCTGAATCCTGTTCCTCCATGCCTCGCCACGCACTCGCGCTCTCGGGGTACAAAGCCATGTGGCTCTTCGCCATGTTCGATTTGCCCGTTGATGAGAAGGAGCTGCGCCGCGAATACAGTCAGTTCCGCGCCGCGCTCATCAAGCAAGGCTTCACGATGCTTCAGTATTCTGTCTATGCCCGCTACGTCCCGAGCGAAGAAACTGAGCAAGTCCTGCGCAGGAGGGTTCATGCCGCCTTGCCCAGCCACGGACAGGTGAGATTGCTCTCCGTTACCGACCGGCAGTTTGAAAAAATGGAGGTCTATGTCGGGAAAAAGCGCAAGCCGGTGGAGGATCCGCCTTTGCAGCTCTTGCTTTTTTGAGAATTTGGAAAGAGGTATCCCCTCGGATTACAGCCGTTTCCGAGGGGATGCATTGTATCTCAGCAGCGGTTCCCGGCAAACCATAGCGCTGTGCACCCGGATCGCATAAAACGCAGCGACCGGGTGCGCAGCGCAAGGGCCGCCCTCTAAGGGCGCGAGATTCCTGCCCGCCGCTTCTGCGGCGGCCGGTATCCCGCGAGGGGACGGGAGGCCTTTTGCGCCACGGAAAACTGGCGATGCGCTTGACACTTTGCGGAAGCGCGTGCTAACGTGCTACCTCTTTTTCGCAGTTCACGAAAGTCGAGCGAGGGCAAGAGTTCCCACTTGCCATGGGCCACATCGGCAGCCAACTCGTACACCTTTAT
>JAKASG010000043.1 GCA_021828285.1 Acidobacteriota bacterium | reverse complement strand
GCTTGAACTCCTTCGTGAACTGCCGTCGAGACAAACCCATGACTCATCTCCCTTCGATGGCATTTTCATACCATTCGCTGAATTTTGAGTCTTAACCGTTTGTCTCAAATTTGGGGACAAGTCCATTCCCACGCAACCGTCGGGGCTCAGGTTTCTGCCCGACGGTCGGACGTTGATTGTTTCCATGCGCGACCGTTTTGCCCTAGTGCAGGTGAGGCGAGGATTGTCATGCTCGTGACTGGCCTGGAGGCATACGTAGACGCCGCTCGACATCAAGCAAACCATCAATCCACGCAAAACAGATTTTCAAGTTCGGCTGGCGTGGATCATTTCTGTGGATTGACGAGAGCCTGATAAACGAGGGGTTGGCTCATTGCCTCCACATTGGGCCACCCGGGGCCAATCATTCGCTGGGTCATGCCAATAAAAATCAGATCGTTCGTGGGATCGACCCAGAACCAGGTGTCCGCCGCTCCCTCCCAAAAAAAGGTTCCCTTGCCAACCACTGTGCCGGCTTGCAGCGGGTCCGTGAAGACTGCGCAATCGTAGCCCCACCCCAGGCCGGGCCGGATGATTGCTGACCCAATTGAAAACTTGCCCGCCATAAGCTGAGGGGAGAGATGGTTTGAGGTCATCAGCCTGACGGTGGCCGGGGCCAGGATGCGCACACCGTCCAGCTCACCGCCGTTCAGAAGCATCTGGGCGAAGCGCAGATAGTCTTGGGCAGTTGAGACCAGGCCGCCACCGCCAAAGGGCATTGCTGGCGGCGTCGCAAAGTCCGTGGGAGCTCCCCAGGCGGTTGCATCCGCGACCAGTTGGCCGCTTTTGTTCTCTCTGTAGAGAGTGGCAAATCGGTTCCGTTTATCCGGGGGGACGAAGAAGCCGGTATCCTTCATCCCGAGGGGTCCGAAAATGTGCTGCTGCATGAAATCGGGCAGGGACTGGCCCGACAACTTTTCAATGATATAGCCCTGGATATCCGTCGACACGCTGTAAACCCAGCGGGTTCCCGGCTGGTAGAGCAATGGTATTTTCGCCAGCTTATCTATAAATTCCTGGAGCGATCGGGATTGCAACACTTTCCGGTTCAGGTACATCTTGTCAACCGGCGTATTGCCAAAGATCCCGTAAGTGAAGCCCGCAGTGTGAGTCATCAATTCCTCCATGGTTGGAGGATGGACGGGATCTTCCAGGATCATGTTGCCGTTCTTATCCAGGCCCTTGAAAACTTTCAGATGCGCAAACTCGGGGATGTACTTCGAAATGGGGTCTGAAGGACGCCATTTGCCTTCTTCGTAAAGAATCATCATGGCGACGCCGGTGACGGGCTTGGTCATGGAGTAGATGCGGAAAATTGCGTCCTTCGTCATCGGGGCGCGGCTCGCGAGGTTTCTCTTGCCGTAGGTTCGCTCCTCAACCACTTTGCCGTGACGCGCCAGAATGGTTACGATCCCGGCAAGCTGCTGCTGATCCACTTCCCGCTGCATGGCGGCATGGAGCCGTTTGAGGCGCTGGGATGAGAAGCCGAGCGCCTCTGGATTACTTACGGGAAGTCTGGACGTCTTCTTGTTCGCTCGCTGGGCCAGGGCCAGTTGCGTGCCGGCGAAAACGAGCCCTCCGGCGAGGATCATTACGGTGAAACGCGAGAGTCGTCTGTCTTTCATCTGGTTCACTCCTATTGGACCAGCGGAGCTGCTTCCGCCGGTCGGGCGCCCGTGAGAGCCCGATGCGCTTCAGGGTCCGCTTCCCAAGTCGGGCGCAGTCGCCACTTGGTTGTTCTTGCCGCACTGAAACATGTAGGCAGCAACCTAGCGACTCGGCAGTTGCAGGGAACTCTGACCGCGGAAAAAGCAATCGAGTCAGCTAAGTTTACGCGATCAAAGAGCAGGTTGTTCCTGGATAACAAGGAACTCAGGAGTATAACAGAAGTGAGCAAGGTGACGCCAAACGGGCTAGAGGGAAACTGACCCACGACCTCGCCTGAGCGCGCGCTAGACACTTCGTCGGTGCGTTGCCTATAATGGGAACTCAACTTCCCGGGGAGACTTATGCAGATGCCGCTCGACATCAAGCAAACCATCAATCTGCCCAAAACGGATTTTCCGATGAAGGCGAACCTGCCGCAGAATGAGCCGGTCCGGCTTGCTATTTGGGAAAAGGAAAATCTCTACGGCCAGATTCGGGCGGCGCGTGCGAAGGCGCCGATTTTTACACTTCATGACGGCCCGCCTTATGCGAATGGCCGCATCCATCTTGGCACGGCGCTGACGAAAATCGTGAAGGACATGATCGTCAAGACGAGAACGCTTTCCGGTTTCAACGCACCTTACGTTCCCGGCTGGGATTGCCACGGCTTGCCGATTGAAATCAACGTTGACAAGGAATTGGGCCGGCGCAAGGAGCAGATGTCAAAGAGCGAAATTCGCCTCGAGTGCCGGAAGTATGCCGAAAAATTCGTGAATCTGCAGCGCGAAGACTTCAAGCGTCTCGGCGTTTTCGGCGAATGGGACAAGCCCTATTTGACCATGGAGTATTCCTACCAGGCGGTCATCGCGGAGACTTTCCTGACTTTTCTCGATAAAGGATACGTTTACCGCGGGCGAAAGGCGATTTACTGGTGCATTTCGGATAAGACCGCGCTTGCCGAAGCGGAGGTCGAATATGCCGATCACCGCAGCCGCTCGATCTACGTGCGCTATCTCCTGGCTTCAGATCCCGCCGCACTCGATCCGGCGCTCAAAGGCCGTCGCGTTTACGTCATCATATGGACGACGACGCCGTGGACGCTCCCCGCGAGCATGGCCGTCGCGTTCCATCCTGAGTTTGAGTATGTGGTCGCCGCTGGCGGAAACGATGACGCTTATCTGGTTGAAAGCCGGCGCCTCGGGCCGGTGCTGCAGGAAACGGGATTGAGCGCGCCGAACATTCTGGCGCGGATCCCCGGCAAACGCCTCGAAGGGATTGTCCTTCAGCATCCGTTTCTCGACCGTAAGATTCCGGGCGTGCTGGCAAATTACGTGACGGCCGAAGACGGCACGGGTTGCGTCCACACGGCGCCGGGTCATGGGCGCGAAGATTTCGAGACAGGGAGGAAGTACGGAATCGAAATTTATTGTCCGGTCGGTGAAGACGGCGCCTTCACGGAGGGCCTGCCGGAATACAACGGTAAACAGGTCTTTGAAGCGAACGAGCCAATCATCGAATTGCTTAAAAAGCGTGGCGCGCTGGCCGGACCCCCGGGCTGGCTATCGCACTCCTATCCGCACTGCTGGCGCTGCCATAACCCGATCATTTTCCGGGCGAGCGAGCAATGGTTCATCTCAATTGACCACGCCGACATGCGCCGGCGCGCTCTCGAGGAAATCAACAAAGTGAAGTGGTCTCCGGCCTGGGGGCAGGAGCGAATCTCGCAGATGATTGCGACGCGGCCGGATTGGTGCGTTTCGCGGCAGCGTGTCTGGGGCGTGCCGATTCCCATGTTTTATTGCGAAGCGTGCGAAAAGCCGATCATGGACTCGAAGCTCGCGCGGCCGGCGATTGAACTCTTCCGCAAAGAGGGCGCAGATGCCTGGTACACGCATCCGGTTGAAGATTTGGCCGCGCCGGGCGCGAAGTGCCCCCATTGCGGCGGAACGAAACTCCGCAAGGAGAGAGATATTCTGGACGTCTGGTTCGATTCCGGATCGAGCCATCTCGCCGTGCTCGGCGGGCGACCGGACCTTCCATGGCCGGCGGACGTTTATGCGGAAGGCGGAGATCAGCACCGCGGATGGTTTCATACGTCGCTCCTGATCGCCGTGGGCGTGCGTGACGCAGCGCCTTATCGGGCGGTCCTGACCAGCGGCTGGGTGCTCGATGCCGAAGGCCGCGCCATGTCCAAGTCGCTCGGCACGGGCCTTCACCCGGATGAAATCATCAAAACGCACGGAGCGGAACTGCTGCGGTTGTGGGTGGCTTCGGTGGACGTTCGCGAGGACGTCGTGATCTCTCCGGAGCTTCTGAGCCGCCTTTCGGAAGCTTATCGAAAGATGCGGAACACGTTTCGTTACTGCCTGGGAAATCTCTACGATTTTGATCCCGCGCGCGATGAAGCGACGGCGAAGGACTTCGAGGAGATTGACGCGTGGGTGCTCGCCCGCACCGCTGAAGTGCTCGAACAGGTCGGCAAAGCCTATCAGGAGTTCGCCTTTCACAAAGCCTATCGCGCGATTTACGATTTTGCGACGGTTGACCTCAGCGCGTTCTATTTCGACATCCTGAAGGACCGGCTTTACACGGCGCCCGCGCGCTCGAAGCGTCGGCGCGCCGCACAAACGGTGCTCTATCGCATCGCGGACGCGCTCGCTCGCGCGGTTGCCCCGATCCTTTGCTTCACAGCGGAGGAAGTGTGGTCTTATCTGCTGCCGCCGGCCGGCGCGAAGCGCGAAGCGAGCGTTCACATCGCTCAGGCGGTTCCGCCTGCTGCATTTCGGGCTTTGATTCCGGAGCGATATCAGGAGCGGCTTGCCAACTGGCCCCGGCTGATAGCCGTGCGCAACGAAGTACTGAAGGCGCTCGAATCCGCGCGGCAAAACAAGGCGATCGCGGGGTCCCTCGAAGCGCGCGTCCGCATTGCCGCGAACGGCGACTTTCCATTGCTCAGGGAATACCGAAATCTGCTCAACACGCTGTTCATCGTCTCGCAGGTCGAGCTTTCGCAAGCCGCCGGCGCGGCGAATGGTTCCGGCCTTGAGATCAAGGTGGAAAAAGCCGAGGGCGCGAAATGCTCGCGCTGCTGGAATTACTCGGTCCAGGTCGGCGCGGACGCGCGCTATCCCGCTCTTTGCGAGCGCTGTTGCGCCGCGCTGCGCGAAATTGAGAAGGATGGCACGTCGAACGCGGCGGTGCATCCGTAAAAGGCGGCGCTTGCATCCGATCATGAAAATGGAAGTGCGGCGCTTCAATCATGGCTGAGCGGCCGGGTATGAAGAGCGGCTGGCGAATTTTTTACGCCGGGCTCGCCCTGCTCGTTGTGGCGAGCGACCAGTTGACGAAGCGCTGGGTCGAGCGGGCGATTCCTCGCGGCACGACGGTTCGCGTCATTTCGCACTTCTTCAACCTTGTGGACACCCGGAACCCGGGGATTGCCTTCAGCCTTTTTGCCGACTCTCCTTCGCCGTGGAAGACCGGAATTCTGATTGCCGTTTCCACTGCGTTCCTCATCGCGGTTGTGATCCTGGTTCTCCGAAGCGGGACGCTGAAGCGGCGCTCGAGCGTGGGTCTGGCCTTGATTATCGGCGGCGCCGTCTCGAACCTCGCCGACCGTCTTCGCTACGGCAAAGTCGTGGATTTTCTCGATCTCTACTATCGCGGGTATCATTGGCCCGCTTTCAATGTGGCCGACAGCGCGATCGTTGTGGGAGCCGCGCTGCTGATTCTCGACCTGCTTCTCGATCTGCTTCACCCCGAGCACCGAGCGAATGCCACAGAGCCGCACGGCTAATCACGAACATCGGGAATTCGTCGCCGAGCCCGAAGAAGCCGGCGAGCGACTCGACCTTTTTTTGGCGCGTCATCTGGCCGAATGGAGCCGCAGTCACATTCAGCGGGTCATTCGTGAGGGAAGGGTTCAGGTCGGCGCATCCGCCGCTCGCAAACCCGGTGAGCGGATCCGAAGCGCCGACGTCGTTCGCGTGACGGCTGAGCCGGAGCCCGCGGGCGCCGAGCCGGAGAACCTTCCGCTCGCGATCGTTTACGAGGACCATGACCTCGCCGTCCTAGACAAGCCTGCCGGCATGACCGTTCACGGGGGCGCCGGAACGCGCTCCGGCACGCTTGTGAACGCGCTGCTTTACCACTTCCAATATCTCTCGCAGTTGGGCGGGCAAGAACGGCGGGGCATCGTGCACCGGCTCGATAAAATGACTTCCGGGTTGATCGTCGTCGCGAAGAATGATTTCGCGCACCGCGCGCTCAGCGAGCAATTTCAGTCGAGAGATGTGCGCAAAACCTATCAGGCCCTCGTGCATGGAACGCTCGACCGCGCAGCGGGACGAATCACGCGGCCCGTAGGCCGGGACCCCGTTCGCCGCGTGCGGATGAAAACGGGCGGCATCGCCCCGCGCGAAGCGCTCACTGAATTCGCGGTGCTCCGGCGTTTTTCCGGTTTCACTCTTCTTGAAGCGCATCCGCGCACCGGGCGGACTCATCAGTTGCGAGTGCATTTCGCTTCGCTCGGTCATCCGATCGCCGGCGATACCCTTTACGGCGCGCCGGGAAAATTCCGCACTTCGATGGGCGAGGATCAACGACTGAGCCGCCATTTTCTCCACGCCGCGGAAATCGAGTTCAAACACCCGCGCTCCGGCGAAGTGCTTCATTTCAATTCGCCGCTGCCGAAGGAACTCGAGCGCCTGCTCGCGCAGCTTAAGCCGGAGGATTGATCGCAGTCGCTTCGGAGATTTTCCAAATTGCGTGAATGCTTAGCGCGAAATAATGTAAACTCCATCTTCTGTCAGCAGGGTGCCCTGATGAGAAGTTTTCGAATGCTCATGCGCCTCGGTACCGTCCTCATCGCCTGTGGCGCGCTCGCGCAAGGCGCGAGCGAAAAGCTGCTCACGCCTGCCATCATCAATCAGCCGGGCGGGCTGGTTTCCCCCGGCCTTTCGCACATCGCCTGGCGGCCTGGAACGGATGAGATTTCCTACATTCATCCGCTGGGCGCCGGGCCGGATGCTCCGAAGGCGCTCGACATTTTCAATGCCGCGACTCGGAAAGAAACGGTCCTCCTCAGTTCGGAGGGCCCGGGTCCGAGCGTGGATCTCGGCTCCTACGTCTGGTCGCCGCACGGCCATGATCTTATGTTTCAGGCGGGCCGCGATCTTTGGCTCTACAATGTCGCCGCAAACCATTGGCGGCGTCTTGTGAGCTTCGCGAAGGCCATCGAATATCCTGAATTTTCTCCTGAACGCGAATGGGTGTCGTTCGTGAGCGGAAATAATCTGTACGCGATCTCGCGGAAAGAGGGCGGACTCGAACCATTGACAACCGACGGCTCCGTCACGATATTCAACGGCAAATTGGATTGGGTTTATGAGGAAGAGCTGGCGGACCGCGCAACGAGTCCCGCCTACGTATGGTCTCCCGACGGGCGTGAGATCGCCTACCTCCGGCTCGACGACGGTCCCGTCCCGATTTATCCCATCACGAGCTATCTCTCGACGCACGTGACGGTTTTCGACCAGCGGTATCCGCAGGCGGGCGACGCCAATCCCATCCCTTCGTTTCACGTTGTTTCCGTTGGAAGCGCTCAGCCGGCGCATTGGGATTATCGGATCAGGAATTCTGCAGTGGAATACTTCTCTCCGGATTTTTCCTGGACGCCCGACTCGAGTGCGATCTGCTTCATGACGCTCAACCGCGCGCAGACTGAAATGGAACTCCACGCCTGGCAGCCGGGCGCCGATAAAGACTCCATTCTGCTGACCGAGCATGACGGTTACTGGATTAATGCACGCTATGCGCCGGTATTCGTCCGCCAGGGGAAGGAGTTTCTCTGGCTCTCCGAGCGCGACGGCTGGATGCACCTTTATCTCTATCAGGCCGATGGAAAGCTGGTACGCAAGCTGACCGAAGGCGATTGGATGATCGATCGGAATATCTTTTCAAGCGTGCCGATATTTCAGGTTGACTCGCGCAAGGGGCTGGTCTATTTCGCTTCCACTGATCCGGACCCTCGCCAGCGGCAAATCTGGCGCGTTCCGCTCGCGGGAGGCGCGATTGAGCCGGTCACCCATGACCCGGGTATGCACTCCATCCGCCTTTCGCCCGATGGAAAATATCTGGTGGATACGTTTTCCGACTATCGCAAGCCGCCGGTCACGCGGCTGCTCAATTCGGACGGTGCTTTGCTTGCGACAATCTACGCGCCGGCAAATCACCTGGCGAATTACGTGCTCGGAACCACGAGGCTCGTGACCGTCAGAACGCCCGGCGGGACAAGGCTTTACGCGCGAATTCTTCTGCCTCCGGACTTCAATCCGCGCAGGAAATACCCGGTCATCGTTTACGTTTATGGCGGCCCGGAATTGCAGGTGGTTCAGGACCGATGGGGCGTCAGCTCGCCGCTCGACCAGCTCTTTGCGGACAACGGCTTTATCGTCTGGTCTCTCGATAATCGGGGCTCGTGGGGGCGCGGCCATGCGTGGGAATCCGTCATCTTCGAACACATGGGTGGTCACGAGCTTGCCGATCAGCTTACGGGCGTCGCCTATCTGAAGTCTATGCCTTATGTGGACTCGAATCGCATCGGAATTTGGGGGTGGTCATACGGCGGATATATGACGCTCTACGCGCTCACGCACGCTCCCGGCGTTTTCAAGTGCGGCGCGGCGGGCGGGCCCGTGACTGCGTGGAAACTCTATGACACGATTTATACCGAGCGTTACATGCGAACGCCCCGGGAAAATCCGGCCGGATACCGTGATTCTTCTCCACTTTATTTCGCGGATCGGCTCAAAGCGCCGGTCCTGCTCATTCACGGCGCGATTGACGACAATGTCCACATGCAGAACACCATGAACTTCGTCGAAGCTTTGGTCAAGGCGAACAAGCCTTTCGAATTGTATATCCAGCCGGACCAGAAGCACGGCTTTCAAGGCCAAACGGTCCGGACGTATCTGGATGAGCGGCTGCTGAGATTTTTCATGCACCATCTCGAACCGCGCTTGCCGGCGCAGTAGGGATCTGAACTACGTGCGCTGCCATGGAGGGGTGGCTCAAGGTGACGCGCCGCTCGATGCGCGCTATAATCGTGGTTGATTTCAAGGGCCCTCGAAGTGTTCGTCTTTCAGAAGTGCAATTCCACCTCGACGGGTGAATGAGGCGGCGGGTGCGTTCGCTCTGCGTCGCAGGCGGAGTCAAGATCAAAATTCGATGAAGGGGGTGTTTGATGCGAAAGTTTCTGGGTATGAGTCTGGGCCTCGCTCTTTCGGTGGTGATGTCGGCCGGCGCCTATGCGCAGAAGAATCCGCGCGGCCTGACGAAAGTGACGCTCAACGGCAAGACGATCTCGATTGAATATGGCCGGCCGGGGCTCCACGGCAAGACGATCGGGCAGGAGCTCGCGCGGCTTCCGGTCGGGCAATACTGGCGATTGGGCGCCGACAAATCAACGACCTTCACGACGGCCGCTGACCTCCGCTTTGGGAACGTCACGGTTCCCAAGGGAATTTACAGCCTTTTTGCGCGCAAAGAAGCGGGCAACAAGTGGTCATTGGCCTTTAACAAGCAGCACGGCCAATGGGGCATAAAGCCCAATGCAATGGCGAATCTCAATCCGAAACTCAATATCGCATCGGTTCCCCTCGGGGAGAGAACCATCGCGACGTCGGCGCAATTGGTGACCATCACACTCGCCAATGCCGGCGGCAACGAGGGAAAACTAACCGTCCACTGGGGTGATATGGAATTGACCACCCGCTTTACAGCGGAATAGCCTCGGTGGATGAGTGCGTGGGCCATGGCCAGGACGTTTGAACGCGTTGTTTTGATTGTCATGGACAGCGTCGGGATTGGCGAGATGCCCGACGCTGCGGCTTACGGCGACGCAGGCCGTGATACGCTTGGGCATATTGCGGAAATGCGCGGCTTGCACGCGCCCAATTTCGTCCGCCTCGGCCTCGCCAATATCCGTCCGCTGAAAGGCCTCGAACCGGCGCGTGAGCCCGAAGGCGCTTACGGCAAAGCTGCGCTGCGCTCTCCGGGCAAAGATACCACGGCAGGGCATTGGGAAATGGCCGGCATCATCCTCGACCGGCCGTTCCCGACCTATCCACACGGCTTTCCTCCGGAAATCATCCAGAAGTTCGAGGCGGCGATTGGCCGGAAGATTTTGGGGAATTATCCCGCCTCCGGCACCGAAATCATCAAGCAGCTAGGCGCGGAACACGTTCGCACCGGCCGCCCCATCGTTTACACGTCGGCGGATAGCGTGTTCCAGGTTGCCGCACATGAAGATGTCATTCCCGTAAATGAGCTTTATCGCATTTGCCGGATTGCACGGGATCTTCTCGACGGGCCGCATCGCGTGGGGCGCGTCATTGCGCGGCCCTTTACGGGAAAGCCCGGCGCCTTCACGCGGACGGAGCGAAGGCACGATTACGCTGTCGAGCCGCCGAGCCCCATGCTGCTCGAAGTGCTGAAAGGCGCTGGTCTCGAAGTGGCGGGCGTCGGAAAAATTCCAGATATCTTTCTCAATCGCGGAATCACTCAGGCTCTCCCCGGTAAAAACAACGCTTCAGCGCTTGAAAGCACGGTGCAAGCGATAGCTCAAGAATCGCGCGGCCTGATTTTCACCAACCTCGTTGATTTCGACATGCTTTACGGCCACCGGCTCGACGTCGAGGGCTACGCCCGCGCTATTGAAGCTGTGGATGCTTTTATTCCCAAACTTATCGCCACCTTGAAACCCGGCGACCTCCTCATCCTCACCGCCGATCACGGCTGCGATCCCAAGGGCCCGTCCACCGATCACTCGCGCGAATACGTTCCGATTCTCGCGGCCGGCGCCCGCGTCCGGCGCGGCACGAATCTCGGGACTCGCGCGAGCCTCAGCGACATCGGACAGACCATTGCTGAAAACTTCGGCTTGCGCATTCCGCACGGAGAAAGCTTTCTCGATTTGGTCGCTCTGCCCGCTTAGTCACAATCCCCGAATTGCCGACTTCCTTATTCCGTCCCTCGCGGGACAAGCACGTCAAACTCCGCGACCGGATGCCGGAAGGCTGCCGCGAGTTTGTAATGAGCGAGAATCCAGTCGTCAATCGCGTTTGGCCGGAGGGCAGCGGGATTCGCATTCGGCCAGATGCTGCGGTAAACCGAAGCAGGGAAGCGAAAGTAAAAGACCCGCTCGGGCGGGTGTGCGCGCAACTCCTCGACCGTCGTTTGCGCATCCCGCGCGGTCATCATTCCGGGCTGGAAAAAATCACTACGCGTCGGATTGGACGTGTTCGTCATGAAATAAACAATTGGGAGGTAAGGATAAACAAAAAGCGTGCTTTGGGCCGGAACGGCTCGCTCGAAGAATCGAAGCACTAGAGCGGTGGGTCGTGAAGCGCGCACGAGGCCGGCGCGTGTTTCGACCGGCTCGAGCGATCGGGCGAAGATAACGGACCGCGCCAATGCCGCCGCGCCCAGACCGAGCGCAACGGAAAGAGCGATGACCCGCGCGAGGCGATGCCGGAGCAACCCGCTTGCGTAGAACGCAAAAAGCACGTAAAACACTGGCGCGACGGAAAGCAATTCGTCGGCCGACCAGCGAGGGTATGTCGAGAGGACCAGCGCAATGGCGCCAATCATCAGCAAGGTCATGTTCGGTGCGCGATCATCGTTCTTTTTCGCCGCAATGCCATAGGTTATGGCGAGAGCGAATACGATGATCGGCAAAGCCGGCGGCAGGAGCACGGTCAGCAATCCGAAAGCGCGAACCGGCCAATCGGCCGGCGCCGCTCCTGCAAAAACTTTTGCCAGCCCTCCCGGCGGAATCGCGCCATATCCATAGGAGACGCGGTTGGCGGAAGGATAGTGCTGAGTCGCCCAAAGCAAATCGCGGATCATCGGCCAAAGCGCGCCTTGCAAAATGAGCGCTCCCGCGGCGGCTATCGAGCAAAGGGCCACCCCTGCCGCAAAACTCCACGCGGCTCCCCTCACAGGTTTTCTCCACATCAAGCACATCCCAAGCGCAATCACGAGCAGAACGAGCGAAGGCGTCGCCCACGCCGCAAGCGCTGCAGCTAGGCCGGCGGCGAATCCCGTGAGACGGCGCGCGCCGCGGGCGCTCTCCCATGCGAGCACAACCGCCAGCATGGCCCACGCTCCGCTGTCCCATCGGTGGTTCGCGTAAAGCCGGAAGTTCAAGGCCGTTTCACATGAAAAGAAAATGAACGCGGCTGCCAAGCCCAAAGCGCGATGAGTGAGCCGCGATGTAAGCCAATAGACCGAAGCCGTAAGCGCGCCGAGGTCGGCGACCATAGGAATTCGGGCGTGCGCGAGCGTTGCTCCAAAGGTTTTGAAAACCAACCCTTCGAGCCAGAAGGTGAGCGGGCCCGTGAGCGTGAAGAAATCGCGATAAGGCGCCTGTCCGCGGGCGACGCGCAGTCCGCCCTCGAGGTAGAGACCTTCATCGAGCGTGAGGTGGAAAGAGTGAGCCGCCAGCAGCCACGCCGCTGTCGCCGCCACAGCGAAGACCGCGGCGGCCACGGCAACTTCTCGTTTCGCTGGGGAAGGCTCCATCGGATTCGGCACGGCCAGCGAGTTTACAGCCGCGCGCCCGTGCTTGCAATGATTCACGCTGGGCGGTTCGGTATAATGGGATGCGAGGCGGAATCAGCAACCCGAACCGCATGAAAATCGCTCTCGCGCAAATTGATCCGACCGTCGGCGACTTTGCAGGCAACACCGAACTGATCCTGAAATTCGCCGATCGTGCACGTGAACGCGGCGCCGATCTTGTCGTCTTTCCGGAACTCGCCATTTGCGGCTATCCGCCGCGCGATTTGGTTGAGAAGCCGGACTTCCTTGCGCGCTCGGAAGCCGCGGTCGAAGACCTGGCCCGGCGCCTTCCGAAGATCGCCGCGCTTGTCGGCTCCGTCCGTCGCGCGCCCCCGGAGCAGGGCAAACCTGCGATGGACGTTGCGGTGCTCCTCAATCGCGGCCGCCGCTTGCTTGAATACGCAAAAATCCTGCTGCCGTACTACGATGTGTTCGATGAGTCGAGATATTTCGCGCCTGGGAACAGCCCGGCCGTCTTTTCAATCTCGAACCTGCCAATCGGCGTCACGATCTGTGAGGATGCCTGGAACGACAAACATTTCTGGAAGAACCGCCTCTACACGCGCGACCCCGTCGAAGAGACAACCGCCGCCGGAGCGAAGTTCCTGCTCAACATCGCCGCATCGCCCTACACGACGGAAAAAATCGGGCTTCGTCATGACATGCTTCGTGCGCTCGCACTCCGGCACGGCGCTCCGGTGATTTACGTCAACCAGGTCGGGGGCAACGACCAGTTGATTTTTGACGGTTCGAGCATGGCTTTCGATGCCGCCGGAAACCTTCGCGCGCGCGCAAAGTCTTTTGAAGAAGACATGGTGCTGTGGGATTCCGAGGGCGGATCCGAGGAAATTCGCGCGGCGCCCGAAGGCGAGACGGAAGAAATTTATCAGGCGTTATTGCTTGGAGTCCGTGATTACTGCCGGAAATGCGGTTTCAAGCGCGCCCTGGTGGGCCTGAGCGGCGGCATTGACTCCTCGCTCGTCGCCACGCTGGCCGCGGACGCGCTCGGCGCCGCGAACGTTCAGGGCGTCTCCATGCCCGGCCCGTTTTCTTCGCCGGGGAGCGTCACGGACGCGGAAGCGCTCGCGCGCGCGCTGGGAATTGATTTCCGCATCATTCCGATTACGCCGCTTTATCAAAGCTTTCTCCACACGCTCGCTCCCGCTTTCGAAAAGCGGGCTCGAGATGTTACGGAGGAAAACATACAGGCTCGGATTCGCGGCAACATCCTCATGGCTCTTTCAAATAAATTCGGCGCGATCGTTTTGAGCACGGGAAATAAATCCGAATTGGCGGTCGGCTACTGCACGCTCTACGGCGACATGGCGGGCGGCCTCGCCGTGATTGCCGATGTTCCAAAGACCACCGTGTACGCACTCGCGCGCTACGCGAATCGCAATACACCGCGTATTCCCGCCGCAAGCTTTGAAAAGCCGCCCTCCGCCGAGTTGCGGCCGGACCAGACCGATCAGGACACGCTTCCGCCTTACGACGTTTTGGATCGAATCCTGAAGAGCTTTATCGAAGACGGCTTGTGCGCCCGCGAAATCGCGGCGCGCTTCGGGATCGATCCGAAGATCGTCGCGGAAACGGTGCGGCGCGTGAACGCGGCCGAATACAAGCGGCAGCAGGCGCCGCCCGCACTGAAAGTCAACGCCAAGGCTTTCGGCATGGGCCGCCGCTATCCCATCGCGCAGAAATACTCCGATTGCTGACGGCCCCGGTTTGATGGAAGCGTCCGCCGGCGTAGTTTTGAAGCCCCGTTCCTTCGCCGTCGTCCCCAAACAAATCGAGACAGGTCACAAACACGGTGTGACTTGCGTCACAGCGCGGCGCTGCTCCTCCACGTTATGTTGACAGTGGTAGCACGAGGGAGGAGCGATGAGGTTCATTATTCCTACTCTGAAAGCCAGCAACGTCGCCCGGGTCTGGCCCCAGACGATGCAGGTGTTTGTCCAACACCAAATCGATCTCAGGGCGGGAGGTGACGGCGCGCTGCGCGATGTGGCCGAACGCAATCATTTGAACCTCGAACAGTTCCTGCGCGAAATCAACGACGCGATTGACCGCGCGCCCGCCCGGGTGGCCTGACCTCTATCTCCTTGCAGCGGCGGATACGCGGTCTGCAAACTCACAACCTGCGGCGCTCCCTGCAAGCGCCGAACCGGTCTGCTGCATCGCGCAAAACATCCAGCCTTCAAAGGAGTTTCCATCCGGTCTTGGCTGACTTGCGCCGCGAGTGTTATATTGCCTACTTACCTCGGGTAAACGCTCGCGTGGAGGAGGCGCCATTGAGGATCGCGAACTCGCGAAGGATATTCTGGAACCTCGGCAGGAAACCTTTATTCTTTATCGCGTGTCTGATTTTCGTCCCGGCCGTGACGGGCGGCGAACCCGCGTCACTCGAGAAGGTTAATGCGCGAGCGCAATTCATCGCGAATCTTCGCGCTCACATCAAGCACGTCTTCGTGATTTACCAGGAAAACCGCTCGTTCGACTCCTATTTCGGATCGTTTCCGGGCGCCGATAATCTTGCGACCAAACAAGCCCGAGAGCATGGCTTTCGTCAGTGGGACCCGATCGGAAAGACCTGGGTGACGCCATTTCTCCTGACGGCATCGGACACTTCCGATGTTGACCATTCGCGCCCGGCGCTGCTGGCAAAGTCCGATGACGGCCGCATGGATCGTTTTGTCGCCTATGAGGAGCATCACCTGGAGCGCAGAAAGGCGAACCCGCAGTTTGCACGCCAGATGGGATTGCTGACCATGGCGCACTGGGATTGCCGCACGATTCCTTTCCTATGGCTTTACGCTCATCGGTTCGCGCTCTACGATCACATTTTCCAGGGCATGTACGGGCCTTCGACGCCCGGCAACATTGATCTGATCGCCGCACAGACCGGGCAAACTCAGGCGGCGCGTCACCCGAAAGAAGCATTTCACTCAACGTCAACGCCGGGCGAACCCGTCATCAACGATTTGAATCCGCCCTTCGGCCCTTATGCTTTTCCATTGCAGGCGCGCGAGGCGCATCAGCTCGACCAGACTTACGCCACGCTGATGCTGACGCTGATGGGGAGAAAGGCGACGGAGGCGAAACTTGATACCGATGATGTCAAACAGGACATCGGCGAGCTGGCGAAGCTCAACCAGAAGTCCGTGCCCTGGGCCTGGTATCAGGAGGGTTTCGGAAGCGGGCGAGGGGATCATCATCCTTCGTACATCCCACACCACAATGCGCCGCAGTATTTCGGGTACATCCGCGAAAATCAGCCTCTATGGAGCGGCGTCCACGATCTGCTAGAATTTTTCACGGTGATGGCCGATCGCCGATTGCCGCCGCGCAGCGTCGTTTTCATCAAAGGCGGCTACAAGAATCCATTCGAATGGAAACCGGCGGACCCCAGCGCGGTCCACTTCTTCGGCGATGACGATCACCCTGGTTATTCGGATTCGCAGCTTTCGGAATCGCTCGTGGCGAAGGTCGTCGATACGGTGGCGAGAAGTCCTTACTGGCACGATTCGGCCATCATTGTCTTCTGGGACGATTCGGGCGGATTCTACGATCACGTTCCACCTCCGCAATTTGAGCAGTGTCCTGACGGGCATCCCTGCGGCGACGGACCTCGCGTGCCGCTCATCCTCATTTCGCCCTTCGCCAAATCGGGCGCCATCGTCTCGAACCCGGGCGACCACGCATCCTTCGCAAAATTTCTGAACGTTCTTTACCATCTTCCGCCCCTGGGGTCGTTGCCGGATGAAAAGCCCTTTCTGCCTGAAGGCCCGAGGGACACGAATCTGCGGCTGACGAATTTGCTCGGCGGATTTGACGCCGCGCGCCTGGCGGGCAAAAAGCCCCCGATTCCCGCTTCCGAAGCGGAGATTCCCGATTCCGTCGTCAACCATTTTCCGCCTCCGATGACTTGCAAAGACATTGGGGTCGCTCCCGTGGTCATTCCCGGCGCATCACTGAAACCGCCCGCCGCTTTTACCAATCCTTTGCCATAGGCGCGGACCCTGAACAATCTCAACCTTTCCTATGCCTGCTTCGCGAGGGCAAGGGAGGGTTGTTGCTCCGAAGGCATTGGACTAAGATGAATGTTCCGCGGCCTCATGCGGTCTGCTCGAGGCGGAAAGAGGAACCGGCCTATGGAGACGACAAGCACACAAGACGTAACCGTTCAGCATGAGATGCGCCTCTTTGTCAATGGCGAATGGCATCGCTCGAAAAGTGACTCGCGCCTGCCGGTCAACAATCCGGCGACGGGTAAGGTGATCGCCACGGTTCCAACCGGTGCGGGGGAAGATGTGAATGCGGCGGTCGCTGCTGCTGCTGCGGCGTTTCCCGAATGGCGGCGCACGCCCGCGGAAGATCGAATCCAGTATTTGTTCAAGCTCAAGAACATCCTCGAGGACCACGTCGAGGAGCTTGCGCGCCTCATCACCATCGAGAACGGCAAGACGCTGGCGGAATCGCGCGCCGAGTTGAAGCGCACCGTCGAAAACGTGGAAGTCGCTTGCGGAATTCCGATGATGATGCAGGGTTATAACCTCGAAGACGTCGCGCAGGGGATTGACGAAATGATGATCCGCCAGCCGCTCGGCGTGGTCGCGGCGATCACTCCATTCAATTTTCCGGTGATGGTTCCGTTCTGGTTTCTTCCTTATGCCATTGCGTGCGGGAACACATTCATCCTCAAGCCATCGGAAAAGGTTCCGCTGTCCATGTCGCATCTGTTCGAGTTGATGGAACCGCTGAAGCTCCCGCCGGGCGTCGTCAATCTCGTGCACGGAACCAGGCCCGTCGTGGACGCATTGCTCGATCATCCGGACGTGCGCGCCATCAGCTTCGTCGGCTCGACGCCGGTGGCCCGTTACATTTACGCCCAAGCCGCAGCGCACGGCAAACGAGTGCAATGCCAGGGCGGCGCGAAGAACCACGTCGTTATTCTTCCGGACTCGGACGTCGAGATGGCGACGCGCATCACGGCCGATAGCGCCTTTGGCTGCGCTGGCCAGCGGTGCCTGGCGGTTTCAGTGGCCGTCACAGTCGGCGAAGCGCAGCGATTGTTCAGGCAGCCGATCGCGGACGCCGCGGGGGCGATTCGGGCGGCGAGCGGGCTCGACCCGGACGCGCAGATGGGACCCGTGATTACGCCGGAGAGCAAGCGGCGCATTGAAGGGCTCATTGCGCAGGGAGTCGGCGACGGCGCCGCGATTCTGGTGGATGGGCGCAAAGGCGCTCCTGAGAAAGGGAATTTCCTGAAGCCGACGGTGCTCGATGGCGTCCCGGCCGCGAGCGCGCTTTCCAACACGGAAATCTTCGGTCCGGTGCTGAGCCTCGTTCACGCGAAAACGCTCGATGAAGCAATCGAGCTGCTCCGGCAAAATCCTTATGGCAACCAGGCTTCGATCTTCACTTCGAGCGGCGCCGCCGCGCGCAAGTTCCGTTATGAAGCTCCGGCCGGAAACATCGGAGTGAATATCGGCGTCGCCGCGCCCATGGCCACCTTTCCGTTCAGCGGCTGGAAATCGAGCTTTCTCGGCGTGCTGCACGGACAGGGCCGCGACGCCGTCGAGTTCTATACCGAAGAAAAAGTCGTGGTCGAGCGCTGGCCGAAAGAATGGTCTCGCAAGTTCTGACGCGATCCTTGCGCAGCGGACCTGCAGAGCCGAAACGAATTGTGAAGGAGCATTCGTGGCCTACAAAGATTTGCGCGATTTCATTCATCGTCTGGAAAAAGAGCGCGAGCTAAAACGTATTCCGCTCGAAGTGGACGTTGACCTCGAGATCACTGAGATCACCGACCGCGTGTCGAAAGCGGGCGGACCGGCGCTGATTTTCGAAAAGCCGCGCTCGGCGCGCGACGGCGTCCAGTATGCAATTCCGGTCCTCATCAACGCTCTCGGGTCGAAGCGGCGGATGGAGCTGGCGCTTGAAGTGGATTCGCTGGATGAGGTGGCGGGGCGCATCGAAGCGCTGCTCGAGATGAAGCCGCCGGAAGGCTTCTTCGACAAGGTGAAAATGCTGCCGAAGCTCGCGGAGCTGGGATCGTTCGTTCCAAAAAGCGTGAAAACCGGACCTGTGAAAGAGCTGATCGAGCGCGAAAATGTTTCTCTCGCTCAACTGCCGATCATGAAGTGCTGGCCCCAGGACGGCGGCCGCTTCATCACCTTTCCCATGGTCGTCACGCGCAGCCCGAAAACTGGCCGTCGCAACGTCGGCTGCTACCGAATGCAGGTTTTCGACGAGCGGACCACGGCAATGCACTGGCAAGTGCACAAGGGCGGGGCGGAACATTTTCGCTGGCTTGAGCGGCAGGGCCAAGGGCGCCGGCTCGAGGTGGCCGTCGCCATCGGAGCTGATCCCGCGACAATGCTCTCAGGCATTTTGCCTTTGCCGGAAGACCTCGACGAATTCCTCTTTGCCGGTTTTCTACGGCGCGAGCCCCTGGAGCTGGTCCATTGCGAAACCGTGGACCTTGACGTTCCCGCGAACGCGGAAATCGTGCTCGAAGGCTATGCGGACCTCGACGATTTGCGGGTCGAGGGACCTTTCGGCGACCACACGGGTTTTTACTCTCTGGAAGACCGGTTTCCGGCGTTTCACGTGACGGCCATCACGCGGCGCAAAAATCCCATCTATGCTTCGACCATCGTCGGCGTTCCGCCGATGGAGGATTACTGGATGGGCTACGCCGTCGAACGGATCTTTCTACCGCTCATGAAGAAGCAGTTGCCGGAAGTGGTGGACCTTCACTTACCGGCCGAGGGCGTGTTCCACAACCTGATGCTCGTCGCGATTCGCAAGAGCTATCCCGGCCACGCGCGCAAAGTAATGCACGCGATCTGGGGTTTGCCGGGCGCGATGTTTACCAAGTGCATCGTGGTGGTGGATCACGATACGGACGTTCACAACGTCCGCGAGACCGTTTGGAAAGCGCTCAACCACATTGATCCGGAGCGCGACATTCAATTCACGCTCGGGCCGGTGGATCAGCTCGAGCACGCGTCGCGCCTGCCCAATTTCGGTTCGAAAATGGGCGTGGACGCCACGCGCAAATGGCCCGGCGAAGGCTTTACGCGTCCGTGGCCGGACGAAGTCAGGATGGATGAAGACGTTCGCAAGAAGGTCGGCGCGCTTTGGGACAAGCTTGGGATCGACCTCAAGAGTGGGTGAGGAAAGAAAACCATTTTCTCCGCCGCGGCGGCTCCGCGCTTTCGCCGGGATCCGCCTGCGGAGGAAGCGGACGGCCGTTGATGACCGCTTCAGGATTTTCAACCATCAGCAAATCCGCAATTTCCTTCCCCTTCAATTTGGAAAGCCGCGCGTAGCATTCTGAAAGGACCGGCGGGCGATGCTTCAGGTCGTGCGCGTCCGAAGCGAAGAAATGGACCAGGTTCTGATTCAGCCAGTGGTCGGCGAGGCGTTGCGCCGTTCGGCCGAAGCGGCCTGTGAAGGACATCGCTGTAATCTGCGCCAGGCATCCGCGCGTCGTCCAGCGATGGAGCAGTTCCGGCTTTTGAATGAACGCCGGATTTCGCTCCGGGTGCGTGAGGATGGGCGTGATACCGGCGATCTCTATTTCATAAAAGACCTGGTCCATTTGATCGGGAATGAAGAAGTCCGCGAATTCAACGAGCAAATAGTCCGTGCCGTTGATGGTGTAATCGCCTCGGTGCTCGCGCAGGCGATCCAGATTTTCAAACGAGAGGTGGAAATCACAGCCGAGAAGCAATTGGGGCTTGGGCCCGGCGGCGGCTTGCAGCTCCGCGAGTTTCGTGCGGTTCACCTGCGCATCAAACGGATATTGATAATTTGAATGGGGAGTCGCCACCAGATGCGTGATGCCGTCCGCGGCCGCCATCTTGCACATCTCGGCGGCAATCTCAGGCGATTTCGCGCCGTCGTCGGTGGAGGGAAGAGGATGGCAATGAATATCAATCACGAAAGGATTCTCGAAGGGGCTGTGCTGATGCCAAAATGCGAAACCGCACCGGCGCGCGCCCTCTCGACCATTTAAACCTTATTCGGCGTGAAGGGTCAAGGTGAGGATGCGTACCATCGTTCCGGGCGTTCCAGCGGAAAGCGAAGAACGGCGCCAATTGCGGGCTCAGTTGACCGTCTCGGCGCTGTAGCGCGCGAGGAGGCCGGTGCGCACGGTGTGGCGATAGGTGCGGATGAATCCCCAACACGCGAGCAGCAGGGTCCCAACAGTCAGCACTGCGCAAACCAGCATTGGCTCAAGCGCGACGCCCCGGCCCTGAATGATTGCTCGCAGTCCCTCAAAGACATAGGAAGGAGGAACCAGCCGCGCCGGCCACTGCAGCCAATGGGGAAGCGCGGAAAGCGGATAGAAAACGCACGCCAAAGGAGACAGCATGGCGGGAAACGGCCAGATCAGCCACTCGGCCGCCGGGCCCCAGCGCAAAACGATGGCGGCTCCGAAAATGCCCAGCGCAATTCCAAAAAGAAAGAGCAATAGCAAAAACGGAATGAGCATCAGGCCGTATTTGAAAAACGCGAGTCCGAACACCAATTTGGCGAAGATCACGACCACTGTCAGAACAATCACACTCGTCGCGCTGCTGAAAAGGACCAGACCGGCAAGATACTCCCCAACAGACAACGGGGCGGCAAACAGATTCAGAAAATTGCGCGACCAGACGTCCTCCATGAAGCCGATGACCATGCCGTGCAGCGACCTTACGAGAAATTCCCAAAGCACGATGGCGCCCAGCAGGACCGTCACAAAATTGAAACGCGCGGCGGAAATCGCGTTCAGGTAATGGCTGATCAGGCCCCAGAGAACGACCTCGAGAACTTGCCAGACGAACAGCGGCACGATCCGCGCGGTGCTGCCGCGGAGCAAATAGAAGAGGCGAAGAAGAATCGCGGCGATTCGCCGCGCGCGCGAGCGCATCGGTCACTCCTCCAGCGTCAGCGGTTCGCGCGCCACCGTGACGAACAAATCCTCGAGCGTTTCTTTTCCATATTCGCCCGGCAGCGTTTTCGGATCGCCCTCGAGCAGAATTTTACCGTGCGAGAGGAATAGCACCCGCCCGCACACTTCGGAGACTTCAATCATGTTGTGAGAAGTCCAGAGCACGCCGGCCTCGTTCGCGGCTGCGAAATCGCGGATGCGCGCGCGAATGTCGCGTGCTGTCGCGGGATCGAGCGACGCCGTGGGCTCATCGAGCAGCAGGAGGCGCGGCCGATTGAGCATCGCCTTGGCAAGCGAAACTCGCGTTTGCTCGCCCGAAGAGAGCACGCCGCACTTGGTGTCCCGAAAAGGAAGAAGATCGAACTCGCGGAGCAACTCTGCAATGCGATCGCGCAAGCGCGCAACGTCATAGAGCATGGAGAAGACTCGCAAGTTCTGCCACACCGTCAGGTTCCCCGGCAAAGGCGCGTAAACCGCGGAGAAGTTTGTGCGCTCGAGCGCCCGGCGCCGCTCCGAGGCGAGATCGCAGCCGTCAATCCTCACGCCGCCTGAGCTCGGCTCGAGCACGCCGAGAACTATGTTGATCGTCGTGGTCTTCCCCGCGCCGTTCGGACCGAGCAATCCAACGATCTCATGGCAGCCGACTTCGAAAGATACTCCGTTCACGGCCGCTGTTTCTCCGTACTGTTTGCTCAGTCCGGCGACGGCGAGAACGGGCGAGGCGGATTTGGGCTTAGTTTGAGATGGATTCATGGGTCAGGCCGCCGGGCGGCCGGCCTTCGAAGCCTCGCAATCTTCCGCGCCGGCGGGCAAGGCGCCGCAATCCCTCAGATTTTGGCGCCCGCTTTTGAAAAATGCGCTTCGATTTCTTCGAGCGTCTTCCCCTTGGTTTCCGGAAGCAAGAAGGTCACGGTGATGAAATAAAAGACGGTAAAGCCGGCGAAGAGCAGAAACATCGTCGTGTACCCGTAGCGGCCGACGGCCGGAAGAAAAATGGCAGCCACAAATGTGGCAACGGCCTCGTTGATCACCAGTGCGATGCTCATGCCGTTCGAGCGAATGCGGGTCGGCATCAATTCTGAAAGAGCGAGCCACACGCAAATCCCGGGGCCCATCGCGTAAAACGCGACGAAAGCGAATAGAGTGAGGGCGACCAGCCAGCCGTTCGACGTTCCGGGCAGGGGCGTAATCAGCGCGTGACGGATCTGCAGAGGCGCCGTGCGGGCCGCGGCGAGATTGCCGAAAGGATCGGACAAGAAAGCAATGATCTTATTCGCCGGAAGGCAATTTGAGCGGCTCAGCTCGACCGGCGTCGCGAACGGCTGATTCGAAACCATGGCCGGTGTCACGGCGCTGAAATCTCCGTAAGAATAGATAACGGTCAGAGTCGTCGGCTTTCCGATAAGGCTCGCATCGCCCGCTTCGGTCAGCCATTGCCGCTGCTGTTTCTCCGTAAAGCGCACTTTCAGGCTTGATTTGCCGCTGGCCATCGCCTGGACCGCCGCGCGCACGTCCACTCGGCTGCGTTCGCTCCGATGAAAAAGGAGCGCGGTCGCAAGGAGCGACACAACGATACCTGCTGTTCCCACGGTGAGCAGAAACTTTCGCCCCTTCCGGTCCACCAGCAGCACGCCGACTACCGTGGCAAGCGCCTGGATGATATCGAAAAGAATGTACCCCCAGTGCGCCTGCACGTCGGACAAGCCGCTTTGAATGAGCACGGCCGTGTTGTATCCGATAATCGAATTGATGCCGGTCGTTTGATTTAAAGCGAGGATGAGGCACGCAATCAGAAAGGGAAGCGCGTATTTGCGCTGGAGCAGAGACTCGGCGGCGCGTTTTCCCGCAGACCGTGTTTTTTCCGCCGCCTGGCTGGTTCGCATTTCTTCGAGTTCCAGGCGGGCTTTTTCCGGCGGACGCGAGTGCAGCAAGGCATCGAGCGCGCGCTCTTCCCGTCCGCGCCGGAAAAGCCACCGCGGAGACTCTCCGACCGCGAAACTGCCCAGCACAAAGAGCAGCCCGGGCGGCAGGGAAACCCAGAAAATACTTCGCCACGCCTGATTCTTGTAGGCGAAGAGCAGCATGGGATTTCCGAGCTTCGCGACTTCTTCAACCCGCAAACTGAAATACATGGCGACGCCCGCGGCCGCCACGATGCCGATCGTCAGAAACCATTGGAAGATGGCCGTTCCCTGGCCGCGATCCTCCGGCGCCAGGCACTCCGCCAGATAAAGCGGCACCACCACGCCAATCAATCCCGCGCTGACGCCCTGCAATAGCCGTCCGAGAATCAATGGCTCGTAACTGTGCGAAAGCGCAATGATCGGAATGCTGATGGCGAAAAGCGCGCCGCTGATGACCATCAGCCATTTTCGGCCCATGCGGTCGGCGAGCAAGCCGGCAAACGGCGTCGAGATGACCGTGCCCAACAGAACCGCCGCGACCACAAACGAAATTTGCCCTGCGGTTAGCCCCGAAGTGGCTTCGAGATAGGGCAGGGCGCCGGCGATGATTCCCACGTCAATGCCATAGAGCAGCCCGCCCAATCCCGCCACCAATTTCAGGAAGCGGTTGTAGTTTACAGGATTGAATCGAAGCGTCGAAGTTTCCACCTTATCCCCTTTGTCGTGTCGCTCGGCTGTTGATGTCCGCAGGCTGCAATCGGCAACAGCCTTGTAACATTACTCCGCGCCGACTTCCCGGTCAACCACTCCGAGCGGAACTCCGAGAGGAAGAATTCTGTTGACACTGCGCGCCTTGTTCCGTAGGATGGTTAAGACAATTGAACGTTGATTCAGTAACCCTGAATCTCATCTAGAGTGGCTGAGGGAACTGGCCCGAGGACGCCACAGCAACCGCCCCGATGCAAATCGGGGGTCAGGTGCCAACTCCAACCCAGCAATGGGGAAGATGAGAGGAGCAAGTTTAGATCACAAAGCCTCCCATACGAACCTGGGAGGCTTTTTTGTTGGGCTTCGGCCTTCCCTCCGCAGAATTCCTCTGGTGAGCCGGGTGTTTTGGGACGTTGAAGGGAGTGTCCATGAGTTACGTCCGGTATTTGCAGTGCCGCCTCTGCGGGCAGACTTACGAGGCAAAGCCATTGGCTGCTTGCGAAAGCTGTTGGGCGCCGCTCGAGGTGGTTTACGATTACGGGCGCATTTGGTCGGACCTGCGTCGCGAGGAAATTGCGCAGCGGCCGGCGAATCTTTGGCGTTATCGGGAGTTGCTGCCGCTCGAAGAAGACCCGCAAGTCGGACTCCACACCGGCTTCACTCCGCTCGTCAGCGCCTCGCGTCTCGCTCGCGCCCTCGGCATTCGGGAAGTTTACCTCAAGAACGATTCTGTCAACCATCCGACGCTTTCCTTCAAGGACCGCGTCGTTGCGGTCGCGCTCAATAAAGCGCGCGAGTTCGGATTCGATGTTGTGGGCTGTTCTTCGACCGGGAATCTGGCCAATGCGGTAGCCGCACAGGCCGCCGCCGGCGGCTTCAAAGCGTTCATTTTTATTCCCGCCGATTTGGAAGCCGAAAAAATCATCGGTACGCTCGTTTACGGCGCGACCCTCGTCAAGATCGAAGGCAATTACGATCAGGTGAACCGCCTTTGCTCGGAAATCGCGCAGAAATACAATTGGGGCATCGTCAACGTCAACTTGCGCTCTTATTATGCGGAAGGTTCAAAGACCGTCGGTTACGAAGTTGCTGAACAACTGGGATGGCGTCTGCCTGAAAACATCGTGGTCCCGATGGCCGGCGGCGCGCTGATTACCAAGATTCGCAAAGCTTTCGACGAATTGCAAAAGCTCGGCTGGGTTGAACAAGCTGCGCCGCGCTTTTTCGGCGCGCAAGCGAGCGGCTGCTCGCCCATCACCACCGCGGCAAAAGCGGGAACGTCCGAAATCGTCCCGCAGAAACCGAAGACGATCGTCAAATCGCTTGCCATCGGGAATCCTTCCGACGGCTACTTTGCTTCGGAAGCCATCCGCGCGTCAGGCGGCGCGGGCGAAGATGTGACGGACGAGGAAGTCGTCGAGGGTATTCAGCTTTTAGCCGAAACGGAAGGAATTTTTGCGGAAACGGCCGGTGGCGTCACCGTCGCGGTTGCGCGCAAGTTGATTCGCGATGGGCGGCTCAATTCCAATGAGTCCGTTGTCCTTGTCATTACGGGAAACGGACTCAAGACCATTGCAGCCGTTTCGGGAGCTGTGCGCGAGAGCGAAACGATCCGCCCGAAGCTGGCGGATTTTGAGGATGTGTTCCTCGGCTCGCCGACCGAAGCCACGGCGTAGGCGAAAAGCGAGAAGATGGACCTGACAAACTTAAAGAACATCGTGCTTCGCGGCCGCTCTATTCGCCTCGAACCGCTCGAAGAAAGTCACGTGGAGGCGCTGGCAGAGGCCTCGGCTGCGGACCCGTCGCTTTATCAATGGACGCCGGTCCCGCAAGGCCGGGAAGCGGCGGCCAAATACGTTGCGACGGCGCTCGAATGGCGCGCTGCGGGCACGGCCATACCGTTTGCCATCATCCGCGCTCGGGATGGCGTGGTGATCGGAAGCACCCGCCTTTATGACCTTGAAGAATGGGACTGGCCCGCAGGTCATCCGCGCTACGGCCGCGGCCTGCCGGACGTCAGCCAAATCGGTTACACCTGGTTCGCGCGCTCGGCGATTCAAACCGGCGCAAATACGGAAGCGAAATTCCTGATGCTGCGGCACTCCTTTGAAGCGTGGGATGTGCTTCGAGTTTGCCTGCACACCGATTCCCGCAACGCACGATCGCGCGTGGCGATTGAGCGAATCGGCGGGAAGTTCGAGGGGATTATCCGGGCGCACAAACTGGGTTCAGACTTCGCCGTGAGAGATTCGGTGCGGTACTCGATCATCGCATCCGAGTGGCCGGCGGTGAAGCAACGCTTGATCTCGCTGATGGATCGGTCTCCTGAGCGCCTGCAATCGGGACGCGCTTCGGTGCAGGTGTGAGCTTCGCGTTCGGTGTGGCAACATAGGGCAAACAGGAATATTATCGGAGGATTCGATGGCGATTACCGTACGCATTCCGCCGCCGCTAAGAAAATATACGGCGGGTGAGGGTCTGGTCTCGACGTCCGCACAGAATTTGCGCGACCTTTTCGACAAGCTCGACGCCCGCTATCCTGGCATTCGCGGCGTCCTCGCGACCGAGGATGGCAAGCCGCAGCGCTTCCTCAACATTTACGTCAACGATGAGGACATCCGCTTCCTCGGCGGGGCGGATTGCAACTTTAAAGACGGCGATGAAATTCTGCTGATTCCGGCGATTGCCGGCGGCGTGTAACCCGCCGCGAGCAGAGACGCTCCGGCAGTCTTGCCTGCGAGCCGTCCGCGCCGGGAGGTCCGTGCTGCTCTTCTCATGAGCCAATCTATCTCCGTTCGAGTGCCGGCGACGAGCGCCAATCTCGGCTGCTTGTTCGATACCGGCGCAATCGCGGTCGGCTTGTACCTCAAGCTCAGCGCCTCGCTTCGCACAGACACGCAAATCTCCATTTCTGTTCGCGGCCTCCATTCCGAGCGCATCTCCACGGGCGAAGACAATCTGGCTGCGCGCGTTCTTCAGTCGCAATTGGGCGAGTGGGGCATCTCGAGCGGCTTTGACCTCGAAATCGAAAATGAAATTCCCATAGGCGCGGGACTCGGTTCGAGCGCGGCGGCGATCGTCGGTGCGCTCGCGCTTGCGACCGGAATCACAGGTCGCGCGCAGGACGATGAGGAAATCGTTTCCCGCGCTACCCGCATTGAAGGCCATCCCGATAACGTCGCCGCCGCCTGGCTCGGCGGCTTTACTGTGGCGATGCAGGATGGCGAGCGGGTGCTCCTTCGGAATTGCCCGGTTCCGCGTGGAATTAAATTGGTCGTGGTGGTTCCCGATTATGCTTTGTCAACGGAAAAAGCGCGCGCCGTGCTGCCGCAGCAATACTCGCGCGCCGATGCCATTCACAATTTGCAGCGCGCCGTCTTTATCGCGGCTCAGTTTTTTTCAGGGCGAGCGGACTTCAGTCAAGCTTTGTTCGATGACCGCCTCCATCAGCCTTATCGCGCCTCTCTCATGCCCGGCCTTTCTGAAGTTCTCGCCTTTCATCATCCCGATTTGATTGGCATCTGTCTGAGCGGCGCAGGCCCCTCGGTCCTGGCCTTTGCGCGTGGATACACGGATGCGCTCGGCCGGGGGATATGCCGCATTTTCGCGGCCAATGGCATTCAGGCAAAAGCGTACGCATTCGAACCGGACAATTTCGGCGCGAAGGGGCGGATGCCCGAATCCTGATGCAGAACTTCTACGGCTCAACAATATGGACGCTGAGAAAAGCCCGTGCGCCGGGACCGGCTTCCCCATGGCCAAAGACGGGCTGAACTCTTCACGAGCGAACCCACGCTCGATAATGCGGCTTTCTTTAGCCGCCGTTTTCCTTTTCGCGCTTGCTTTGCCGCTTGCTGCCCGCCAAGCCTCGAAGGGAAGGAGACGGGACCACTATCGCGAGGGCCTCGAAGCCCTTCGCGCCCACAATCTCCGGGAAGCGATTCGGCAACTTCGCTGGGCGCTCGAATATCACCCGAAATCTCCCGCAATTCACAACTCGCTCGGAAACGCGTATCTGGCGAGCGGCGACACTCATCACGCGCTCATCGAATTCCGCCGGGCCATCGCGCTCAAGCCCGATTTTGCCGGCGCCTATTTCAACCTGGCCGACGCGCTCGAACAGAGCGGCGACGAAAACGGCGCGGTTCAGTTTGACCAGTATGCTCTTCACCTTCAGCCACGCGGTCCGCTGGCGCGCGACGCCAGAGGGGTGCTGAAGGCTCATCGCGGCAATCTCAACGGCGCAGTCGCGGAATTCAAGGCCGCAATTCTGTCTGATGGAGCGCTTCCCAGCGCGCGCTTCCATTTGGGAAGCGCTCTTCGGCTCCTAAAGAGATATCCCGAAGCGGCCACGGAGCTGCGCGAAGCGATTGCGCTCGATCCCGCGAACGCCGAGGCCCACTATCAGTTGGGATTGGCGCTCCAGTCGCAGGGAATATCGGCACTCGCAGCGGCCGAATTTGCGAAAGCCCGCAAGCTCAATCCGCGGCTTGAGCCGCCCTCGCAATAACCCCTGCTTCTGGGAGACCCCATTCGTGCCGTGCGCAGCAGAGACGCGTTCCCGCGGAGGGTGACCAACCCAAGTACAGGATTTCCTGGGTCCAAACACGGCACGATTCTGCAACCGATTGCAAACCGCTGGCCTTTTGCACAAAGGCGAAGGGATGGTGTTCGTCGTTTTGGGCAAACGCTTCAGAGGGGGACGTCCCCCTGGCGGCGATGCTCGCATCGCGGCCGGTCGCACGCGCTGAATACAGAGAGCCTCCGGGTTTAATGCAGTTATGAAGGAAAAACAATGAATGGGTCGTCACTAGGGTTCCAAACCGAAAGGGCATTGGAAGCCGCCGCCGAGGGACTTGGCCTCGAATCTGAGCAAGCTGCGTGGGTGATTGAGCACGCCGAGCTGGACGCCCTATTGGAAGCCGCGCAATGCGTCCGCCAGCGGTTCCATGGGCGGGTTGTGAGCTTTTCCAAAAAGGTTTTTATTCCCCTCACGACGCTTTGCCGCGACCGGTGCGGTTATTGCACTTTCCGGCGCGATCCGGGCCAGGAGGGTGGGCGCTATATGACGCCCGAGGATGTCCTCAAGGTGGCCGAGGAAGGGAAGCGAGCCGGATGCAAAGAAGCTTTGTTCAGTCTCGGCGACCAGCCCGAGCGAGCGTTTCCGGAGGCT
>JAKASG010000042.1 GCA_021828285.1 Acidobacteriota bacterium | reverse complement strand
TCAAAATTTTTTATCTCGGTTTTTACCTTATGCGCGTTGCTCGAATCAGCGATTCCATGTGGCTCAAGTATTTCTCAAGCGCGTGCCGCCCCGCCGCCGTCAACCGGTATTCGGTCTTCGGCAGGCGGCCGTCGAACGACTTCGTGCATGCGATGTACTGAGCATCTTCGAGCTTTCTCGCATGGACGCTGAGATTGCCATCCGTCGTCTTCAACAGCCGCTTCAGCTCATTGAAACTGAGTGTCTCATTCGCGGCAAGTGCGCTGACGATTCCAAGCCGCATGCGCTCGTGAATCAACCGGTCAAGCTCCGCGAGGCTTGTAGCGCCGATCCTCGCGCGCGACGCCCGTCCCTCCTCAGCGGACTCATGCGATCCGATACGCGCCGCAACTGCGCTTGCTTTAGCCACCATACCTCCAGGCAATGATCGCCCCGAAAATCAAATGCAGACCCCCGAATCCCGCAGCCATCAGGTAATCTCCCCAGGCTGCCGGAGCGAAAAGCGCCACCGCGCCGAGCACCATGAAGCACACGCCCATCGCGGGAACGATGCGCACAGAGAAAGCGCCGCCGGTCACCACGCCGACGCCATAAAGCATCAGCCACAATCCCGGAAGGACGGTCGTCAAGCCCGCGCGATAGAGCGCCAGGGTCAAGAGCGCTCCTGCCAGCAGGGGTGGGGAAAGACTAAGCGCAAATTTCCGGCCCGGCCGCGACCACAGGGAAGTCTGGGCGCGGTGCGCTTTGCTCAGCATCGTGGCCACGCCGATGACAATTGAAATCGCGGAAGCCGCCACCCAGACGCCCAGCCCCCATTCGGGGCGCTGCTCTCGCGAGGCGACATAGGCGGCGGCGAAGGCCGTTGCACCGATCAGGATGCCTCCCCAGCCGGGAACCGCCGTAAAGGATGCGGCGCCTTCCATGGTCTCGCGGATGAAGCGGAGATTGTCCATGGCGCGGACTTCGAGCGGATGGGGTTCAGGCGGCCGGGTTCTTAGAGGGCTCGCGGGCATCAGGAATGGAAATACACGATTGGCTATTCATTGTCAAGTACTTTGTGACATAAAGCTCCACCGCCGAAAGCGTCTCGCGCCACTTGGTGTATGATAGGCAGGATGAGACGGGCGCAAGATTCGGTCAGCTCGCCGCGTCGCCTAACCGATGCAGGACGAAGGGTTCATTCAACTCGCGATTCAGCAAGCCCGCGAAGCGATTGCCGGCGGGCAATCACCGTTCGGGTCGGTTGTCGAGCGCGAAGGCGCGCTGATCGCCGCCGCTCACAATACCGTCTGGCACGATGGCGATCCGACGTCGCACGCTGAAGTGAACGCCATCCGGCAAGCTGCGAAACGCCTGAACACCATTGATCTGAGCGACTGCACGATTTATACGACGTGCGAGCCGTGCCCGATGTGCCTGGCGGCCATTCACTGGGCCAAAATCCGGAGGGTGGTCTTCGGCGCCTCGATTGCGGACGCCGCCGAGGCCGGCTTTTCCGAGCTGCGTGTGGATGCGCGAACGCTCGCGAAGATGGGCGGCAGCGGGCTAAAAGTGGAAGAAGGGCCGCTTCGAGAAGAATGCCGCGAGCTGTTCGAGCTTTGGCGGAAAGCCAACCTCAGCAAAGCCTATTGAACCCTGCGATTAATGCAATTGGGCGTGAGTACGAAGGAGGAATTGTTCAGCCCGCCGCAAGTCGTCCTCGGTATCCACGCCAATCGTATCCTCCCTGGCTTCGGCGACGACAATCGGAATGCCGTTTTCGAGGAAGCGCAACTGTTCGAGCTGCTCACAAATTTCAAGAGGTGAGGGCGCAAGCTGGCTGAATTGCTGAAGCGCGGCGGCCGTATAAGCGTAGAAACCAAGATGTTTGTAATAGCGTGCGGCGCCCGTCTCGTCACGGTCGCAGGGAATCTTCCCGCGCGAAAAATAAAGCGCGCGCCCGCGAGCGCCGGTCACGACTTTGGTGATGTTCGGGTCGGAGGCTTCGCCGGCGCTCATCGCAATTTTGAGCGTCGCCACTTGCGAATCGGGTGAGGCGGCGAGCGCTCCTAGCAATTCCGCGAGGTGCGCGCCTGTCACCAGAGGCTCATCGCCCTGAATGTTGACGTAAACGCCGGCTGGCTCGCTCCGCATCACTTCAATCAGGCGGTCGGTCCCGGAGCGGTGTTCGCGGGAAGTCATCCGAACGGGAATCCGCTCGCGAGAACAGCAGGCGCGGATTTCTTCCGAGTCCGTTGCGACAATGATGCGCTCGATGGCTCGCGCTTGCCGCGCGCGATGATACACCCACGCGAGCATCGGATGGCCGGCAATGATCCGCAGCGGTTTTCCCGGAAGCCGTTTGGATTCCATTCGCGCGGGGATGACGCCGAGAACGCTCTTCGCCATTTCGGAAACCCGAGCCAGCTTACGCTGCCGGGACACGTTCTGACAAGCCCCGGCGCATCTTCGTCCGCGGACCGGCCCGCGCGGATTGATGTCGGACGAGCCCTGGGCCATAATTAAAATCCTGGCTTGCATAGAATTTTAGATGAGGCGTAATCGAACTCGAGAGATCGGCATGGTCGTCTGTGGAATCCTTCTGGCGGCAAAAGTTTCTTGCGCACAAAGTTCACGCGGAGGGCTTGCAGGAACGGTCGAAGATCCGAGCGCGGCGCGCATCCCTTACGCCAAAATTACCGTTCATGCCGTCGATTCAGGCTTTGAGCGTGATGCAACGACCAACAGCCAGGGTGGTTTTCAGGTCACCGATCTGGCGCCGGGCGTTTACGTCGTCACGGTGAGCGCCGCAGGATTTTCCAAGGCCACTTCCGAAGTGACCGTGCAGGTGAGCACCGTCAAGGAAATCAAAGTCACGCTCGAGCTTGCAGGACTCCATCAAGCATTCCGCGTGCACGGCCAGGCCTCTTCCATCACTACTCAGCCCATGGATATCACCGATACCGTGAATGAGGGCGTCGTGACCGGCCAGGACCTTGAGACCTTTCCTCTGGCCAGCCGCAGTTTCGCCAACATGGCTTATCTCGTCCCTGGGACGGAGCCCGTCGAGCCGTCGGATCCGACCAAGGCGCGCATTACCGCGGTTTCCTTTGGGGGCAGTTCAGGGTTGAACGTCAAGCTGACGGTGGATGGAGTGGACAATACCGATGATTACATTGGTGGTTTTCTCCAGAGTTTTTCCCCTGATGCCATTCAGGAATTCGCCGTGAGTTCGTCGAACGAAAATGCCGCGACGGGTGGAACAACCGGCGGATCCGTCGTCATCACCACCAAGCGCGGCACGAATCATTTTCACGGTGACGCCGCGATTTACGAGCGAGCGGCTGCGCTCGACGCGCGCTTCCCGATTGACAATCCGTCGCCCAATCCCAAGCAGCCGTTCAGCCGGCAAAACTATATCGCCACTCTCGGCGGACCCATCCGGAAAAGCAAACTGTGGTTCTTTGCTTCCCTCGAAGCCGTGCACGAAAACGCAAGCATCGCCTACAGTCCTGCGAGCATCACCGAGTTCGATGCGCTCGATTCGCTTGCGTCGAGGGACCTCATTTCCGGTGTTCATTCAATTACTGTGCCGCCGACCGTTGCGATTCCTTTTCGCGACGCGCTCGGTTCGGTGCGCTTGGATTGGTCGCAATCCAGCCGCTCGCAATGGTTTCTGCGCGTTTCCGAGGACCAATATACAACCCGAAACGATCTCGTCCAGCAGGCCGCGCTGCCTTCCACCGGCGCCGGTTCCTATTCGAATTATCTGAATCTCGCCTTGGGTGATGAGCTCACCTTTAGCCCGACGTGGGTCGGCTCGTTCATCTTCGGTGCGGGCGGGCTGCATCACCGGGAATCGCGCAATTCCAATCTTGGTTTCGCGCTGGCCTTCCCCTTCAGTTCCACTTTTCACACGATTTCCGGTTTCGAGACTTTCGGCGACAATCAATTTGCCACGCCGATTACGGCTTTTCCCGTCCTGCGCAATCAGGAAAAGTATCAAGTGAGTTACACGGTCAGCCACGTATCAAGCTCTCACGCGCCGCGCTTCGGCATAACCTTTATCCACGAGTCGGTTCTGAGTGGAGTGATTTCAGACAACGCTGAGACTTTGGTTTCATATCCGAACGACCCGACGTACTACGCGGCGAATCCCTCGCAGTTTTACTTCAGCCCTCAATGCGCCGCGGCCCCTTCGATCAGCTCCGGAATTACTTGCAGCTTCTCGCCCGCGAGCAACGGGTCGTTCTCGCAAAATGTCCAAAGGGTGGGTCTTTTCGCGGAAGATTCCTGGCGGGCGACTCCGCGCCTGACGGTGAACGCCGGCTTGCGTTACGATACGACGTTCGGATTGCTGACAGCTTCAGGGCGGAGCCAGCTTGAAAATCCCGCTTACCAAACGCTCAAAGCTCTGCGCATCGGGCTCGTTAACGGTGCAGCGAACGATTATCGCGGCGCCCTCGCCCCGCGGCTCGGTCTTGCCTACGCGCTCGGTCGAGCCTCGAACACGGTGATCCGGGCGGGCGCCGGACTTTACTACAACGATCTCGCGCAGAACGGCTGGGTGAATGCGTTTCGGGCCGTGAATCAGCCTCCCGGTCCTTGCGTCAGTCCGGGAGAAGTGGGTTGCATTCCGGGCGCGGCTGCGGGCGGCACCGGCGCCATCATTGATCCGCAATACGAGACGCCCTACGCCTTCCAAGCGACGGCCGGCGTGGAACACGCCTTCAGCCGAACCTGGACCTTGAGTGCGGAGTGGACTCATGAAGAGGGCGTTCACGCATATCGCGCCTACAATTACAAGGCGGGTTACACGCTCTTCAGTCCTTTGATTCCCGCCACCGATCCGAGTTATCGCGCCGACCAGCAGGCGCTCGTGCCCAACGTGACCGTTTATCGCACGGACAATCGGTCGCGCTATGACGGGCTGCTGCTTCATTTGCAAGGGAACCTTTCGCGCCGGCTGAATCTGATCGCCAATTACACGTATTCAAGCGCGGACACGTGGGGTTGTGTTCTCGGCGAACTTTTCGATTACGTCAACGGGGTGTGCGACCCGCTGAATGCGTTCAGGCCGGGCGATTACGGACCGTCGGGGGAAGACGTTCGGGACCGATTCGTCATCGCGGCAATCGTTCACGGGCCGTGGGGTCTGGAATGGAGCACGCTTTCACAATTTGAGAGTGCGCGCCCGTTCACATTGACCACCCCGGTGGACGTCAACGGCTTCGGTGATCCAACGAACGACCGCGCAATCGTCAATGGTGTCCAAACGACCCTGGACGAGTTCCGCGGCACTCCCTACCAGCAGATTGATCTCCGCGTGGCCAGGCCGTTCGTCTTTCACGAACGCTGGAATTTCTTTCCCTTCGTGGAAGTTTTCAATTTGCTCAACCGGAATAATCCCGGCGCGAACTACGTGACCACGATTTCCGCGTTGCCGACTCCCGTCAACAATCTGTTCAATGCGACAGGCTTTTGCTTGAACATCTCCTGCAGCCAGACGAACCCCATTTCGAGCCTCAGTCAATTGCGCGTGCCCGCCGGCGCGCTGGGCGATTTCTTCGGGCCGGGAACGACGGTGGGCATTCCTTTTGCCGCGCAACTCGGCCTGCGGCTCACTTTCTGAACGCGTAACCCGCCTAAGACGCGCTTGTGGATGCTGCGAGCGGCGGGCGCCATCCCGCCTTGGCCATCGCAAAATAGACGATGAAGCCGATGATGAACGAAAACAACGGCGCGGGCTGGTCGGCATGAACCCAGGCGGCGGGAACGTGCGGAATCTGCGCGAGAATACCGGCGAAGAAGCCCAAGGCCCACGCGAAATATCCCGCCCAGTTGACGCCGGTGCGCGGCCCGCTCCACGCTCCGCCCGCGAGCAGGTAATCGGCGGCCATCGCCCCGCAGATCGGCCCGAACGACGCGCCTACAATCGTGAAAAATCCGATCAGGTGGCTTGCCACGCCGGTGATGGCCAAAGCCGCGCCGATGGTAACTCCGACGATGGTCGAAAGGCTCTTCGGAATTTTCGGCAGCATCGTGCCGAACGAATTCGAAGCAATGAACGTGCAAAAACAGGTCGGCACGACGGAGGCAATGGCAAACAGGAAAAACACGATGGGCGCGAGGGCCCCGACGGCGGTGATTGCTGCCGCGTAGTCATAATTCGGCGCGCCGGCATGACGGCCGATGTATCCGGCAACCGACAGGATCGGCAATCCTCCGGCGACGATAATGGCGAGCGTGATGCCCGTCAGGCCGCCGAGGACCACGTCCCGGCGGTTGCGATTGTTCATCCCGAAGTCGGCGCCCGCAGCGCCTGCCGTCGCGAAAAATCCGATGACGATTGCCAGCGTGGCGAGGAAGCCGCCGGCGGGGTCGTCCTGCCGCGGCTGGTAATGCGCAATTCCGTTTCGGTTGGCCCAGAAAACGATGAAAATCATAATCAGCGGGACCCAATTCAGAAATTGGGCGACGCGAGCGACGTATCGAATGCCTTTGATGGCAACCCACGCGAGGCTGTAAGCCCAAATGAGCGCGACCACGACGAAGAGCGTTCTCGAATGGCTGCGGAGCCCTTCGAGGATGTAATCGGTGGCGAAGTACGTCGCGACGGCGAACCATCCAATCTGCAACAGGCCCATGAGCAAACCGGGCATGATGAAGCCGCCCGTCGTCCCGAAGGTGGAAGATCCGACCACGTAAAGCGGCAGTCCGCTTTTCATGCCGAGCATCCCGGGCGCGTAATAATAGAACGCGAAGCAGAGCAGTCCAGCGACGACGAGCCCGGCAAGGCATACTTCCACGCTCGCCAGGCCAAGCGTCGGCTCGGCGAGGCCCAAATAGAAAGCGACCCACAGGAAAACTCCAGCGTAAGAAGGGAACGTGTTTTTGTACCACGGCGCTCGTTTGTCGGAGGGATTTGGAACCGCCGACCGAACGTAATCAGGGAGTTGTTGTGCCATCCGAGCCTCCAAAACTGACAGTGGCCAAGTAGGGAAGGATAGTCCGCCGCCCCTACGGAAGCAAGCGAAACACGCGCACAATTTTGCTCTCTTTCAGCGCTCGTGTACAATAATTTTTGGAATTGCTGCCACAATGAGGCGTGCAATCGCCGAGCTGCCTTATGATGGAGTATCTCCACTCATTGAATCCGCGCCAGCGCGAGGCGGTGGAATATGGCGACGGGCCGCTGCTGATCCTCGCGGGAGCCGGAAGCGGAAAGACACGGGTCATCTCCTGCCGGATCGCTCATCTCATCCAGGCGCGCGGCGTCGCCCCGGAGAGAATCCTCGGCGTCACCTTTACGAATAAAGCCGCCGGCCAGATGAAAGAGCGAGTTGCCGGACTGCTCGGCGGAAATACGGAATCAGGTCCACTGCTCTCGACGTTCCATTCCTTTTGCGTGCGCGTCCTCCGCCGGCACATCGAGCGCCTGGGTTATACGAAAGCCTTCGCCATCTACGATGAAGATGACCAGTTGCGCGCCGTCAAGGCGTGCCTCGAAGATTTGGGGCTCTCCGACGGTCCCGTTACGCCCCGCGCGGCGCTTTCTCGAATCAGCTATGCAAAGAACCGCGGCCTTTCACCGGAATCTCTTTACTCGCAGGCGGTGGACGGCGCGGGAGAAAAGATTGCGACGATTTTCGAACGCTACGAACAGAAGCTCCGCCAGGCCAACGCACTTGATTTCGACGATTTGCTGATTAAGACCGTGGCGCTGTTCGATCAGGCGCCGGAGGTGGCGCAAAGCTACAATCACCGCATCGAATACCTTCTTGTTGACGAATATCAGGATACGAACCGGCTTCAAAACCGGCTCATCCGCCTGCTCACGGAGCTTCATCGAAATCTCTGTGTCGTGGGCGATGAGGATCAGTCCATTTACAGTTGGCGCGGCGCCGAAGTTGAGAACATCCTTCGCTTCGAAAAGGATTTTCCCGGCACGCGCATCATTCGCCTCGAGCAGAATTACCGTTCGACGCAGGCGATTCTCGACGCGGCTTCGGCCGTCGTCAGCCGCAACCTTGCTCGCCTCGGCAAGCAGTTGCGCGCCGTCCGCGATGCCGGCCGCCGCATCGGCCTCTATGAAGGATGGGATGCGGAAGAAGAAGCGGCTTTCGTGGCGGGCGAAATCAAGGGAGCGCTCGCGCGAGATTCGACATCGAGCGCCGCGGTGCTTTACCGGACAAACGCGCAGTCGCGGGCGTTTGAGGAAGCGCTCCGGCGAGAAGCGATTGATTACCGCCTTGTCGGCGGCTTCAGTTTTTATGCCCGCGCGGAAATCCGCGATGTGCTAAGCTATGCGCGCCTGGCAGGCAATTTGTCCGACTCGGTGGCGCTTTTCCGGATCCTCAATGTGCCGCCGAGGGGCCTTGGCGATGTGACCGCAAAAGCCGTTGCCGCGCGGGCTCGAGGGCGCGGGCAATGCGCGTGGCAAGCGATTGCGGAAATGATCGCGGGGGATTCGGGAGGGCTCTCCACCCGCGCGCTGCATGGGCTCACGCGATTTTCGCATCTCGTCAACTCACTCGCGCGCGAGCGCGAGCTCTTGACTCCACGCGAATTTATCCGTCATATTCTCGAAGCCTCGGGTTATCTCGAAATGCTCCGCGCGGAACGGAGCCCTGAGGCGGATGAACGGCTGGAAAACCTGCGCGAATTGGTTAATGCGGCTGCGGAAGCAGAAGATCGGGGAGAATCGCTCGCGGAGTTTCTCGACCACGCGGCGCTCGTTTCCGACGCCGACGGCTATGACGAACGCGCCCGAGTCACTTTGATGACTTTGCACAGTGCAAAAGGACTGGAGTTTGACCTCGTATTCCTCGCCGGACTTGAGGAAGGCGTGTTTCCGCATCGCCTTTCCCGCGATGATCCTGCGGGCCTCGAAGAAGAGCGGCGATTGTGTTACGTCGGCATGACGCGCGCCCGCGACCGCCTGACGATGACCTGGGTCCGCCACCGGCGAGCCTTTGCCCAGGAAGGCGCCGAGGAAGGCCGGCCATCGCGCTTCTTGAGCGAAGTCCCGGCGGAACTGGTCGAGCCGTTGAGCGCCCTAGCGCAGCCGGCGAAAGCGAGGACGGTCTGGGCGGGCGCCGTGAATTCGGTTGACGGGCTTGAGCGTGCGCTCACCGCCCGGCGGAAATCAGGAAGTTCGAGAAGCTTTTCGTCCGGCCAATCCGCCACAAGGTTGGATGGGAATCCTCGATGGCGGCGCGGCGTTCGCGTTCGCCACGCGAAGTATGGGATCGGCACGATTCTCCAATGCGAAGGCGCGGGCGAGGACACGAAGCTGACCGTCAGCTTCCCGGGCTATGGCGAGAAAAAGCTGATGGAAAAGTACGCAACCCTCGAGAAGATTTGATTCGCGAAAGGTGAAGCATTCTCCAGATGAATACTAAACAGATCAAAGATAAAGCAGAACGCAAAAAGGCGAAGCGGGCGTCGCGCGCGAAGCGGCCGGCGAAGCCAAAGCGCACTGACCCGCGCGGCTCGCACAAGCCAAAAATAAGGAAAAAGGGTCCCGGCGGCCCGGCGAAAAGGTAGGTTGGAGAGGGCGAGTGGCCAGGGATGAACGCCAGGCGAAGAGCTTTCCTGCCGCCGCGTGATTTGCCTCTGACCGCTAACCGCTGAGCGCCGCACTATAATGGCGAGCCAATTATTTCAGACGAAGAACATCGATCAACTGATTGCTGACGCCGAGCGCCCCGACCGGCGGCTGAAGAAGACTCTCGGATGGGTCAGCCTGACCGCGCTCGGGATCGGCGCCATCATTGGCAGCGGCATTTTTATTCTGACCGGAACGGCCGCGGCAGGAGAGGTTGACCGTTACCCTTCAATCCTCCATGCGCCCTTGCTGAGCGTGTTGATCCACGGCAGCCACGCCGTGGGAGTGAACGGCCGCCCGGGAGCAGGTCCCGGCATTGCGCTGTCCTTCTTTATTGTCGCGTGCGTCTGCGGACTCGCGGGACTCTGCTACGCCGAACTCGCCTCGATGATTCCCATCGCAGGCAGCGCGTATACGTACACTTACGCGACGCTTGGAGAATTCATCGCCTGGATCATCGGCTGGGACCTGATCCTCGAATATGCCGTTTCAAATATGGCCGTGGCCGTCGGCTTCGCGGCCTATGTGAATAATCTTCTTGGAACTTTCGGCATTCGCATTCCCGATGCCCTCGGCCTCCCGGCCTATGACCCCGCCATCGGCTGGAAGCTGAGATTCAATTTGCTCGGCTTCCTCATCGTCATGTTCCTCACCGTGCTGCTCGTTCGGGGGATTCGAGAGTCGGCGGGAGCGAACAACATCATGGTTGCGATCAAGCTGGTTGCCATCGTGGTGTTTTGCGTGGTGGCAAGCCATTACGTTCATCCCTCGAACTGGAAACCATTCATGCCGAACGGCTGGCAAGGGGTGCTGACCGGTGGCGCCATCGTTTTCTTCACCTACATCGGGTTCGATTCGGTCTCGACCGCAGCGGAAGAGTGCAAGAATCCGAAACGCGATATGCCGCTCGGTATTCTTTGCTCGCTAGGCGTCTGCGCCGTGTTTTACGTCGCCGTCGCGCTGGTGCTGACCGGGATTCAGCATTGGGATACTTTGAACAACGCCGCACCCGTCGCGAACGCGCTCGAGGCCATCGGATTGAAGATGACGGACCGCTGGGTGACGGTCGGCGCGCTGATGGGCATGGTCTCCTCGATTCTCGTTTTTCAGATCGGGCAGGCGCGCATTTGGTTCGCCATGGCGCGCGACGGATTGCTGCCGAAAGCTTTTGCCCGCGTCCATCCGAAATACCGCACGCCCGATTACGCGACCTGGGTGGCGGGGTTCTTCGTTGCGATTCCTGCGGGAATATTCAATATCGGCACCCTCGCCGACCTCACGAACATCGGAACGCTTTTTGCGTTTATACTGGTTTCGGTTGCGGTTTTGGTGTTGCGAAAGAAGCAGCCGGATCGCCCGCGATCTTTTCGCGTTCCGCTCTCTCCCGTGATTCCTATCGCGGCGGTCGCTTTTTGCTTCATCCTGATGGCGAGTTTGACCGTGGAGAACTGGCTGCGCTTTGTGGTATGGCTTCTAATCGGCCAGGCGATTTATTTCCTTTACAGCCGTCATCATAGTGAGCTTCGCCTCGCCGCAGCCGCAGGGGATCGAAGCGTCACCGCCGCGCCGGCCGAAAACTCCTGATTGGGCGCGGCGAATCGGCCGGCCGTTCGCAGCCGGTTGTGGCAGGTCTCGTGAAACTTGAGCATATCCAAATCCGCCGGGGCCGCCTGAGAACCCTTCGGATTGCCGTGCCCGCGACTGCGCTGGCGCTCTGGCTGCTCTCTGCGAATTCCCCGCTTGCCTGGGGGCCAGGTGTCCACCAACAAACAATTCTCTGGGCGATCCAATGCCTGCCGTCCGGCATGCGGCCTTTTTTCAACGCGAACAGCAACTTTCTCATCCAGCACGCCAACGACCCCGAAGAATGGGAGAAGAACGATAAGTACGAGCGCATGCGGCATTACATTTTCCTCGACCGATACGGTCAATTCCCTTATCTTAAATTGCCTCACTCTTTTGACGAAGCGGTGAAGCAATACGGACGCGGCCGCGTGGCGCGTGACGGAGTGCTTCCGTGGCAAATCGGCGAGTACAGCTTGCGCCTGACGAACGATCTGAAAGGGCACGACTGGAATCAGACGAAACTTGATGCAGCCGCGCTCGCCTTTTACGTTACGGATGCTCATGATCCGCTCCACACCACCCAAAATTACGACGGACAATTGACCGGCCAGACGGGACTCGGGGAGCGGTTTGGCAACGAGCTCTTCGAGCGATACCGGACGTTCTTCATGTTCCGGCAGCTCAAGGCGACCGCGATCGCAGACCCTACGGAGTATGCGTTTCGCATCGTACTTGAATCGCACACCTGGGTGGACCGCATCCTTCTGGCCGACGATTGGTCCATCGAAGGACTTTCCGGCTATACTGGCGAGTATTACGACCGCTTCTATTCGCGCGTGGGCAACATCGAGATGCGGGAGCTGAGCGAAGCGGCGCACGATGCCAGTTCCTATTGGTTTACCGCCTGGCGAAATGCCGGCGAGCCCGCATTGCCCGCGCGGTGACGCTAGGTTGTCCGCTTATGCGGCGGCCCGGCTTTCAGCGAAAATTGCCGGCCTGCACATCGGCCTCGCCTCTTCGCATGCAAACGTCAACCTGCTCCCGGGCATTCATTGCGCGACTGCCGAAAGCGGAACTCCATCTTCATCTTGAAGGCAGCCTTCGGCCGGAGACGCTCCGCGAATTGTGCACGCGCAAGGGCCGCTCGGATTCGGCCGTCGAGCAATGGATCGCCGAGCGGGAGAAGGATGGCTACCGGTACGGAGATTTCGGCAGCTTCATCCAGGCGTTTCTGACCGTGGCAAAGATCATGGAAGCTCCGGAAGATTATGCGCTGGCCGCCACACGGCTCATCGAGCAACTTGGCCGGGAAAATGTTCGTTATGCTGAAATTACGATCTCGGCCGGCGTCGTTCTCTGGAAAAAGCAATCGCTCGAAGCCGTTTTCGAAGCTGTTTCCGAGGCCGCACGAGCGGCGGGCCGGAGAACCGGCGTCGGGGTGCAATGGATTTTCGACGGAGTGCGCCATTTCGGACACGAGCACGTGCGCCAAGTGCTTCAATGGGCGGTGCGCTTCAGGGAGCGTGGCGTGGTCGCATTTGGTATCGGCGGCGATGAAGTTCAGGGGCCCGCGCGATGGTTCCAGGATGTCTTCCGAGAGGCGCGCGAAGCAGGTTTGCGCATCACCGTCCATGCCGGCGAAACGGCCGGGCCGGAAAGCATTCGCGACGCGGTCGAACTGCTGGGCGCGGAACGGATCGGCCACGGCCTGACCGCTGCGCAGGATGCGAATGTGATGGCCATGCTGCGGGAGCGCAAAATCCCGCTCGAGGTTTGTCCTACCAGCAATGTTTCGACCGGATGCATCCCTCGAATCGAAGACCATCCTCTGCCGAAATTCATCGAATCGGGCCTTATGGTGACTCTCAATTCCGACGACCCGGGGATGTTCGGGACGAGCATCGAGCGCGAGTTTCAGATTGGCGCGGGAATCTTCGGGCTCGCTGAAAATTCGGTCGCCCAGTTGAGCGAAAACGCCATTCGGGCCGCTTTCCTGCCGGAGGAGAAAAAGAAGTCGCTGCTCGATGCCTTGCACGCGGCAATCGCGGAGCCGGTTCCGGAGCCGGAGGGCAATGAACCATGACTTCAGAGATTCGCGCCGTATTTTTTGACGCGGGAAACACCTTGCTCCATCCGAAGCTCGAGGTCGTTATCGAAGGGCTTTCCAGCCTCGGCTATTCGGCAAAGCTCGAAGACTTCGACGACTCTGAGCGCATCGGCAAGCGAGCGCTCGAAGAATGGCTATGGCCGCTGATTCGCAAGGGTGAAATCCCTAAAATGGTTGACCCCTTTTATTGGCGCGCATATTTGGAGCATTTGGTGGCGCGGCTCGGCGTTCCGGAGGAAAAGCGGCCGGAAATGATGATCTCCATTGCAAATCATTACCGGGAGATCGAACTTTGGGCTCGCGTGACGCCGGAAACCGCGCCCACGCTTTCGGCGCTCAAAGCGAAGGGCTACTCTCTTGGGGTCATTTCAAATTCGATTGGAACGATCGAGGATCAATTGCGGCGCTCGGGCCTGCGCGATTATTTTTCGACGGTGCTCGACTCCGCACTGGTCGGCGTCGAAAAGCCGCATCCCAGAATTTTCGAGCTGGCCCTCGAACGCGCGCACTGCAAGGCTTCGGAATCGGTCTTCATCGGGGATAATTACGCGATTGACGTGGGCGGCGCCGAACTTGCCGGCTGGCGCGGCATCCTTCTCGACCGCGTCGGCGCCTATCCCGAGGCCGATTGTCCGCGCATCAATTCGCTGGCCGAAGTTCCACAAGTCATTTGAGATTTGGTGAATCGAGTCTTCCGCTACGCCGACCGAAGCGGAGAATATCCGTATTTCCCTGCAAACTTAAGGGAGGAATCTGCGGTGGGCTCAGATTGACAGCGAAAGAATTTTTTGCTTGCTGGGTTTTACTCCAAATACTTCTCGAGCGCGGCGCGGGCGACCGCGATTTGCGGGAGCTTGGCCTGGGAATTATCGAAGTGCGATAGGAAATCCTGATACTCGTTTACAGCCTGGCTGCGTTTGCCGGTGGCCTCGTAAACCTGGCCCAGGTAAAAGTGCGCCAGCGCCTCGCGAAACGGCGACAGCCTGCGCATTAGGTTGATGTTGTTCAGGTTCCTCTCGCTGAAGATGGTCGCCTGAAGCGCCTTTTCCGCCTTCGCATAATCCTTCGTCTCGAAGTACGCCCAGCCGAGCGGGTACTGCATCGCGGACGCCTGCTCCGTCGCCTGGAGGCGGCTTTCGGCGGCGATCACTCCTTGCGCGTCCTTGCGCGCAAAAGCGGCATCGAAAGCGAAGCGATTCCGCAAGACCTCGATTCCTTGGCGGCTGAGGCCAGGCGGAGCTTTCGCAAACAATTCCAAGCTGCGCTCGGACGCCGCCGTATCGCCCTGCGCTGCCTGGATCAGTCCAATCGCGCTGTACTGTTGCCCATCAACTCTTTGCTGGCGGGCGAAGGCTAGAGCGGAATCCACGCCTTGACCGCTCAGGAACGCCAGGTTAGCGAGCGATGCGAGTGTCGCGCCGGCAAGCGCGTTCTGCCCGGCGCGAGCCATGGCCGTTACCGCTTTTTGGTAGCTTGCTCGCGCGCCTTGCAAGTCGCCGCGCGTTTCCTCGAATTGGGCCTGAAACAGCGGCGCGTAGAATTTGCCGGAGCTGGGCGCGCTGCGGGCGTATTCCTTGAGCGCGGAATTGGCCAAATCGAACTTTTTCTCGTCGGCGTAAACAATGGCGAGCTTGAGGTCGTCTTGGTGGCCGACAAAATCAGGCTTGATTTCGAGCACCTTGCGATAGGCGGCCACGGCGTCATCGTCCTTGCCGAAGGCGTAAAGATAGTCGCCGCGTGAATCCCAGGGATTCGGATCATTGGGGCGGATGGCCCGGTAACGGTCGTTGGCCGCAAGCGCCGCCTGAAGGTTTCCGTCTGCCTCTTCCGCGTATCCAAGCGCGTTCAAGAGAGTTTCATCCTTGGGGTCGAGCTTGAGGCCGGCGTTCAACATGGAAACGGCCTGAGCGGCATCGCCGGCCCGCATGAGGGAGAACGACAAATCCGTGCGCGCGTCGGCGTCGCGAGGAAATTCCTCAATGAGCGACTCGTACGTTTTGATTTCGCCCGGGACGTCTCCTTTAATATTCGCTTCCAATGCCTGGAACTCCAGCAGGTCTTGGCGCGGCAGGCGCGATTCCAAACCCTCGATTTTTGAAAAAGAATCCAGCTCTTTCCGAATATCGCCCTGGGTGCCGTATGCCTGCCCCATTTGAAAATACGCCAGCGCGAACTGCGGGTCGAGCGCGACGGCTTGCTGGAATTCCTGAATCGCTTCGTCCAAAAGGTATCGGTTCCCGAATCCCACGCCGCGCTGATAGTGTTGCCAGGCTTCGAGGTTGGATGTTGCCACCTGCTCGATGCTGGGCGCCCCGGCGGACGCCATGGCTTCGGGCGCAAAATGCTGCGCGATCAGGCTGGTAACGGAATCCACCATTTTGAAGATGCCCTGGACGTCCGGGGCCTGCACTTTGTCGGAGAAAAGAATCTGGCCGGACTTCGAGTCCTGAACCTGCACGTCGAGCTGAAGCTGCTGCGGGCCGGTGCGAATCAGCGCCCCGGTGACGAAGTCGTCCGCATCGGCGTTGCGCGCCACTTTCAAAGCTGAGGCCGAATCGAGCGCCGTCGTATCCTTCATTCCCATCGGCTCCAGCGCCGCCATGATTCGGTCGGTCGAAAGCACCTCCAATCCCTTCACCTGCGCGAGATTGGTGGTCAGCATTTCCGTCAGCCCGGCGTTCAGCCAGTCGAGCGACGGATCTTGGGTCAGGTTAGAGAAATAGAGAACCGCAAGGGATTTGTGACCCGGCGCTGCGGCGGAATTTGAGGTGCGATGCCGCATCAGCCACCAGCCAAGCGTAAGCGCCGCCGCGAGCGCCACGGCGGCGGGAATAAGCCAATTTCTGCGTTGCCGAGCAGCGGATGGAATGGCCGATTGACTCAGGGAGGGTGCGGCGCCGCTTGGCGAAACCGGCGGCAAGGTCGAGCCACTGACGCCTGCCGCGACTGAGTGTCGTCCGCTCGTGCCGGGCTGAGAGGGCGGAGCAGCTTGCGTCGCCTGGGATGACACGGCTTGAGTGGCCGATGTGTGGGCGGCGTCTTCCACTCGCCGATCCGAGACCGGGTCTGGAGAGGCCGGCGCTACAGCCGCTGGCGATGCGGCGACGGGCGCGGCAACCCGCGAACGTCCGGAATCCGTATCGCGTCTCAGGCGCTTCAGGTCTGTGCGCAAATCGGAGGCGGTCTGATAGCGCATCTCAGGATCTTTCTCGAGCGCTTTGAAAACAATTTCCTCGAATTTGGGCGGCAAATCGGGACGCACACGGAGCGGAGAGACGGGCGCGCGGTTCAGAATCGCTTCCAGAATCACGCCGGAGGTGTTGCCGGGAAACGCAGCGGCCCCGGTTGCCATTTCGTAAAGGACCAGGCCGAATGAAAAAATGTCCGAGCGCGAGTCGAGGTCTTCTCCGCGCACCTGCTCGGGAGACATGTAAGCGACCGTCCCCATCGCCGTGCCGGGGGTGGTGAGCAGTTCTTCGGCGGCGCGCGTGGGTATCGAGGAGAGGCCGGGCTCGGCGTCCGGATGTGACGGCGCCTTCACCTTCGCCAAACCGAAGTCGAGCACCTTAGGCTGCCCGCGCTGGGTGATGAAGATATTCGCCGGTTTGATGTCGCGATGCACGATGCCTTTCGAATGGGCCGCGTCCAAAGCGTCCGCAATCTGGATCGCCCAGTCGAGCACCGTTTCGGTCTTCGGGGATTTGGACTCGAGCGAGCGCTTCAGCGTTTGGCCCTCCAAATACTGCATCACGATGAAGGGCTGGCCCTCATGCTCGCTGATTTCGTAAACCGTGCAGATGTTGGGGTGGTCGAGCGCGGAAGCGGCGCGCGCTTCACGCTGCAGCCGCTCGAGCGCCTGATGGTCGTGGGCAAGGTTTTCCGGCAGGAATTTGAGTGCTACGAAACGGCCGAGTTTGGTGTCCTCAGCCTTGTACACCACGCCCATACCGCCGCCGCCCAGCTTCTCCAACACGCGGTAGTGCGATACGGTTTTCCCAATCACGGCCGGTCAAATATCGCTGATCGCTTCATCATCTTAGGGCGTGGCGAACACGCCGTCAATGATGAAGGCGCAGTGTCTTGAATTCGCATTGAGCGCCGGGGGAAGGGGCACTCAGCGGTCCGTCCGGCTCTGGCCGACATCTGCGGCGGGAGCGACCATGCGTTCGGCGGAAAGCTGCTGCTCGTACAAATTCTTATAAAGGCGCCCAGCAACTGCTGCGGCGTGGGGGCCGAACATTGGACGTCCGCCGCGCAGCAGCACCACGACAACGTACTGCGTTCCCTGGTCGTCGGCGAACGAACCGAACCACCCCAGCCGCGCGCCGTCTTCGCTGCACGTGCCGGTCTTGCCGTAAATCGGTTCGACGGGGTCGTACGCCCGCCGCGCCGTGCCTGAAGTCACCGCCGCGGCCATGCCCGCGCGCACCTCCGGGATGTAGGGCACAAACTGAGTCAGGCGCCGGCGGACGATGGGCCGGAAGCTCGCGATCTGCGCCGCTGTGCGAGGATATTGGAGGTAGTAAAGGGTGCCGCCATTGGCGATCGCCGAGACGGCCGCGGCCAGTTGCAGCGTCGTGACGGACATATCTTCGCCGATGTAGGCGAGGTCCGCAGCGCCACCCGGTTCGGGGTCCGAGGCGGGAAATGCGCCCGGCGATTCATCGGGAATATCAAGTCCCGCGCGTTCTCCGTACCCGAATTGCCGCGCGGCGTAGGCGAGTCTGCGATATCCGAGCATCTTGCCCACCTGCATGAAAAACTCGTTGTTCGAATGCGCGAGGGCGTAAGTCAAACTCACTCGCCAGCGTCGCCCCACCCAGATGCGCGTTTCCGGCGTGATGACATGCTGCTGGAGCGCTTCGAGCGCAACGATGGGCTTGAAGGTCGAGCAGGGCGTAAAGCCGCTTGAAAGCGCGAGGCGCTGATTCACGATGGTGAGAATCCGCCCTGTGTTCGGATCAACCACAACCACGCTGCCGTTCCAGCGCCCCAGGGCCTCAATCGCCGCCTTGCGGATCACCGGATTTTCGCCCTCAGCGTCATCATACTTTTCGGGATCGCCAAACGAGCTGACGTTCCACGGGCTCCAGTATCGGCGGCGATAATGCACCACACGCCGCCGCACGATTAGCTTCCCGCCTCCGACGCGGAGACGCAGCAGCCGGCCCACGTCAATCCGCGAACCGCGCAAATGGTTCCAGCGTTCGATCTCCGGAACCGACACGCCAAACCGCCTTGAGATAGAATCCAGTGTGTCGCCACGCCGGATTCTGTACCACACCAGGCGGGGCGCTTTGCCGACGGGAGCTTTCGTTGTGTTTTCCGCCGAAGCGGGGGGTTCACTATGCGCAGGTGCGGCTCCCCACACCCACAGAAGTGCAAGGGCAAGAACTGCAAGCGTCCTTTTCAAGGCCGGCTCGGGACCTCCAGACCAGATCCACCATCGGTTGCTGCGGAAAGGGGCTCCCGCGAAAACGCAACCCATACGGCAACTGGGATTGTAACTGCATTGTGTAGGCTCAATGAATACCCTCCCTTGTTGGCGCACCCGGCCTTTCGTTCCCCCCATACTGCCCGGCCCAGGTCTTTTGATGTTCCCATCGTTGGCGAACTGCAGCAGGATCACGATGGGTGTTTTGCATGACTTCTACTGCTTCTTGCCGCGTGAAGCCGCAGCGCTTTCGCCTGAAGGTTCTTGCGTGGCGGGCAGGTTCAGCGCTTTCCGGACGTCCGATTCCACTTTTGCACGAACATCGGCGTGCTCGCGCAGAAAGTTCCGCGCATTCTCCCGGCCCTGTCCGATTCGCTCCCCTCCGTAGGAAAACCACGAACCGGTTTTTTCAAGCAGGTTCAAATTGGCGGCTGTGTCAATCAAGTCGCCTTCGTTCGAGATCCCCTCGCCGTAGAGTATATCAAATTCCGACTCACGAAAGGGAGCGGCCATTTTATTCTTCACGACTTTGGCCCGCGTGCGATTTCCTATGATCCGGTCGCCGTCCTTGATGGCGCCGATCCGGCGGATATCAATGCGCACGGAAGAATAGAACTTCAGCGCGCGGCCGCCGCTCGTCGTCTCCGGATTTCCAAACATCACTCCGATTTTTTCCCGGATTTGGTTGATGAAAATGAGGCAGGTCTTCGATTTGGCGACGATTCCCGTCAGCTTGCGGAGCGCTTGCGACATCAAGCGCGCCTGGAGCCCGGGCATCGAGTCGCCCATATCGCCGTCCAGTTCGGCCTTCGGCACGAGCGCCGCGACGGAATCGATCACGATCACGTCCACGGCATTCGAGCGCACCAGCGCCTCCGCGATCTCGAGCGCCTGCTCGCCGAAATCGGGCTGCGAAACCAGCAGATTGTCCACATCCACGCCGAGCTTTTTCGCGTAGCCTGCATCGAGCGCGTGCTCGGCATCCACGAAAGCCGCCATCCCGCTGCGCTTTTGAGCTTCGGCGACGATGTGCAGCGCGATCGTCGTCTTGCCGCTCGATTCAGGCCCAAACACTTCCACCACGCGTCCTCGCGGAACGCCGCCCACGCCGAGCGCGGCATCGAGTGAAACCGATCCGGTCGAAATCACTTCCACCGGAACCAGCGCTTCTTTCCCCCCCAGCCGCATGATTGAGCCTTTGCCAAACTGCTTCTCGATTTGCAGCAGCGCGAGTTCAATCGCTTTGCTCTTTTCGCTCCGCTCTTCAGGCATACAAAATTCCTTCGCCGGGGGAAGAATCCCCCCAAGGCTGTCTTAGCTTAGTGGCGTTTTGCTCGGATGTCCAGCATTTCTATTGGGCACCGGGCCTGGACTTCGCCTCGCTGTAGTTGTAAAACCCTCGGCCCGATTTTCGACCGAGCCGGCCGGCCGCGACCATTTTCTCGAGCAGCGGGCAAGGACGGTATCTTGAATCGTGGAAGCCTTCGTAAAGAACTCTCATAATGTCGAGGCAAACGTCGAGGCCAATGAAATCGGCGAGTTCGAGCGGGCCCATCGGATGGTTCATTCCGAGCTTCATCACGCTGTCTACCGCCGCCGGTTCGGCCACGCCGTCCATGACGGCGTAAATCGCTTCGTTGATCATCGGCATGAGGATGCGATTGGAGACGAAGCCCGGAAAGTCGTTGACGCGCACGGGCGTTTTGCCGAGTTGCCGGGCGAAGTTTTCGGCGAGCGAAACAGTCGCCGCGCTCGTCTCGAGTCCGGCAACGACTTCAACGAGGCTCATCACGGGAACAGGATTGAAGAAGTGCAACCCCACAAATTGAGGCGCCCGGCGCGTCACCGCGGCCAGGCGAGTGATGGAAATCGCGGAGGTGTTCGTTGCGAAAATCGTTTGAGCGCGGCAACACCCATCAAGCGCGCGGAAGGCCTGCGCCTTGATTTCAAAATTTTCTGTCACCGCTTCAATGACCAGATCGGCCGAGGCGAGATCATCAAGCTTTGTGGTTGTCCTGAGCTTTCCAAGCGCAACAGATTTCTCTTCAGCCGTCCATTTGCCTTTTTCGACTTCGCGGGCGAGACGCGCGGAGACCTTTTCCTGCGCGGCATCGAGCGCCTTTGCCGCCGAATCGCACAGGATCGCTTCACAGCCGCTCCGCAAGAGGACGGCCGCGATGCCGTGGCCCATCGTCCCCGCGCCCGCCACTCCGACGATTTTGATTTTGATGTTCACGCCAAATCGCCGAGGAAATTATAATCTTATCGCTCGACCGCCAGTGCGACCGCGTTGCCGCCGCCGAGGCAAAGGGCCGCAACGCCGCGCTTTGCATTCCGCCGCGTCATTTCATACAGCAGCGTGACCAGAATGCGCGCGCCGGAAGCGCCGATGGGATGGCCGAGCGCGACGGCGCCGCCATTGACGTTCGTCTTTGCCGCGTCGAGGCCGAGCTCTTGCATCACGGCAACGGCCTGAACGGCGAAGGCTTCATTGAGCTCGAACAGGTCAACGCCTTCGATGCGCCAGCCGGTTTTCTCCATCAGCTTTCGCACCGCTTCCACCGGCGCCATCATCACCCAGCGCGGCTCAACGCCGCTCACCGCTTGCGCTACGATGCGCGCCATCGGTTTCTTGCCGAGCCTTTGCGCCGTTTCCGATGAAGTGACGACCACGGCCGCCGCGCCGTCATTCGTGCCGGGAGCGTTGCCCGCCGTCACCGTGCCGCCTTGCTTGAACGCGGGCCTGAGCTTCGCCAGCGCCTCGAGCGACGTATCCTCGCGCGGCGATTCGTCCACGCTGAATTCGACCGGAGGTCCCTTGCGCTGCGGAATAGCAATGGGAACAACCTGATCTCTGAACCGGCAGCTCTTGATGGCGTCCACGGCCCGCCGATGGCTTTCGAGCGCATAAGCGTCCTGGCGCTCGCGCGAAATGCCATATTTCTCCGCGACAAGTTCCGCCGTCATGCCCATATGGAAATCTTCAAAGGCATCCCACAAACCGTCATGGACCATCGAATCCACCACTTTCGCGTCGCCGATCCGCATCCCTTTTCGCGCGTCGGGCAACAGGTAGGGCGCATTCGTCATGGATTCCATTCCGCCGGCCACGACCATTTCCGTGTCGCCAGTCTTAATGCCTTGCGCCGCAAGCGCGACGGCTTTCAAACCCGATCCGCAGACTTTGTTGACCGTCATCGCCGCGACGCGCGGGTCGAGCCCGCCCTTGAGCCCGGCTTGCCGCGCGGGATTCTGTCCGAGCCCTGCGGAGACGACGTTGCCCATAATGATTTCGTCTACTTGCCCGGGCTCGATCCCGGCGCGCCGCACCGCCTCGCGCACCGCCGTTGCTCCCAGCTCGACCGCAGAAAGCATCGCCAGCGCCCCTTGAAATTTTCCTATTGCCGTTCGAACCGCTGAAATGATGACAGGATCTCGCATCGCTTCCCCCTGCGCGGCCTCGCCCGAACGGGTCACGACGAAGCCTGTGCAATTTCGCTCTATCTGTAATTATAGCACCCGCATCGAGAGCTCTCGCGCCTCGCCAGGCGACAGGCGAATTGACGAGTGGATGAAGAGAAGAGGAGTTCCGTCATGCTGAGCGCACCGATGCATCTGCTTTAACTTCTTGAAAGCGGATGAAGCAGACTCTTCGTCCGTCAGTTGACGGACAGGTCCGGCAGATGACGGATGCAGAATGACGTCCCCCGGGTTTTTCAGCGGCTGGCCGGATCATTCTCCGTGGAGCGAAGAATCCTCGCTCATTGCGCGCCGCACTTCGCCGAACAGGCGCCGGATTGCCTCCCGGAAGGTTCCTTCTTCGGGCAGCAAACTGACGACGAGGTGACTTTCCCACGGCATCTCGAAGAAGTGACCGGGGTGAACGTAAACGCCTTGCCGCTCGAGCAGGCCAACCGCCCAATCTTCATCGCTGCGGATGGCGGGGAGTTTCAGGATCGCATACCAACCGCCTTGAGCCGAGAGCCGCGTGACGGCAGGCGAGGCGGCGAGCGCGAGATCGAGCGAAGCGAGATTCGCGCGCACGCGGGCGCGGATCCGCGGCTGAACATCGCGTCTCAGCTCGAGCCACTCCGGCAGCGCACCGCTTACCGCGGCGCTGACGGAGAGATAGGTGTCCGCAATGACTTCAAGCCGCGCGACCGCTTCGTTGCGTTCGGCTTCCGGACCGCTCGCCACAATCCATCCGAGCTTCATTTGGGGCAGGGCGCAAATTTTTGAGAGGCCGCTGAGCGTGAAGGTGAGCGCGCTCGAAGCTCCGGTCAGCGTTCTGAGCGCAGGCTGAGTGGACTCGAATGCGTAATCCGAAAAAACTTCGTCTGCGATGAGCGCGCAATCCCCGGCCGCGCAGCGCTCGGCGAGCCGGGCAAGCTCCGAAGGCTGAAGAAAAGAGCCGGTGGGATTATTGGGATGGACCACGACCGCAGCCTTCGCGTGCGGCATCATCCGCACTTCGAAGGCGCCAAGATCCGCCTGCCAACGGCCGTCATAAACGAGCGGGTAGGGAAGCGTCGCGCAATCGTTCAAGCCGGCGAGGAAATCAAAGAGCGGATAGCTCGGCTGCGGGACAAGAATTTCATCGCCCGGATCCGCGAGCAGGCGAAACAGATACGCGTAGGCTTCGCTGGTGCTTGTGGTGAGGAAGATGTCTTCAGGTGAAACCTCGGCGCCGCGTTCGGCGTAGTACGCGGAAATAGAAACGCGCGCCGCCTTCGCGCCGCGCGGGTCGGGATGATACTCGAGCGCCTGCCGATTCGAGAGCGCTCGAAGCACACGGTCCGGCGACGGCGCAAGACCGCAGCGCGTCGGATTCGATTCCGTCAGATCGAGAACTTCTGCGCCGCGCTCATTTCGAGCCTCGAGCGCGCGCGCCAAGCGGTTCGGATCACGCCGCCAGGAAGTGCGCTGGGAAAACATTTGGAAAGCCTGATTGAGGCTGAGCCTCGCGATCGCCACGGCCTAGCGAACGTAGCGAAAGCCGTAGAGCCGCTGGCCGCCGAAGATGTAGGGATGGCGCCGGCGCACTTCGGCTTTTTGCTCGATGTCCTGCCCGCCCGGAGTGTAAGGGCACACGACGTAAACCGTATCGCCGACTTGCAATTCAATCCCCAGGCTCACGGCGAAGCCATGCTTTGAAACGTTTTCGGTTTTCGAGATTTCCGTCTCGCCGCCCTCGACGCGGACGGAAATCGGCATCTTCATGGCGATCCGCCGATCCGTGCGCTTTTCAACGTTCTTCATCGCCACATCGCCACGCGGGGGCGGCGCCGTGGCATCGCTCGAAGTGAATTCGCGCGGACGGCGAATCGTTTCGGCATAAACCCAGTAAGTGCCTTTCCCGCAGGTCGAACACTGGCGAAGGACCTGGCCGGTGGAGTCAAGGACTTCGATTTCCATCAGCGTGAGCGCCCAAAAAGCTTGCTGCTTGCAGCCGCGGCACTCGAGAAGCGCGCCGGCTTCTTCGCTCGCCGCGAGCGGCGGCGGAAGCGTGATGCCCCAGATGTCATGACCTTTCTCAGCACACTCGACGCCCAACTCGATCGCGCCATCGCCGCCCGGAGATTGCGTCGGCCCAACCACGCGGAAATCCGCCTCGCTGTAAGTCTCGAGATTGATGATGCGCACGATGTCGTCGGGCAGGACGCGGTGCTTGAGCGCGACGCGCGCTCCGGCGCGGTTCAAGACGGTGGTGCTCGTGTCCTCGGAAAATTGCTCGCCGCTCTCGTCCACGCCAATCACGCGGATGGGAATGCTCAGCGTAAGACGCTCAGTGCCTCGCTGCTCCGCCTGGCTCATGGTTGACTCCCCCTGACTCCTGCCGCGCTCGCTCGCGGCTGTGACTCCCTGTGCTCCCCGAACTTTAACAGCTTGGGCCGCGCGCCTCAAGAGGAAAACGGAATTGCGCCGGGCCTCCGGCGGCGGTGGACATGGGGGGTGCGCCAGAGTAGAATGCGCGATATGAAAGTCTGGAGGAAGATGACAATCGCGACGGGCGCCATTGCGCTGCTGGTGAGCTTCACAGGAGGGGCGAGCGCCGCGCAACACGGCGAACGCGATCTTTCCGATGGCGTCATCAAAAGCGTGGTCTGCCGCGGGCGCAGGCTCGACATGCAACTCCAGACTCACGAGCAGCTTCTGCACCTTTACACGGCCAATTATTTCAAGGTCAGGTTCAGCGCCGAAGGCTTCCAGCCGAAAGGGACCCTCAATCCTTGCCGGGATATTCGCGGCATGAAGGCGCAGGCGATTTTCTACGATGTTCCTCGCCGGCCGAACGACGGCATCCTGATTTCCGTTGAATTGAAAGGCAAGTAAGCGAGGACGCAGCCCCGGGCGGGCGCCGACCTGAAAGGATCAGATTGTAGGACGCTGAGGTCATAACGCCACCCGGCCTTCCGATGCCTTGTGGAGAGGGGCGCCATCTCCCGTTGCTGTTCGCGGAATCTCACTTGACCCGGCTGTGATCCTACTGATAGGATTTTTCTGCTCGCCGATCAAACATGCACGGTGAACACCACAGACAGCACGCTCAAGTGGCCATCGCACTGGTCGCGACATTGGTTTTCACTTTCGCTGAGCCGGTGTCGTGCTCGCTGATCTGCGGGCTCAAAACGTGCCGGGAGCAAGCCCGGATGGCGAGCGCGGGCCACGGGCGCTGGCGTTCGCTGATGTCGCGCGGCGGGCATCCTGCACGGACTGACTGCGTTCGGCACGACCGCTCTTTCATTCTCTCATCACCTTTGCCCGACCCGACGCGGGCAGGTCTCAATTTGCATCTCAACAGCTCGGCAGCGGTTGCATCACTCGCGACGCCTCTTTCCGAGATTGCCTGGCCATCCCGTCGAGCGCGACGGACGCACGGCCCTCCGGGGGTGATGACCGGAAGACAACTCTGCCTGAAAGAATCCTTCCTTCGGATATAACCTGCCTTCAGCCCGCTTGGCCGTGTGGCGGCGGGGGAATCACTCCCGAAATCTCAGACAAATTTAGGCGAGTCCTGTAAGGGCAAATTGCCTTGCGGTAAGGGTCTTCGCTGCTGCATCGGGGCGCAAATCAGACGCGGGTTGGAGGATCGGGATGCGCAAATTTCTCTTCGGAATAGTCGTGGGTGTCGCTCTAACGATCGTTATCGCGGTCGCCATGGGGATGGGAGCGCTGATGTATGTGGAGCAAGGGCATGTTGATCCTCGCGGCGACATCGTGCCTTCCGCGTTTGAGAAAAAGCGGGCGATGGAGGCATTGGATGCGGCGCTCGACCGATACGCTCCTAAGTTAAACGACCCCATCCAACCGACCCCCTCGAACCTGAGCCAAGGGGCAAAGCTCTACGGAACGTACTGCGCCCGATGCCATGGGGCGATGAATAGTTCGCAGTCCGCTTCCTGGCGCGTGCGTCTGTATCCGCCCGCGCCGCAATTTTCAAAGGAGCCAACCGACATGGAGGAGTTCGAAAACTACTACGTCATTAAACACGGGGTTCGATGGACGGGCATGCCGTCGTGGAAGAACGAGTTGACGGATCAGGAAATCTGGACTCTCGTCACTTTCCTCAATCAGAAGAAGAAACCTGGCGGTTCGGCGCCCGCAATGACCATGGGTCAATCGCCCCACGGACCTAATGAAAAAGGAGGCAAGAAATGAGCCAAAGCCGAAGAGACTTTTTCCGTCGAGGTCCCCTGGGGGCAGGATTGATGGCCTCCGCGAAGGCCTGGGCGAATGGGCAAAGCCGGTCTCACCCTCAGCAACCCATGAACATGGGAAACACGCCCATGAATATGACGCTGATGAACCGGACTTCGCCCCCTGTGCCAAAGGGCGAAACCGGTGGGCCTTTTCTTCCCGTCGCAACGCCCGACTTGGGCAAGCTGCCCTTCACCTTCGAAAACGGAGCGAAAGTATTTCATCTCATCGCCGAGCCCGTCGGCAGGTTGGAATCCCGAGCACGATGAAATTCTCAAAGCTGGGGCGGCGTGCGGACCGTCAAAGCTTCGAAGAGCAGTCGAGCGGATCCGGCATCTGAATCCTCAACTGGGCGAGCGGCAGATTCTCAGGCGAACAACGGAGTTGAATCTGACCAATTGGTATCGCGTGTGGACCGCGGAAGAAAAGGGCTACATCCTTCAACACGCGCGCGAGCTTTCTGCTGTTGAAATGGCGCGAACGCTCAGGCGATCTCCCCAGGCGGTTGCGCAAATGCTGTTTGGTCACACATGGTCAGAATATAAGTGAAGAAATTCTTTCATTAATTGGAACCGCCGTTCTGGTGGGGACAGCGCTTCGCCGAGGCTGTCAATGAACTTGGCCGAGGAATTGCCGACGAACATAGCGGCTGCGCGGATGTGATTGGTGTGTTCTGGAGCTAGCCCCATCAGCCGAGCGCAGGTTGCGTCGGCCGCCACAGAATCGTCGGCCAGCACGAGCTTTCCGAGATGACGGGGTGAGCCTGCCAGCGGACCATTGCCTTCCATCGGAAAGATCCCGTCCGCGATCACAAAATGAATCGGAACCGCGGTGCAAATGTCCACGATGCGCCGCTCGATGAGCCCCGATTTCTCCGAACCCTTCCTGCCCATCGGGCGCGAATTGGACGGCGCGATTCCGTTGGCCACCCGGCCGTTCACCGCTCTCCCACGCTTGGGTTTTTGCGCTTGAGCCGAGCGAGCTCCACGCCAATAATGTGCTCGAATTGCTCTTCGGGTACCGCGCCCGAAAGGAGACGTCCGTTGATGAAAAACGTCGGCGTACCCGTCACTCCCGCGCGCTGGCCGGCATCCACATCCCGCCGGATGTCCGCCTGATAGGCGTTCGATTTCAAGCATGTGGCAAAAGCGCTTTCATTCATGCCCAGGCTCGCGGCCGTTTTGATCAGGTCGGCCTGATCGAGCTTCGATTGATTCGCGTACATCGCGTCGTGCATGGGCCAGAATTTGCCTTGCGCTTGGGCGCAGCGTCCGGCTTCGGCCGCGCCTTCGGCGAAAGGATGAATCTGGCTGAGCGGGAAATCACGGAAAGAGAGCTTGACCTGGCCGTTGTATTTCCTGAGCAAGTCCATCAGCGTCGGTTCGACGCGGCCGCAGAAAGGGCACTGGAAATCGCCGAATTCGACGATCGTGACCGGCGCATTCGGGTTACCTTCGATCCGCGCGGGATCGCTTTCGCTGACCTCGACCGTCGGCGGCGCGAGCAGAATGGAGACGTCGGCCTTCGCCCGCAGCGAGTCCGCGTATTTCACTTGAGCCTGGCGGATCTCATCGGATTTCAGAAAATTCATGATTTGTGGCTTGAGATCGTTGAAGGGCAAGGTCGTCCGGTTCTTCACGGCAAGATAATAGCCGCGTGCTTCGGCTTCCGTCGGCTCGGGGACTTTTGAATCCACTTCCTTTTGATAGAGCTGCCCGACCGTCAAGCCTTGCTTTTTCGCTTCCGCCTCCACCACTTTCTGCCGGATCAAAGCCTCGAGCGCCTGCTTTTCAACATTGTACTGTTGCTGACGAAGCTGAAGCAGCTGCCCGTTGGTCTGGGCCGTCAGATCGGACTTATAAATCGGCCGGCCTCCGACGATGGCGATGGGCGCGTCGCCGCTCGTGCTTGCGCCCTCGGCGGGCACCGAGCATTGCTTGCTCTCTATTGCAGCCGGCTTTTGGGCGAAACCCCCTGCCGAGTGCGCCAGCATAAGGATTAAGTAAGACACAACTCCGCCGTAATGGGTCTTCATTCGTTAAGTGTACCTTGATTTCCCGGTCTTAGTGAAACGCCCTTCACCCGGCAAAAACGCTAAGAGGGGCCGGCTTTACCGGAATCGCCGCGATAGTGTAATATGAAGAATCGGTCGTCTGGGCCTGTGGCGCAGTTGGGAGCGCGCATGACTGGCAGTCATGAGGTCGAGGGTTCGAACCCCTCCAGGTCCACCAACCAAATCAATGACTTGCAGGCACCTGGCGCTGCCCAGCGAGTACAGATTCGTACAAAGTATGAGCCACCCTTGAGGCTGCGGCCCGCTTTTCGTCAGAGACTGCGTGTGTGTATATGTTCATGGTGGTTCGAATGTCGGCGTGGCGCAGCAGTTCTTTCTGTACGGCTGGCGTCGTTCCGAACGCGTGCAGCAGAGTTGAATAGGTGTGTCGGAACGTATGCCAGCCGATTTTGCCGATCCCCGCTTTGACCGCCGCTGGCTTGAGATAATCAGCAAGGATGCTTTCTGGCCAGCGAGCTCTGCCAGACTCACCCGCAAAGACGAAATCAGAATCGGATTTGTAGGCAGAATTCGCCCTGTGCTTTAGCAGCATCTTTGCCAACTCTCCATCCAGTGGCAGCGTACTTTCCGATGCATCTGTCTTGGTGGCGTTGATCTCTCCGCGCACAAAACTGCGAACAACCATAAGAGTGAGACTTTGAAAATCCACGTCGCCCCACTGCAAGGCTACCAGTTCCGACACGCGAAGTCCGAGGGAAGCAGCAGTTATCACCATGGCTCTGTAAGGCTCGCTTAGCCGAGCTAAGAGGGCTGTAACCTGTGCGACCGTCAAAGCCCGCGGCTTTTTGAGCCGTTTGCCTGATTGTCGTACAAGGTCAACTGGGTTTCGGTCAACCATCTCCCAGCGCAGCGCCGCCTGATAGAGGATGTGCATGAGCGTCCGAATGTGCACCTTCACCTGCCGGGAGTGTGGATAGCATTCCAGCCAGTCCTCGATCGCCATCGTCTTGAGGTTTTGGACAAACTCAGCGCCCCACTTCGGGCGGATGTGGTTGTTGAAGAGACTGAGGTAGTTCTTCCATGTGTTTTCCCGGCACCGCTTTTTGGCGTGCTCTTCCATAAAG
>JAKASG010000041.1 GCA_021828285.1 Acidobacteriota bacterium | reverse complement strand
GCGCCTTAAAAAAAACTTCTGGTGCGACGTGGAGTCTGCCCCGAGTCCGCCGGCAGCTCCTCGCGCTGCTGATTAGACTCAGTGGACGTTGTGCGTGGTGCCTTACGGAGTTCACGGACACCTCATATAACTTAACCTAGTATTACTAAAAGCGCGCGCCCCTTGAAGCGGCGGGTCCATTATCCCACCCTCACAAGGCCGTAGCGTCGCGGCCACTCCGCGTGCAGAAAATGGAGGTAAGCGTCGAGTTCGTCGCGCGAGGCCGGGTGCTCGATGAATTCGGCCGCTTCGCGCCTCGCCCAATCCAGAATTTCCTGGTCGCGCAGCAGTTTGGCAAAGCGGAACGCGGGCACGCCGGATTGCCGCGTTCCGAAGAACTCGCCGGGCCCGCGCAGCCTCAAATCCATTTCGGCGATTTTGAATCCGTCGGTAGTCTCCGTCATGATTCGCAGCCGCTCATCGGAGATTTCATTCCGGCGATCGCTTGCGAGGAGCAGGCAATACGATTTTCCCGTTCCGCGCCCGATCCGTCCGCGAAGCTGGTGCAACTGCGAGAGGCCGAAGCGCTCGGCGTGCTCAATCAGCATAACGGTCGCGTTCGGCACGTCCACGCCGACTTCGACAACCGTTGTCGAAACGAGGATATGAATGTCGCCGCGCCTGAATCCGAGCATCACCGCTTCTTTTTCCGCGCTCGCAAGCCGCCCATGCAGCAGGCCCACGCGGTACTGTGGGAAGACGTTGCGGGCCAGTTGCTCGAACATCCGGACGGCAGGGCGCAAGTCGAGTTTTTGCGACTCCTCGATGATGGGATAGACCACGTAAGCCTGCCCGCCGGTTTTGACCCGGGCGCGGATGAAATCGAACGCGCGCTCCCGGTCGGGTTCGCCGAGAAGACGAGTTTCGATGGGAGCGCGATGCGGAGGCATCTCGTCAATCACGGAAAAATCCAGCTCACCGTAAAGGGTGAGCGCAAGGGTGCGGGGAATCGGAGTCGCCGTCATCACGAGCACATCCGGTTGCGGCCCTTTCCGAATCAATTCGTAACGATGCATCACGCCGAAGCGATGCTGTTCGTCAATGATGGCGAGGCCGAGCGAGCGGAAGCGGACGTCCTTTTCAAGCAAAGCGTGCGTTCCGACCACCACGTGCGCCGAACCTTCCGCGAGCCGCCGCTTGGTCTCCGCTTTCTCGCTCGCTTTGCAGCCGCTGATCAGCAGCTCCACGCCGTAGGGCAATGGTTCGAGCAGGCGGCGGAGGTAAAGATAATGCTGCGTCGCGAGAATTTCCGTGGGCGCCATGAGCGCCACCTGATGGCCGTTTGCGAGCGCGATGATCGCCGCTTGAACGGCGACGATGGTTTTGCCCGAACCGACGTCTCCCTGCAACAAACGGTTCATCGGCCGCTGCGAGTGCATGTCCGCGGCGATTTCGCCGAGCACGCGCTTCTGGGCTGCGGTCGGATGGAACGGAAGGATTTGTTTGATCTGCTCGCGCACCGCGGGCGAAATCTCAAAGGGAATACCCTGCGCCGCCCGCATCTTTTGCCGCCTCAGAGCAAGTCGTGCGCCGAGATGGAAGAGTTCCTCAAAGATGAGACGAATTTGCGACGGGGATCGAAAGGCGTTGAGCTCCTCGATCTTTTCCGCGTCAGGAAAATGCATGAGGCGCAGCGCGGATGCGCGGCCGGCGAGCTTGCACCGGCCGCGCACGGACGCAGGCAGCGGATCGGAAATGCGACCGCCGAGCCCTTCAAGCGCAGTCCACATCAATCGCCGGATCGCTTTCGGCCCGAGCGCGCCGATCGCTTCATAGATCGGGACGACGCGCCCCACCTCGAGCGACCGCGCGTTTACCGTCTCTTCCTCAGCAACGATTTCGAATTGCGGCTGGATCATTTGAAGCCGTTCGCCGCGGTAGTGATCGCGCTCCGCTTTGCCATAGAAGAAAACGAGCTGCCCCGGCTGGAACACTTTGTTCTTCTCGAGGTAGTAGCCGTTGAACCACAGACAGTAAATGATGCCGCCCGAGCCGGGCCGGCTGGCATCGGCGGCCGAAAGTTCGTAGATGAATGTCCCGCGCCGCGTGCGGTTGAGGCCCGCGGCGATTACCTTGCCCAAAACCGTCGTGATTTGGCCCGGAAGCAAATCGCGAATGCGCGTCACGTTCGTGCGGTCTTCATAACGGAAAGGAGGGTAATCGAGCAGGTCCGCGACCATGCGAACGCCGCGCTCGGCGAGCAAGGCGGCGCGCCGTGGGCCAACGCCTTTCAAATACTTCACTTCGGATGAGAGCGTCAATTCCGGCGGCGACATTGCTTTCCCGCTTTTATAATATAACGGGCCGCCCTGCCGGAGGTCCCCCCAGCGTGCCCGAGCTGGATTTGAACCTTCGCGCGCTTCTTCGATGAAAGCCACGACTCGAATTCGATGGTTACGATCTTTGATCGCTGTCGTGCTTGGAAACACGATTTACTTCGCAGTCTCGCCGCATCTTCCCCCTCCAGCGCAGCACGCGGCTTCCCGCCTCGACCTCGGCACCCTCGTTGATTTTTGGTTCTGCCTCGCGGTCTATGGCTTACTCTCAGGGATTTCGTACCTACGCAGCCGGCCGCCACGCTAATAAGGTCGGAGGACGCGACTAATTTTACGGAGGCCTGTAACTAAATTCAATTACATTAGCAATTTACGGCTAGCACATATGTTTCCAAGAGACAGGATTGTCGCCGTTCGGGCTGCCGGCGGATTTGATCCCGGGAGTTATTCTGCCCATAATGTTTTTCTATTTCACAAGAGCTTTATCAGGGTTTAACATATCTTTGAGAGCATACTTTCGTTGACCATAAGCGCTCGCCGCCAATTGGACGCCGGTGAAGCAGTACGGACGGCCACAACGGGCTGCGAGGCATAACTATGCGGCCGCTGGTGCGGCTCAAAGGCAGGCCGCAGAAACCTACAAGAGCCAGACTCCAATCGGGTGGCCTCACCGGAGGCATGGAAACTCTGGGGGAAAGCGCTATCCAATTAGATGGGAAGGGACCGCTATCGCTGGTCTGGGGGTCTTCTCTCGCAATAGAAGTGAAGAAAGGTGGTTGATATGGATTACGTGAGCGTTGTCGGTGAAAATGCAGGCAAGGTGTGGCACGTGCTTGACGAGCAAGGGCCGCAGAACGTCACTCAATTGAAGAAGAAAGTCGGCGGCTCAAATGGGGCTGTTGAAATGGCCTTGGGATGGCTCGCACGCGAAGGCAAAATCGAATTCGAGCAGCAAAAGAAGAGTCTCATCATCAAGCTGAAGTAGGCGCGGACGAGAACCCGCCCGAAAGGCTCGGCCAGGCGGGTAGAAACACCACAGCCGAAGGAAGCGCAGTCACCCCCTCCGCCATGGAGAGCCCCTGTGCGCAGCGACCCTCTTGCGCGTAAAAACGTTTGCGCATCCTGGCCGGCTCCGGCAAGACTCCATCAAGTTCCGGCGGATTGTCGTAAGTCTTGAAAACGCCGTCTCCATTACATTTGTGAGCGCCCATTTTTGGGGTGCGAGAGCTTGCGCCCGCTTTGCGCAGCGAGCTTGCTCGTCGCGCGGACCTCATTTTGAGCGGCCAGCAAGCCGGCCTCGAACAAAGCATTTGGAAGCGCCAGCCTTGCCGGGCTTGGTTGACGCGCGATGAGAAGTACGATAGGTTGGGCCGCAGGGTCAATTTGGGGCCCCATGGATGGCCTTTTCGATTCGGACACTCAAGATCCGCCAGCAAATCCTTCTGCTGACGCTGCCTCCGCTGCTGGTGCTGCTCTGCGCGGTGGGGCTGTTCCTCTATGCGTACTGGCTCGCCTCGACCACGATGCGCGCCGCGCGCTGGTCCGCCGACAGCATCGTCGCCTCTGAAACGCTCTTGAGGGATTTGACCGAGGCGGATATGGCGGTGCGCGAGTATCTCTACGTTCGCGATTCGCAATCGTTGCACCATTTTTCCAACGCCATCCTGCACATCGCGCGCGACCTCTCGGAGCTCAAGGCGCTTGAAACCACGAACGCTTCGCGCGCCGCCGCGATTGACTCGGTGCAGGCAGGAATCGCAAGCTGGGAAAGCAACGTCGTGGATCCGACCCTGGGCGCGGCCCAAAATGGCGTGTCGGTGAGCATCGGAAGCTTCCTCAAACAAAGCGACGATCGGATGTCGCAACTTCACAAGGCCCTCGTCAATCAGTTGACTCAGGACCAAACGCAAAGCGCTGAGCTGACGCTAAAGGCGCGCGCGCAGATGCGCCGGGCGCTGTGGTTTGGGGTGGCCGTTGCTCTGCTTTTCGGCCTGCTGCTGCTCTATCTCACTCGCCTGGTCAGCCAGGTGATTGCGCAACCCGTTCGCCAATTGATCGAAGCTTCGGATCGCGTCAGCCGCGGCGACCTGCAGCCCGTGCTGCCTCCTCCGATGGAAAACGAATTTGGCGCGCTTTCGCGCAGCTTTTCCCACATGACGCTTGCTTTGCGGCGCGACCGCGAGGACCTCGCCGCGTTGAATCATTTTTCCGAAGTCGTCACGCAATGCACTTCGGAAGAAGAAGTCTACGATCAAGTTCTGCACTCGCTCCAGGACCGCTTCCGGCCCCGGCAGGTGATCATCTTCCGCTTGAAAGCCGAGGAGGATTTTCTCGAAGCGAAAGCGGCTCTCGCGCCGCTGCCGGAAGCTCTGCGCGGCTGGCCCGTCATCGAAGGGCGGCACAATTGCAAGGCGGTCCGCATGGGCCGCGCGTTCAGCGTCAACGACGTGGCCAGCGAGCCGCTTTGTCCCAGCAAGTTCGCCCTGCCGCAGCAGGGAAGCTATTATTGCGGCCCCTTGATTGCCGGCGGCATCATCATCGGAGCGGTGCGCCTCGAAGGCGTCGAAGGCCGGTGGACGCCGGAACGCGAGAGCCTGCTCGAAAGCTATTTGAGCGGCGCGGCGACGGCGCTCTCCAACCTGCACAACCTCCAAAGCATGCGCCAGCAGGCGAACATTGATCCGCTGACGGGACTCTACAATCGGCGGTTTCTCGAGGAATATGCGAGCAAATGGATGGCGATGGCGCGCCGCAAAGGGCTGCCGCTCGGGTTCCTCATGATGGATCTCGACCACTTCAAGAGCTTCAACGATATTTACGGTCACGAAGTCGGCGACCGGATTCTTCGCCAGTTCTCGCGCACCATCACCCAGGCGACCCGGGAAACGAACCTCGCGGCGCGTTTTGGCGGCGAGGAATTCGTCGTCTTGTTACCGGATACGGACGCCAAAACCTGCCTGATGGTCGCGGAGCGCATCCGCAAGGCGGTCGAACACATGACGGTCCCTTCAGGCAGCGATAAGCCGCTTCCGCAAATCACCGTAAGCCTCGGCGTGGCCGTCTATCCGGAACATGGTGAAACCCTGGAAGAAGTTCTGCAGGCTTCGGATAAAGCCCTTTACGAATCGAAGCGTGAAGGCCGCAATCGCGCTACCGTTTACATTCCGCAGGCCGAAGCCGCGAGCTGAAAAACGCGAGCCATCGCCCCTGCTCTCCAAACGGCCCGGCGCAACTCCCGGCGATTTGCAATTTTTCTCAAGCCAGTCCTGACGGTTCGCCCCGGTATAAAGGCCAACCGCAGATGGAAGCGCAAGTCCTGGACTGCACCGCCCGATCAGCCCGCAGCAAGCATGGAGAACTCGATTATAATAATCACTTCTGGCATAGACGCTGTGAAGCGAAAGGTCCCATAGGAGGGATTCATGATGAAGCTATTCAATCTGGAGTTCACCCGTATTGCGCACGACACGTTTCGTATTGCCGGATCGAAGATTGTCTACATCGATCCGTTCAAGGTCTCGAAGCGGGACGAAGCGGACATCGTGCTCTTGACTCACGAACACTTCGACCATCTGAGCCTCGAAGACCTGGAAAAGGTTATCGTGCCGAAAACGACAATCGTCGCCAGCCCTCTTTGCGAAGAGGGTCTGAAGAACGTCAAAGTCAAGGAAAAGCGCTTTGTGGGTCCGAACGGAAAAGTCACGGTCGGCGGCGTGGAAATTGAAGCGGTTCCCGCCTACAACGTCAACAAATTCCGCGAGCCGGGCAAGCCCTTCCATCCAAAAGACGCCCAGGGCGTGGGTTTTATCCTCAAGATGGACGACACAACGGTCTATCATGCGGGCGACACGGATTTTATTCCTGAGATGAGTTCCATCCGCTGCGACGTGGCGCTTTTGCCCGTTTCCGGGACCTACGTGATGACCGCCGAAGAAGCCGCGCAAGCCGCCGCAACCATCAAGCCGAAAATCGCCGTTCCCATGCATTACGGCGCCATCGTCGGCAGCGAGACGGACGCACAGAAATTCAAGTCGCTCGTCAAGAATTGCGAAATCGTTTAGCCCGTTTCCGAGGTTCGCGGGGTCAAACGCGCTGGTGAATTCCTTGCCCGGCGCCTGAGCGGGACGGGACAATTTGCGAGCAGGAAACAGAGATGAGGGGAAGGATTGCCGCAGCTATTACTGCTCGAGATCGTAGATGGTCTGCAGGGCGCGTACCTCGAACTCGCGCACGCCGTTTGGCGTTGTTACCTTGACGGTATCGCCGGGCCTTTTCCCCATTAGGGACCGGCCGATCGGCGAGGTCGTCGAAATCAGGCCCTTGCTCACGTCCGCTTCTTCCGTGGTGACAAGCCGATATTCCAGTTCGCCATCCCTGTCGACATCGTAGAGCACCACGCGCGAACCGAACGCGATGCGATCTTTGGGGATGTTACTGATGTTGATGAGGGAAAGATCGGCCAGACGCTTGCGTAATTGCGCCAGGCGAGCGCCGACGTAATCCTGGCGCTGTTTGGCCATGTGATATTCGGCGTTTTCGCTCAAATCGCCGAGCGCCCTCGCCCGCTTCAACTCTTTCGGAAGCTCATGCGTTAACTCATGTTCAAGCGCTTGAATTTCGTCCTGGAGTTTCTGAACGATGGCTGTTGACATATGGCGTGCCCAGAGAGATTGATCTCTCCTGTCTCCTATTATATGAAAATCCCTGTCGGCCGGGCAACCGGCTGATGCCGGGAAGAGACGCTGGCTATTTCATCCCTTCCCGTGGCCGAGAGCCTGCCCTCCCATTCGTCAAATCTGAAGCGGCTGGCCGGCGCTTCCGATTCCGGCCGGTTGAAAGGCGCGCCTTGAGCAACTGCGTTTTGTGGCTGGTTCTCTTGCCGAGTTTCTGATTGATAAATCGTCCCTGACCCATTTTGATTCTCCGCTATGCTCCGGCCGGTTCAAGCGGCGACCGAGCTCGTCGAGACCCTTTAGATTCTTGGCTCATCCTCAGCCGAAACGGCATCCGAGCCAGTAATAAAAGTTCGCGACATGCGATCGTGCCACGTCAGGCGATCGGGGTCCACGGCGGCCCAAACGAACCCGAGCCAAAGCGCGCCGCCGGAAACAAGGTATCCAAGAGCCCTCCAGAAAGAATCCTGCGGGCTGGGCAGCCGCCCCTCGAATGTGCGAATCTCGAGCCCCTTCCAAAGCATTCCCGGCGTCGTGCAAGTCATCGAGGCGAATACACCGAAGTAGACGAGCACAAAAAGCGCCGCGATGAATCCCGTCACAGCAAAATTCAGCGAAGTCGGCTTGAGCCTTCCATGAGCTGCAGCAAAGATTCCGGCGAATATGCCCGCGGCAATCAGCAGAATGAGCGCATCGCCAAGCCCGGCCAGCAAGCGGTCGCCGAGGGAGGCAACCGGATAAGGAAACGGGGTGTGGGCCGCGAGTGCCGCCGTATCTTCCGCGGAGCGCGATTCAAATTCGACTTCCAGCGGCTCAAATTCCATTTTCGCGGACGACGATTCCGCGCGCTCGCTCGCAACTTCGGCTGGGCTTTCCGAAAGCGGCGGAAGGTCCGCGAATTCGCCAAAAGCGAGAGCATTCTCCGGCTCTTGAATTTCAGCTTCAAATTGCGATTGAGGAAATTCGATGATTTTTTCGGCCTCAACGTCTCTTGCTGGCTGCGCGACGTCGAAGTCGAACTTCAGGTTCTCGTCTTTTTCAACGCCAGCCGCTTGTCCGCGGCGGCGGCGAAAATCCTGGACACGTGCGGCGACTTCATCGCGCCATTGATCGTTCGCCGCAGGAGCAGGGCTGGGCTCTCGCGAGGCTGCGGGCGGCGCTTTGGGTTCAACGGCGGCCGGCGGCAAATGGACCGAGGGGGTGGGCACCGCCTTAGAGTCTGTTGAATTCGGCTGAACGGGTTGCGCCGGCGCTTCGGCTCGCTGCGACACTCTCGAGGCAAACGATACGGACCGGTTTGGAAGAAGTTGGCCGCACTTTTTGCACTGGGCTAAGCCGGGAAAGCTGACGTATCCGCACTTAGGACATCTCACGCGAACCCTCCGTCCTTCCCGTACGCCGCCCCCCGGCAAAGACGCTCTCGATGGGGGGTATGCCCATTGGAGCCTGGCGCACCCGCAACGCATTCATCCTACCAAAAATCCGGCGGCGCAAGGAAGGGCGTTTCAGGTAGAATGGGATTTTCGCGAGCCCGCAGGAGGCCTGCCGTTCGATTCCGCATTCCGATTCATCCCCTGTATCGGCTGCTGCCGGCGACCGCGCTGTTGGCGCCGGTTTGGGGCAGTGCCGCGGCCGTCTCATTGAAAGCGGTTCAGCGAACTCAAGCTCCTCTCACCGTGCGAGCCGACTTCCAGGAGAAGAATAAGAACCTCTACGAAATGAAAGGCCACGTCGTGATGACGTATGGGACGATGAAGCTGACGGCGGACACCGCGTCCTACGACGACGCGACGGGAATCGTGGAGGCCCAGGGACACATCGTTTTCACGGATCCTTCGGCGCACCTCGAGGCAGCGAAAGCGCAATACAACGTGCGCACCGGACAAGGCTGGTTTCTCAGCGTTCACGGGTACGTTTACGCGCACGTCCGGCTGCGCGAGCGAGTGCTTCCCACCAAAAGCCCTTTCTATATCACCGCCGAAAAGGTGGTCCGCGTGGATGCTTCGGAATACGTCGTCTACCACGGCCGGATGACCACCTGCCCCACTCCTCGGAAGGGATGGATGATCAGCGCCGGAGAGGCAAGCGTCAAGCCCGGCGATAGGGCCGTCAGCCACAATGCCGTCTTCCGCCTGATGAATGTTCCGGTCTTATACTCGCCTCTTTTGATCAATTCCATTGCCGCTCGGCCTCGCCGCACCGGGTTCTTGCTGCCCAATATCGGCAATTCCTCGCAAAAAGGCACGATCATCGGCGACGGATTTTTCTGGGCGATCAATCCCAGCGCCGATCTCCTGCTTGGAATCGAAGACTACAGCCTCCGCGGTGTCGGACAGTACGGCCAATTCCGGGCCGACCCGACGGCTCACAGCGCCATTACCGCAAACTACTTCGCCGTCAATGACAAGGGCAGCGGCCCGCTGCGGCAGGAGCGCGCGCCCGGCGAGAGCCTCAACGTGACGGGCGAGGACGACAATCTCGGCGACGGGTTTCGAGGCGTGGTTGACGTGAATTACGTCAACTCGCTCGCCTTTCGCGAAACATTCACCAACAATTTTTCCGAAGCAATTTCATCCGAAGCGCGCCAAACCGGATTCCTGACCAAGAACTTCGGCGCCGACAGCCTGAACTTCGACGTCTCGCGCTACCAGGATTTCCTTTCGAACCAGAACATCCCCGACAATTCCGTCATAATTGAGCACACGCCCAGCTTTTCTTTTTCCGGAATGGATCAGGAAATCGGCGGAAGCCCGATTTACTTCTCTTTTAACGGCTCTGCGACGGGTGTTTCACGGACGGAGCCCGGCGCCTCGACGGGCGCGCTCACGGATCGCCTCGATTTCCATCCCACGCTGAGTTTGCGTTCGAAGCCGTTTCTGGGTTTTCATCTGACGCCGTCGCTCGGATTTGAGGTGACACGGTACGGTGCAAGCTTGAAACCCGGCGGCGGGCCGCTCGACCGCGCGTTCGGCGAATTCTCCATTGATTTGCGTCCCCCGACGCTCGAAAAGGTTTTTTCGAAGCCGTACTTCGGCTACCGCTTCAAGCACGTTATTTCTCCGGACATCAAGTACCGCCTCGTCAAAGCCGCCGATCCGCAGAATATTCTCGATACGCCGCTTTTTGACGCGACCGACCTGATGACGGAGACCAACGAAATCGAATACTCGCTCACCAACTCCCTTCTCGTGCGGCGCGCAACTCCCGACGCTTCAGGAAACACACCGCAGGCTCATGACCTCCTGTCGCTCAGCCTGACCGAGGCTTACTTTTTCAATCCGACTTTCGGCGGAGCGCTCGAGCCGGGCGTGCAGAACGTCTTTGATCCGACGCTGGCCCTGACCGGGTTCGCGTTCGCCGATGGACGCCGGCTCTCTCCGATCGTTTCCGTGCTGCGCCTCGCGCCTTCATCCGACTACGACGTTGGATTGCGCGCGGATATCAGCCCGAACGGCGGTGTTTCCGACACAGGAATCACTTCGAACCTGCATCACGGTCCGTTCGGGCTTCAGTTGACGGAATTTTTTGTGCGGCGCACCACCGAGCTCGTCACGCCGGCGGCGAAGCCTGCCTCGCCGCCGATTCTTTCGACGGTCCCTTCGTTCAACATGTTGCGCGCTCTGGTGGCCCTCGGCCATGCGAACCATCGCGGCTTCAGCGGGGCCTTTGAAATGGACTATAACTTCGCTTATTCAGCCACTCACGGCGCTCCGGTCGAGCAAGCCGTCAGCCAAGTCAGTTATAATTTCGGTTGTTTCGGGCTGGACTTCGAGTATCGCCGGTTTGATCTGGGCCCTTTGCGCCGTGAGAACGAATATCGCGTGTCATTGTCGCTTGCGAACGTCGGCACCTTCGGGAACTTGAAGCCGCAAGGCCGGCTTTACTGAGAGGCATCCACCGGAGCAGGAGGAATCATGCCATTCCCAATCCATCGTCCCCGCCGGCTGCGCCGCTCGGAAGCGCTTCGTGACATGGTGCGGGAGACGCGGCTATCCGCGCGCTCGCTGGTTTATCCGTTGTTCGTTTGTCCCGGCACAGGCGTGAAGGAAGAAATCCGCTCGATGCCGGGAAATTACCATTGGTCCGTGGACCGATTGACCGAAGAGTGCAAGTCGGTTTTTGACGCCGGCGTTCCCGCAGTCATGCTCTTCGGCATTCCGGAATCGAAAGACGAAGAGGGCACAGGCGCCTACGACCCGCAGGGCATCGTCCAGCGCGCTGTCCGAGCGATAAAGAAAGCGGCGCCCGGCCTGATCGTCATCTGCGACGTGTGCCTTTGCGAGTACACCAGCCACGGCCACTGCGGCATCGTCAAGGAGGGCAACGTCATGAACGATCCCACGCTCGAGCTGCTGGCCAAGACGGCGCGGACGCAGGCCGAAGCGGGCGCGGATATGGTCGCGCCCTCCGATATGATGGATGGTCACGTTGCGCGGATCCGGCGGGAGTTGGACGAACACGGATTGGCCGAGACGCCGATTCTTGCTTATGCCGCCAAGTACGCTTCGGCGTTTTATGGGCCGTTCCGGGAAGCTGCGGATTCCGCGCCCAAGTTCGGCGATCGGAAGTCGTACCAGATGGATCCGGCCAATCAGCGCGAGGCGATGCGGGAAATCGCGCTCGACCTCGAAGAAGGCGCGGACATTGTGATGGTCAAGCCGGCATTGCCTTATCTGGATATCCTCGCGCTCGCGCGCAGGGAGTTTGACGCGCCCCTGGCCGCTTACCAAGTCAGCGGCGAATTCTCGCTCATCGAAGCCGCCGCCCGCGCCGGCTGGGTGGACCGCGAACGTATTATTCTCGAAAGTTTGACGGCCATTCGCCGCGCCGGCGCCGACGTCATCCTGACCTACTTCGCAAAAGAGGTGGCGCGTTGGCTGGGGCGCTGATCTCGGCAAGGAGAGGTCGTGCGGCGAAAAGAGAAAATTCTATCGCCCCTTCCGCGTCAAACCGCTTGATGAAACCTTTCGTCCGCTTTCGGCCGGTATTTTTCCTGCTTGCCGCTGTTTGCGCTCTGCTATTCACGCCATCGCTTTCCGCGCGGTGGTGGATTTTCCACCGGCGGCCGAATCTCACGAAGCGCGTGAACGCCTTGTTGCAAGCCTCCGGAGTGCGGCGCGGCAGATTGGGCGTCGAAGTCGTTCGCCTGCCCGGCGGAAAAGTCCTTTTCGCCCGCGACTCCGAACATCTGTTCCAGCCGGCCTCGAACATGAAGTTGTTTACCACCGCCTGCGCGCTCGAAAAGCTCGGCCCCGATTTCATTTATCGAACCACCGTCGAGAGCGCGGATCCGCCGGATGCGCAAGGGCGCGTCGGCGACCTTTATCTGGTGGGGCGGGGCGATCCCGATCTAAGCAACCGAGTGCTGCCCTATCATCTCCGGACGGAACGCCGCGGGCCTGCCGATGCCGCATTCCGCCAACTCGCCGCGGAAGTCGCGGCAAAAGGCGTGAAGGTCGTCACGGGAAACCTCATCGCCGACGACGACTATTTCATTGACGAGCCCTACGCGCCCGACTGGGCGGTGGACGACATGCCGTGGGGTTACGGAGCGCCGGTCACCGCGCTCGCTTTCGAAGACAACGAATTGCTGCTCCACATTCAGCCCGCTCAAAGCGCGGGAGAACTTGCAAGCATTCAAATCACTCCACTCCCGCATTACTACACTGTCAGCAATGAAGTCATGACGGCTGCGGCGAAGACGCCCGAAGACATCCAATTGGACCGCGCGCCGGGCGCCTACGAACTCAACGTTTGGGGCAGGATTCCAGCGGGTTCAAAGGGGGACGATGAGACGGTGGCGATTCAGAATCCGCCCGAAGTCATCGGCAGGATTTTCCGCCGCGATCTCGAAGCAGACGGAGTGAAATTTTTGGGCCACATCGCCGTTCAGAATATTACACAAATCGAAGCGGCTTCCGGAACCGCGCCGCCCTCGAAACCCCACACCATCATCCTTGCCGAACACGATTCGCCGCCGCTCAAAGAAGACATCACGATGACGCTGAAGGTCAGCCAGAATCTCCATGCTGAAATGCTCCTGCGCACGCTTGCGCACCAATTAACCGGAGTGGGCAGCCGCTCGAAAGGCCTGGCGATTCTTCGCCGGTACGTCGCCGGCTTCGGCGTGACGCCGCACGAGGTCTATTTCGTGGATGGCTCGGGGCTTTCGCGCGCCGTCCTTGTCTCGCCCGCCGCTATTGCGAAACTGCTCGTCCACATGGCGCAGTCGCCGGATGCCCGGATTTTTGAAAACGCGCTGCCCGTCGCCGGCGTGGATGGCACGCTCGCAGACCGGTTCAAAGGAACGCCGGCTCAAGGAAGAATCCATGGGAAGACCGGCAGCCTCGAGCACGTCAATTCACTTTCGGGCTATATGGACCTGCCGAAGGGCAAGAAGCTCGCGTTTTCCATCATCGTCAATGACAACCCGCTCCATTGGCGGCAGGGCGAGCAGTTGATTGACCAGGTCGCCCTTGCGATATTCAAGGCATATTCGCGATGAGGAGAAGGTGCGAGGCAAGACGAATTCAACGTCCTTCATTCCGAGAGATTGCGGTCGCAGTTTGAATTTGACACTCGCGAACTGTGATAGGATAATCCGCGAATTCTTAAACTCTTTGGGGCCGGGGGAATCATGAAAAAATCGAAGGAAAGCAGCAGGACGTCGCTTCTGACGCGGCGCGCGTTTTTGACCGAGGGGGCGGCTTCTGCCGCAGCGCTCACCCTCCTTCCGCGTTCGTCGCTCGGCGGCGCTGGGAACGTTGCGCCGAGCGATCGGATCACTCTCGCCTGCATCGGCGTCGGCGCGCAGGGCACGCGCGTGATGATGGACTTCATGAAGTTTCCGGACACCCAGGTGGTGGCGGTTTGCGACGTCAATCACGAAAGCAGCGACTACTCGGAATGGGGCCCGGGAGAAATCGTCGGCAAGGAGCGAAAGCTGCTGAACGATCCGACCTGGGGTTCCGACTGGAAAGGACCGACTTGCGGCCGGGCGCCGGCGGCGCGGCTCGTGGACGCCTACTACACGAAGGTTCGAGGGCTCTCGAACTATCGCGGCTGCGCTTCTTACAACGATTTCCGCGAGCTGTTCGACAAAGAGAAAGATCTGGATGGCGTGGTGGTTTGCACGCCAGACCATTGGCACGCCTTCATTTCCATCTACGCCCTGCACCACGGCAAAGCCGTATTCTCCCAGAAGCCGATGACCCACTCCGTTTTTGAGGCCGGCCTCATGGCGAAGGCGGCGCGGGAAACCGGTTTGCCGACGCAAGTGGCCGTCATGGATGAAGCTTCCGACGCCACGCGCTTCCTGACCGAATGGGTGGCTGCGGGTGTCATCGGACAAGTGCGCGAGGTTCACAATTGGTCGCAAAGGCCCTACTGGCCGCAGGGCATTGCTCGCCCGACGGACGCCGAACCCGTCCCCGACGGACTCGACTGGGACTTGTGGCTCGGCCCCGCGCCGGTGCGGCCGTTCAACCACATCTATTTGCCATTCGTTTGGCGTGGATGGTACGACTTCGGCGAGGGCGCGATCGGAGACATGGGAAACTACAGCTTCGACACGATGTTTCGCGTGCTCGAGTTGACCGCTCCGACGGCTGTCGAGGCGAGCTCTACGCCGCGTTTCCCGGAAACTTTTCCCGTGGCTGAACTGGTGCACTGGGAATTTCCCGCTCGCAAGGATCGCGCGCCGGTGACGATTCATTGGTACGACGCGCACTTGCGTCCCCAGCGGCCGAAGGAACTTCTTCCGAGCGAGCTGATGAGCGACCCGAATGACGGCGAAGGCATGCTCTTCGTGGGCGACTCCGGCAAAATTCTCTGCGGCTTTGAAGGCGAGCATCCTCGCCTGATACCCTCGAGCCGCATGAAGGCCTTCGTGCCGCCCCCCGATAATCTGCCCAAATCTCCGGGCGCGTATCGCGAGTGGCTCGACGCCATTCGCGGCAAAGGCCGTACGCGCGCCAACTACGAGTTCGAGCAACCGGTGGTCGAAGCGCTGCTCCTCGGCTGCATCGCCCAGCGCATGAGCACTAAGCTCGAATGGGATGCCGTCAATAAGCGCATCACAACGCTCGACCAGGCGACCGAGGCTGAATTCGCCACGGCCAACGCTTTGCTCAATCCTCCGGCGCGCGCGCCCTGGGGACTTTCCTAAAGGAGGCTCAGATGTTCAATGGGTCAAGACGGGATTTTTTGAAGGACGCAATGGGAGGCGCGGTCGTAACGGGTCTGCTTGCGGCCGGCGCGAGGGAACTCCGCGCGAATCCGCTCGGACTCCCCATCGGCTGCCAGACGTGGCCGGTGCGGAAAATGATTGCTGAAAATTTCGTGGGCACGCTCCATACGCTTCGCAAGGCAGGCTTCCAGGCGATTGAGCTCTGCTCGCCCGTGGGCTACGCCGATTCGGGCTTTGCCGGCCTCGCCAAATATTCAGGCGCCCAAATGAAAACCGTCATCGCGGATGCGGGCCTGATCTGCATCAGCTCGCACTTCCAGATCGAAGAGCTGCGGAAAAATCAGGAAAGAGCCATCGCATGGGCGAAGGAACTCGGCCTCACGCAAATGATGGTTCCGAGCCTCGATGGGCCGCTTCATCCGACGATGGACGATGTGAAGCGCCTGGCCGAAGAATACAATCGAATCGGCGAGCGTGCCGCGCGCGCCGGCATCCAGCAGGGCCTTCACAACGAGCGGTTTGAGTGCTCGACGGTTGACGGCCAGCGAACTTATGACCTGTTGTTCAAATTCCTCAATCCGCATTGGGTAAAATTTCAGTTCCAGGTTTCCAACATCGAATTCGGCTTCGTGGCTGCCGATTACTTCACGCGCTATCCCGGCCGCTTCATCTCAATGCACGCGCAGGGATGGAACGCGAAAACCCGCAAAATCGTTCCCATCGGCCAGGGCACGCTCAATTGGAAGAAAATTTTCGCCGCGGCCAAGGTCGGCGGAATCAAGAATTACTTTGTTGAAATGAATCTGCCTCTTATGGAAGCAAGCGTGCCGTACTTGCGGAAGCTGAAGGTTTGAGCGGCGCCGCCCGCGCAGGAAGGCAGCCTCGAAACTGGGGGCGAATCACCTGAACGCCAGGCCGAGACGAAAGGTGAGCATGCCGCTCACGCCGGGGACGGGATTTGGGAAGCTCCCGTCGCCCCCGTAGTAGCGCACCTCCGGGCGGAAGGCGAAGTGCTTGGCGAACCAAATCGAGACTCCGCCGCCAAAGTTGTACCCGCTTGCGGTGCGGTGCCCAAAATAGAGGGTGTAGCCGAAGTTGACGAAGGGGTCCGCCTTCGTGGCCGCAGCCGAGGGATGGTACGAGAAGTCGAGCGAGCCAAGTCCCAACCCGGTCTCCTCGTGGCCGAACCCGCCCACGAGCACGCTCGTCGGGGTCTCGCCGGCGAGGTCAACACCCACGCCCACGCCCCCCCGCAGGCGCGCCTCGCTGCCGAATCCGAAGCCCAGCACCGACGGGCGCGCGCCGGCGATCGAAGTGCCCACTGCGGCGGGCGAGAAGAAGACGTAGCCCTGCGTCCAGTTCCGTGGGGACGCATCTTGCGCCACCGACAAAGCCGGCGCGATCACGACGAGTACCGCTGTTGCCACAATCTTTCGCATCCTGCGTCTCCTTCGTGGCCGCGGGGTACCCGAGGGACAGCGCACGCCGCGCACTCGGCCGACCGACCCAGGGCACCCTCAGTCCGTCCCTCCGGTCAGCGACGCCCCGGAGGCGTAGAGCGTGAAGGCCGGGCTGGTGTGAGGGGAATTGTACGTGCAGGACCGTAGGAAGTCGAGAGCTGATGCGCAGCCCTTTTCCTTGACACTCCCCGGAAGCGGGACGTAGAATATATCCTACGTTCAACGTTCGCATTCTCCAGGTGGAGATTGGAACTCGACGATAACTTCAAGCGATTGGTGAAAGAGCTTGGCCAGGCCATCAACGACTCGCTCGCTGATTCCGAGCGAATCTCGGACGTGATGGGCCGGATCCGCGCCGCTGGCTACGATCTCCTTCTGGTTCTTGAGGTTACAATCGGCTTCAACCAGCGGGGCGAGAAGAGCCAGGTTCACCGCGGGAAGCTGGACTCCGACTCGGCGGTCGCCGAGGGGCTGCATTTGAACGCCGACGACGCGCAGTTCCTGCGGGCGCTCAAAATCACAATCGAAGAATGAGCGTCCGGCGTTCGCTTGACGTGCCTTGCACGCGGGCCGCTGACGTCTCGCTCGCCGTTTGAGTTCTCCAAAATCCTCCCTGTTGGCGCGTGATTTTATGTGCGCAGAAGTTCGCCGAGCCGCCTTCGCCGGAAAATTTTATCCCGCCCGTCCGGAAACGCTGCAACGTGATGTCGACGGTTATCTGGCGGCCGGAGGGCCTTCGCCGGCTCAAATCCAAAGCGTGCTCGGCTGCATTGCGCCCCATGCCGGCTACATGTATTCGGGCCATGTGGCCGGAGCCGTCTTTCGCAGTCTTCCCGCTCGTTCGCGTTACATCATTCTCTGCCCGAACCACACCGGGCGAGGCGCGCCGCTCGCGGTGATGTCGAAAGGCGAATGGCAGACGCCGCTCGGCAACGTGCGGCTCGATTCGGAACTTGCGCGCGAGTTGCAAGACGCCTGCCCGGGCATCACCGAAGATTCGCTCGCCCACCGCGATGAGCACGCACTCGAAGTCCAATTGCCCTTTCTCCAAAGGCTGGTTTCGGAATTTCGTTTTGTGCCGATTGTAGTGGGCGTCGGAGACTACGAGCGGCTCGAAGCGCTCGGCGAGGGAATCGCTCGCGTGCTCCGGCATGCCGCGGAACCGGCGCTCATCATCGCGTCGAGCGATATGAACCATTACGAGCCGGACGGCGTCACTCGGATTAAGGATCGCAAGGCGATTGATAGGATTCTCGCGCTTGATCCTCGCGGCCTTTACTCGGTCATTCGCGAAGAGGATATTTCAATGTGCGGCTTCGCCCCGGCGATTGCGATGCTCACGGCAGCGAAAGATCTGGGAGCGCGGCGCGCCGAACTCGTCAAATACGCGACTTCGGCCGATACTTCCGGCGATCGCAGCGCCGTCGTCGGTTATGCAGGGATTGTGGTTTCGAAAGACGAGCCCGTTTGTGAGCCGCCTGCAGGACGTTCACTGCCATCCTGAGTGCGCTCACACTCGAACCGGACTTTTCCAACATTCAACGGAATCGCCCGAGGTCACGGCCGGCCGCCGCGCGGCGCGGGAGCACTCCGCGCGGGCGATGCCGCCGGGGCGGAGTGGAATCCGCCGCCTCCATTCCAGCCTCGGCCGGCGGATCCTCGCGCCGGCTGTGCATGGAATGAACCGCCTCTTCTGGTATTTTCCATTGTGCGGCGCGATGACCCGCCGTTGAAGAACGGATTGGCCTGGCCATTGGATGGGGCCCTGCGTGCACCAAAAAAGTGCATGCCCGGCCGCGGCGCCACAGGCGTAAATCCTTCCGGCACGCCTTTCCCGGCCGGCGGCGCCGGCTCATTGAACGTCGCCGGGCGCGGACCCGCCGGAGCGAGACGGCCCGTCGCAGCGCCTTTCGCCGGAGCGGGTTCGGCCTTCGCCGGCGCAACGCCGGAGTTCACGAAGGTTCCTGTATGGGAGTCGTACACGATGCCGGGTCTTCCCGGTCCTGCTTCGGGCGATGCGCCTGCCAAGCGATGCGTCATGTGGCCGGAAGCGATTTGCGCTCCCGTTCCGAGCATGATGACGTTCGTATGCCGGGCGAGTCCCGGAGAGCCGCGTTGCGTGAGGAATGCGGGCGGCTTCGCCACAGGCCCCGGCAGCCGATTTTGAAGGGGAACGTCAGGCCGCGTGACGACTCTTCCCTGATTTGGATTGACGTGCACGATTCTTAGTGGCGAGACGGGCTCGCCGCGGCGGAACGCGCTCGTGCTCACGGCGACCGTATAATGCCGGTTGATCATGCTGCCGGCCGGAGACCAGCCGATCCATCCCGGACCTTCATACCAAGTGACAAGCGCGGGCGACCAATAACCGAAGTTTCCCGGCAGCCACACCCAGCCGAACGGCGGATCGAAAATCCATTGTCCGTAATGATAAGGCAACCACCCCCACGGCTCGAACGAAATCCAAGTCAAGCCCACGCCCTGATACCAGGACCAGTTGCCGATCGCGTAGGGCATCCAGCCGTAAGGCACTCCGGACGGCATCCATCCGTACCCGTAACCGGGAACGTAGCTCCAGTTGCCGTAGTAATTCAACTCGTTCCACCCATAAAATCCCGACCCATCCCAGCCGTAAGAGGAATAATTCGGCGAATACTGGCTGCCCAGCTCAGCCTCCGTCGCGTCCTGACGCTCCTGAACCCACTTGTCCCATGCGTCCTCGGTAAGCCCTTTGGTCACGCGAGAGGGATTGGCCGCGCCCGCCTCGTACTCGAAAACGTGATTTTTATCCACCCGGACCGTGCCCGCAGAGCCCGAAACTTCGACCGAACCGGCGAAAACCTCGACGCGTTCGGCGCCTTGCTCCACATCAACTCGAAACTGCGTCCGCTCTCGCGGCGTGACAACCAGCAACGGAGTCTCAACCCGGTAATCGTCGCCCCTTCCCGGCATAATCGTGAACGTGCCGTAGCCGGCGTCGAGCAGCATGTGGTTGACCTTGCTGCCATCCGGCGCGAGGGCCAATTGGGTGAACTCGAGCAAAGTGTTCTCACCGATCCGCGCGGTTGATCCATTCTCGAATTCCACTTCGGCGTAACTATCTTCCGCCGTCGAGACTTTGAAGCCTTGCTGGACCGGCGTATTGACATAGGCTTTCGCCCACTCCGCGCTGTTCGGTTCCTGGACCACGACGGTCCCTTGAGTGAAGCTGAGCCGAACGACCCGGACGCGCGAATAGCCTTGCGTGAATCCTGCGACGGGGAGCATTACCACAGCGAATAAAGCCGCCAAAGTCATCCACTTAATATGTTTCCAGGAATTCATGGCCAACCTCCTATGGTGCACAGGCCGCCTGAAGTCATCCTATACCTTCTCAGACGTTACTACAAACGGAAAGGTTACTCGGGGACGGCCGCCCGATCGACGCCGCGGAGTCAATTGGATTCGATGCGGGCGAGCAGTTTGCGGGCGCGAATTTGGGCGATATGGAGGTATTGCGGGTCGGATTCGATTTGCTTCAGAACGGGCGCCATGAGCGCTGGATCGGTCAGGTTGTGATTGTCGAGGTCAATCCGCACGCGCGCCAGCTCTCCCGGCAAACCCAGTGGATCAAACCGCGCCTTGTACAGGAGTGCGGAAATGTGCTCTTCAACCGTCGCGATCCCCTCGAAAAGATTGCTGAGTTTCTCTGCTTCGCGGTTCCGAGTGTAGTTGTACTTGACGGTCCAAATCCGCCCTTGGTTTGCGTAAGTGAGCGTTTTCTCTCCCATATTGGCAACATTCCTGCGGCTTTCAAGCTTGATGGATCGGAAGTTGTGGAGCGAGCCAGCAAGCGAGAAAAACTCGTTCGTCGTGGAAGGCGTAAGCCGGAAGGCGCGCGGCGGCGGCAAGGCGCCGAGCTTCCCACCCACATAATGCCCGTCACCGGCTCGATTGACGGTGATTTTCAAATATTCGGGGGTGCTGCCTTTGAAAATCCGCGAGTAACCCAACTGCGGCGAAGCGTCCGCGCCGGGTTTCACCGGGCCTTGTGCGAGCGCACAGCGGGCAGCCAGGAGTAGAATGACGGCCCACTCGCTTTTCCAATAGCAGTTCACTTTGCGGAAATTGGACTTGCAGGCCTTAATGTCGGACCTCGGACAAACGCGAACCAGGACGCAAAGCGAGAGCATGGCAAGTCGCTTATTGCGCCTGGCTCAGCGTCTGCAGTTCCGCCTCTTCGATATCGAAGTTGGCGTGAACGTGCTGGACATCCTCGTGGTCTTCAAGCTCTTCGACGAGCCGCAGCATCTGATCGGCCGGCCGGCCGGTGAGCTTCACGTAAGTCTGCGGAATCATTGAAACTTCGGCCACGGAGGGTTCGATGTTCGCGCTCTTCAGGCGCTCCACCACCTGCTGAAGCTTATCCGCAGGAGCCATGATTTCCCAATTCGTCCCGTCGTCAACAAGATCGTCGGCGCCGGCCTCAGTGACCAGATCGAGCAAAGCCTCTTCACTCGCTTTGGCCTTTTCGACCACGATATAACCCTTCTTGCTGAACATCCAGGCGACGCAGCCGCTTTCACCCAGGTTCCCGCCGTGCTTTCCAAATATGTGGCGAATTTCAGAGATCGTCCGGTTCTTCTTGTCGGTGGCGATTTCGACCATCATCGCCGCGCCGCCCGGCCCGTAGCCTTCGTAAACCGCCTCTTCATAAACCGTACCCGGCAGCTCGCCCGTCCCTTTTTGAATCGCCCTCTTGATGTTGTCGGCGGGCATATTCTCCGCTTTGGCCGCATTGATGGCGGCGCGCAGGCGGGGATTTCCGTCCGGGTCGCTCCCGCCGATCCTTGCCGCCACCGTGATTTCCTTGATGAGCTTGGTGAAAACCTTGCCGCGGCGCGCGTCAGCGGCGCCTTTCTTGTGCTTAATCGTGGCCCATTTGGAATGGCCTGACATGGTCTTTGAGTCCTTTCGGCAACTATCCCATGCTACCACATCATGTGACGCCCGCCAAACCCCTCCGCTTCATGGAATTTCCGGAGAGATTCCGCCGTGGCGCGGCAATCAGAGGTTGAAAACAGCTTGGCGATTTCGGGCCGACGACGTTATTCTGGCAGGGGCTGTATTCCCAGCCCGTGCCTGGCTAAAGAAAGGAGCCGCGATGGAAACGCACAGGAATCAGACCTTCCAGGGAAAAACTTTCGTTGTGGAGGATGTGGCCTTCATCAATTGCAAGCTTAACGACTGCGACCTTTATTACTCGGGCGGCGATTTTGACTGGGTAAACTCCAATTTCGAGAATTGCCGCTTTCACTGGCGCGGCGCCGCCAAAAACACATTGGCGCTTTTCCAGGCCGTCGGTGTCGTGCCCATGCCTCCTGCCGCGCAGCCCTTGAAGCATGAGGACTTTAAGGTCAATTGAGGATCGAGCCCGCGGCCGTCCCGGCGCCAGCGCCTCGAAGCAAACTGCCCGGCGTGAACGCGCGGTTCACGTCGCCGGCGTTGTGACCGCTGCCTCGCGCAGGAATTTGGTTGATTCCTCGGGAGGCGTGGGATTGATGTAAAAGCCCGTGCCCCACTCGAATCCCGCAACCTTCGTCAGCTTCGGAATTATCTCGAGATGCCAATGGTAATAGTCGTTGATCGCTTCCTGCACGGGGGAAGTGTGAATCAGGTAATTGAATGCGGGATATTCGAGCACTTTGTCCAGCCGCTGAAGCATGTCCTTGAGGATGGGGGCCAGCTGTTCGAAATCGTTTTTCTGCGACTCTTCAAATGACGAGACGTGCCGTTTGGGCGCGATCCACATTTCGAAGGGGAATCGCGGGGCAAAGGGCGAGAGCGCGATGAAGAGATCATTTTCCGCGACCACGCGAGTGCGGGTTTCCAATTCCTGCCGGATGGAGTCGCAGAATACGCAGCGCTCTTTGAACCCGTAATATTCCTTGGCGCCGCCCACTTCCTCAAGAACGCTCTTGGGAACGACCGGCAAAGCAATCAACTGGGAGTGGGTGTGCTCGAGCGAAGCGCCGGCCGCTTCGCCGTGGTTCTTGAAGATCAGCATGTAGCGGAAGCGCGGATCCTTCTTGAGGTCTACCATTCGGTCGCGATAGGCCCAGAGGACGTCCTCCACGCGGCGCGGCGGCAAGGTGGCGAGCGTCTGGCCGTGTTCGGGGGTTTCGATGATCACCTCGTGCGCGCCGATGCCGTTCATCCGGTCGTAGAGCCCTTCACCCTGGCGGTTGAGAGAACCTTCAATGCCGAGCGCGGGAAACTTGTTGGCGACCACGCGCAGCGTCCATCCTGGTGTGTTGCGCGCGCTGCCGTCGCTGCGATACGCCATGATTTCTGGCGGGGTCTTGCTCTCGTTGCCGTAGCAGAAGGGGCAGAAGCTCGTGCCGCGGATTTGAACCTTGTCGCGGACGAAATCGGAAGGCCGTTTGGCCCGGTCAGTGGCGATGATAACCCATCGGCCAGTGATCGGATCCTTTCTTAGTTCAGGCAATCTTCAACTCCTTAACTTGGAATTTCCCTCGAGCGTTCGTCACGCACGGCGGCGCGTCGAGGGCCCTAATCTCTGAAGGCGTCTTTGATCAGCCGGACCTGGTATCCCTCCTGCGTGTCCCAGCCGACGCTCGCCACATCAAACCGGTGGCTCACCGGCTTGGGGGAAAGCCGCCGCATGTACTCGCGCGCGGTGTGGAGAATGCGCTGCCGCTGCTCACGAGTGAGCGATTCCTCCGGAGCGCCCGCCGCGCCGGTCGAGCGAGTCTTGACTTCGACGAATGCCAGAACCGGCCCATCCCAGCCGACGAGGTCGAGTTCGCCGGAGTGCGGACCCAGCCTCCAATTGCGCGCCACCATAATGTAACCCGCTTGGCGGAGATGCCAGTAGGCGAGCGTCTCCCCGCGGCCGCCCGTTTCGAGCCGGGCGTCCGGAGCTTCGGTCGTTGCGGGTGTTCGGCCCGATTTTGCGTGCTTCCTCTCTTTTGAGACCAGCCGGCGATAGATGACGCGCGAAAGCCAAGCCATGGCTCATGAGTCTCGGATGACGCTCGCCGGAGTTCGTGCGTTTTGCCTCAGTTCTTCGGCGAAGCCCCGTGGAACAGCACCGTGTCGAACGAGCTCGGGCGGGGCGAAGCAGTCCCCGGCGCCCCTTATCTTTTTTCTGCTTCGGCCAGCACGCGGTCGAGAATCTCGAGCGCGGTATCGGCATGGTGCTCAGCCACAAGGAGCGGCGGCATCAAGCGGATCGTGCTCTCGCCGCAACCGAGGACGAGCAAACCCCGTTCGAAAGCGTTCTGCACGACGGCGCGACGAGCTTCAGGATCTGGCTCGCGGGTCTGCTGATCCTTCACCAGCTCAATGCCAATCATCAAGCCGCGGCCCCGGACGTTTCCAACCTTCGGATGCCGCGCGGGCCAGGACGCGAGCTTATCCAGAACGTATTGGCCCACGCGCGCCGCGTTAGCCACATACTTCTCTTCCACGAGGCGAATCGTCTCAAGCGCCGCAGCGCAGGCGACCGGATTGCCGCCGAACGTCGAAGCGTGAGCGCCGGGCGGCCAATCCATCAGATCCGCGCGCGCCACCATGACTGATAGTGGCAGCCCGGAGGCGATGCCCTTGGCGTTGATCAAAATATCGGGAGCAATGCCCTCGTGCTGGCACGCCCACATTTTTCCCGTGCGGCCCATTCCGCACTGGACCTCATCAAAGATTAGCAGAATTCCGTGCTTATCAGTCAAGCGCCGAAGCTCGGCGAGAAAGCCGGGCGGAGGGATGATGTACCCTCCTTCGCCTTGAATCGGCTCAACGGCAATCGCCGCGACTTCTTCAGGCGGCACGGCGGTCCGAAACAGCCGCTCGATGGCTTCGATGCCCGTGCATCTGCACTCGGCGGCCGAATGTCCCGCTGCGCAGCGATAGGGGTTCGGGTAGGCGACGTGCGTGACGCCCGAGAGCAGTGGTCCGAAGCCGTTGCGCTGAACGGCTTTCGATGCCGTGAGCGAAAGCGCGCCGAACGTTCGCCCGTGGAAACACCCGAGAAACGCAATAAAGCGATGGCGCCCGGTGTGATAGCGCGCGAGCTTCATCGCCGCTTCCATCGCCTCAGCGCCTGAATTGCCGAAATAAACGCGCTTGGGAGAATCGCCGGGCGCGATCTTCGCGACTTTTTCCGCGAGCTGTGCCAAAACGGGGTAATAAAAATCCGTCCCCGACATGTGGATGAGCGCTTCCGCCTGACGCGTGATGGCGCGAACCACGTCCGGGTGGCAGTGGCCGGTGGAAACGGTGGCGATGCCGGCGCTGAAATCCATAAAGCGGTTGCCGTCCACGTCTTCGATGAACATTCCCGCGCCGCGCCGCGCGACGAGCGGATAATCGCGGGTGTACGACGGCGAAACGAATTGCCGGTCGAGTTCGAGAATCTTCCGGGCTTCGGGCCCGGGGAGCGGCGTTTTGATTTGAATGCTGGTTTCGTCCATTTTTCCTCCACGTGATGGCGCTTCGGCGCGCCGGAAAATCGGGGATGCGCTCTTGGGAGGAAGTTCAGTCGCCGCCAAACAGGCTGGGACGGGCCGATTTCGGCTGAATCAAGTTGAGAAATGAGCAGGCCATTACTTTCTCTTCCACCGTGTTTCGTTGCGAGTATCTTCGAGAATTACGCCGGCGTCGAGCAGTTCGTCGCGAATCTGATCGGCGCGGGCGAAATTCCGGTTCTGTCGCGCGTGGTTGCGCTCGCTGACGAGCCGTTCGATTTCCTGCTCGCCGAGCGTGACGCGCCCTGCGCCGTTTCCTCCGCCGGCCTCCCGAAGGTCCGCCTCGAGTCTGACGACGCTCGGCTCCTCTTTCACGAGGCCGTACTTCTTCAGCTTATCGTAGTCGCGGTCGTCGAGCACCGCAAAAATCATGTCCCAGCGCTCAAGCGCGTCGAGAAACGCTGCGCGATCGCCGTCGCGGAATTCCCCGGCATCCATCGCGGTGTTGCCGTCGCGCACCAGATTGAAGATGGCGCCGAGCGCTTCGGCGGTATTCAAATTGTCGTCGAGCGCCTGGCCGAAAGCTTCCGCCCCCGCGCGCGCCTTCGCCTGAAGATCGGAATTCTGGCCGGCGGGAAATTTCTGCGTCGTCAGGCGGTAATGGAAATTCCTCAGCCGCTCGATGGCCTGGCGCGCCTGCTGCAACCCCTCGAGCGAGAAATTGAGCGGCTTGCGGTACGGCACCGAAGCCAGCAAATACCGAATGGCGGTCGGCGGGTATCCGAGGGCAATGAGGTCGCGCAACGTATAGAAATTCCCGAGCGACTTCGACATCTTTCCCCCGTTCACGATCAGGTGCTCGGCGTGAAGCCAGAAGCGCGCGAAAGGCTTGCCCGTGGCCGCTTCGCTTTGGGCGATTTCGTTTTCGTGATGCGGAAAAACCAGGTCGGAGCCGCCCGAATGGATGTCAATCGTTTCGCCAAGATAAGTCATCGCCATCACGGAGCATTCGATGTGCCAGCCGGGCCGGCCGCTGCCGAGAGCCGTTTCCCAGCAGGGCTCGCCCTCTTTTGCCGCTTTCCAGAGCACGAAATCGCGCGCGTCGGCTTTATCGTACTTGTCGGTGTCCACGCGCGCACCGTCTTTGATGCCGGAGAAATCAATCTTGGAAAGCTTCCCGTAATCGCTGAAATTTTTGACGCGGAAATAATAGGAGCCATCGCTTTCGTAGGCGAAGCCCTTTTGGACGAGCGTTTCAATCAGCCGGACCATCGGTTCGATGTGGTCGGTGGCGCGGACCAGGCGCTCGGGCGGGTCGAGCCCGAGCAAATCGCGGTCCGCCTGGAAAGCCTCGATAAATTTCGCCGTGTAGTCGCGCAGCGGCACGCCGGCGGCTTGGGAGTTCGCGATCGTGCGATCGTCCACGTCGGTGAGGTTCATGACCTGGTTGACCTGATAGCCGCGGTACTTCAAATGACGGCGCAGAATATCCTGGAATACGAACGTGCGGAAATTGCCGATGTGCGCAAAATCGTAAACCGTCGGCCCGCAAGTGTACATACGAACCTTCAGGTCTTCGAGCGGCTGGAATTCCTCCACTCGGCCGGAAAGCGTATTGTGAAATTGAAGGGCCATGGATCAGGATGATGCAGAAACCTGATTCTAACAGGTTGAGAGAGAACTTTGTAGAGGTCGCATGGCGCGCGTGGCCGCGAGCGACCCGGAGGTGTTAGAATTCCGGGCGGATTCAACTGTGGCGAGGAGCCACGCCGCATAGACTCAAATGTCGAATCGCGAAGAAATGCTCGAGAGGATTCGGAAGGCGCTCGCATCCAGCGGCGAACCAAAGGGAGCGCAAAGATCCGGGGTAATCAGCGCGCCGCTCGGCGATGTAATGCCGCGAATTGCCGCGCCGGAGCTCGCCGCGAACTTCCAGGCGGAGCTTGAAGCGGTGGGCGGCAAATTCCATCACGCCTCGACTGCGGCCGAATTGGATGAGGTTTTGCGCTCGATATGCGCTTCGGCGCGGGCCCGCGCCGCCGTCCTTTCCCGCAATCCGCTGCTCGATGAACTGAAGATTGCCGCGCGGCTCGAGAGCCTGGAAATCAAAGTGACGGCGTGGGAAGCTCCGCAGAGCGACGCGGCTCGCGCAGCTTACCGGGCTGAATGCTTTGCGGCGGACATCGGCGTGACCGGGGTGGACTTCGCGCTTGCCGAGACCGGCAGCCTGATCGTCACCAGCCACGCCGAGGGTAGCCAGCTTGCATCGCTTGCGCCTCCGGTTCACTTGGCGCTTTTCCGCCGCGCGCAGCTTCGCGCTTCGCTCGATGAAGTGCTCGCCGGGCTTTACGCGCCGGCGAGCGCCGGGGATTCGCCGGAGGGACGCTCGATGGTTTTCGTAACGGGCACCAGCCGCACGGCGGACATCGAGCAGCAACTGGTCCGCGGCGTTCACGGCCCGCGCGAGATGTACGTCATTCTGACTGAAGATGATTTGCAAATTTCCGCGGGCTGAGCGCAGAGCCCGGAATGTTTTCCACAGGCGAGATGTCGAGGATGACGTCCGCGAGCGAGTGATACGGCCCGCGCGCGTGCTAGAATCGTGAGCGATGAAGCCGCCGGAAGAATTTAAGGCGCGCGGGACGCGGCTTCCGGCCGAGGGAGCGAGTCGAGAGCATGGATCAACTTCGCGATGAAATCTGGCAGCAGCCGGCGACGCTCGCCGCGGTGCGGAAATATTACACCAGCCCCGGCGCGATTCCGGAAAAGGCGCTCGCGGAGCTTGCCGGAGGCGCGCCCGCAGCGGTCATTTTCACCGGCATGGGAGCGTCGTTGCACGCGGCCTATCCCGCGCGGGCTTATCTGACGGCGCACGGCATTCACGCGCTCATCTGGGAAGCGGCCGAGCTGCTGCACCATCATTTGAACGTGCTGCGGCGGGAAACGCTGCTCGTCGCCGTCTCGCAATCGGGCGAAACCATCGAGATCACGGAGCTGCTCGAGCACCTCCCGGCCGAGGTCCGCGTCGCCGCGGTGACGAACGTCGAGCGGAGCACGCTCGCGCGGCGCGCACAACTGCTGCTGCCCATGATGGCCGGCTCGCAAAGCACGGTGAGCACAAAAACTTACATGAGCAGCGTGGCCGTCCTGATGTATCTAGCGCTCGCTGTCGCGCACGAGCCGCACCGCCCGCTCACCGAAGCCTTGATGCAGGCGATTGACGCGCAGGAGCGCATCCTCGACCGGCACGGCACCCTCCTGCCGGCGGCGCTCGCATTTTTCGACGATCCGCCTTACGTTGCTCTGCTTTCGCGGGGGCCGGACCTCGCTTCCGCCTATCAGGGATCGCTGATGCTGAAGGAAGTGGCGCGGATGGCCGCGGAACCGATGAGCGCCGCGCAATTTCGCCACGGCCCCATCGAAATCCTGAACCCCGCGCACCGCTATGTCATCTTCGCGCGCGCGAATGAAACGCAGCCGCGAGCCGCCGCGAACACCCAGAAGCTGCTGCTCAACCTGGCGGAAGATATTCGCTCGCATGGCGGAAGAGTTCTGCTCATCTCGGACGCCTCGCCGGAAGACCTGCTCAACATTCACCTCATCCCCGTCGAGCCCATTCGCCTGGGTTTGGGTACGCTCGTGGATACGCTTCATCTTCAGCTTCTCGCCCGCGACCTCGCGCTTCGCAAAGGCTTCGAGCCGGGAAAATTCTGGATCGCCGAGAACGTAACGCGCAAAGAGTGACCGCCGCGCGCCGCGTTGGGTTGGGCGGCGGACGTCGCGCGCAGTGCCCGCGGCTAAAATCTGCTTGTCAGGTCCTTGACCAAGCCGAGTGCACGCTTCCCGCGCGTTCACCGGGTCTTGAAGTCGAGCGAGTAGATTTCTTCGCCGCCGGGATTCGTGAGGAGCAAGAACGAGCCGTCGGGCGAAAGGCCGAGCCGTGGATATTTCAAGCGTTGAAATAAATGGGCGTTCCGTCCATCGCTATGAGCCCCCGCGGATTTGGGCGCGTCCGTGAGCCGCGTGTAACTGATCACGCTCGGTGTGGGCTCTGCAAGTGCCAGGCCTTCTCGGATGGCGGCCCTACCTCAACGTTTTTTGTCAGGCTGTGTGCGATTCTCGACGCCGGGCGAAGGAGCCGCGGTCAGGACGTCGCAGGCCGCGGCCACTCTTCGAGCTGGCATTTCCGCAAACTCCTCCACTTCCCCGCCCGTCCCCGGACTGGAAGCTCGTCGGATGACGGCGGAGCGTTCGTTGACACTCCGTTTAGCGTCCGTTATAGTTCGGGTGAAGGCACTCAAGCGCTCGGCGGCGACCGCGGCGGCGGACCGCCCGCGGGTGCGGCGCCTGCTCAAGGCAAGCTTCGATGAACTTCCCCCTCTCGCTGACCATTCTTCGCATTCTCTTTGTTCCCCTGGTGGTCGTGCTGCTGCTGGCGCCGATACACGAAAGCGCGTTCTGGGCGGT
>JAKASG010000040.1 GCA_021828285.1 Acidobacteriota bacterium | reverse complement strand
TTTCGGCTACAAAGACCTTTGCGCGCAGTGGACGCTGCTCAACTGGGAGCCGGCGGATTTGATGGACGCCTACGTCCACGCGGGCGCGCGCCTTTTCGTGGCGCTCGCCAATCATCACGACGGCTTCGATACGTGGAACTCGAAGCACCATCCGTGGAACGCCGCCAACCTCGGTCCGCACCGCGACGTGATTGGAACCTGGGCGGCTGAAGCGCGCAAACGCAACCTTCGATTCGGCGTGACGGTTCACCAGGCGCGCAACTGGTGGTGGTTCCAGCCGAGCCACGGCTCCGACGCGACTGGACCTTTGGCTGGCCGGCCCTACGACGGCCGCTTGACGGTAACCTCAGGCCGCGGACAATGGTGGCAAGGTTACGATCCGCAGCAGCTTTACGCGCCGAAGCATCCGCATGATGCGCTGCCGGATATCTCCTACGTCAAAAACTTCTACGACAGAACTAGAGACCTAGTAGATCAGCACAATCCTGATTTGCTTTACTTCGACAATCCGTTGTTTCCGCTTGGCTGGGGTGGAATGAACGCGGGAGCATATTACTACAATCATAGTTTGGAGATGAATGGCGGCAAGATGGAAGGCGTCGTCACGATCAAGGAAGTGCCTGCCAAACTGACGAAATCAGTGGTTGCGGATATTGAGCGAGGGCTGGCCGGCGGCATCCTGCCTTATCCGTGGCAATCGGAGACGTGCATCGGCGATTGGCACTATCAGCGAGAGTTGTTCGATCGTCCGGGAGAATATGGCGGCTACATGCATCCGCGCGAAGTGGTGCACTGGCTTGTGGATACGGTGAGCAAGAACGGGACGTTCATCCTGAATATTCCCGGCAAGCCTGATGGCACGATTGACCGCAAGGAGCGGCTGATTCTGAAGCAGCTCGGTGAGTGGTTCCGGATCAACGGAGAAGCGATCTACGCGACACGGCCGTGGACGGTTTATGGCGAGGGGCCGCACACGATCAAGGCCGGATCGTTCCAGGGAAACACGATCAAGGAATTGAGCGCGCAGGATATTCGTTACACGCGGAACAAGGCGAGTTCCGCGGTTTACGCGATCGCGCTCGGCTGGCCGGAAAAAGCAGTGATGCTGCGCTCGTTCGGGACATCGGCAGCAACGCGGCCGCCGAAAGTCCGCCAAGTTGAGTTATTAGGCTCGCCGGAAAAGATTCACTTCAAGCAAACCGCCGAAGGCTTGCGGATCAGCCCGCCTCGGCAGAAACCCGACGTGGATTACGCTGTTGCCTTCAAACTTAACCTCGTCTGAACCGCGGTCCTTGGACCGAGACGTGCCGAGCTAAAGCTCGGTGCAACCGTTCGTGGCGCGCCTCAGCAGTGCTATACTCTGGGGCAAAGGAGGGAAGCCGATGATAGGTTTCTTTCGCATCGTCTCGGGGATCACATGGGGCCTGGGGATTCTGAGTTTGATCGGCGGCATCGTGCTGAGGCTTGCGGCGCAGTGGGGGCAGGCGCATTGGAACGCTTCAGCGCGAGGGGCGGTCATCTTCGCCGCCGCTCTTTTCCTTTGCACTATCGCCACTCGCGCGCTGGCGCAGCAATCCTCAACGCAGTAGCAAGAGCACACCACGTCCGGCAACGCCCGACCAGCCCATCGCGCTGATCAGGCGCGGGAGTATGCGCGCTTCACCCGGGGAAATAAGGACCGAGGGAGCGTTCGCTCCCCTCGGTCCAAAATCGCCACAAGGCTCAGAAGTAAAGGTGCATCGCCAACTGGAAGAAGCGTGAACTGCCGATGGTGTGCTGAATCACACCGAGGCTGCCTTCCGGAGGGATAGACGGCGGCCCCGTAAAATTCGGGAAGAACGTGACGTTGTTGTTCGGAGCATCGAAGTCGGGGTGGTTGAACAGGTTGAAACCGTCGGCTTCGACGCGCAGGAGATATTTTTCTGTGATGTGGAATTGCCTTGCCAGACTCATATCGAAGCGAACCTGGAAGGGACCGCGGAACATGTTGCGGCCTGAGGTGCCGTAGAGTGATTCGAAGAGGTCGCACCCCGAAGAGTCACAAGGAGGCACACCATTTGTCCCCGGCGCAACGAATTGCGGAAGGAAATCGTTTGGATTGAGCACCGGCTTGCCCGGGTTGACGCCGGTCGTGCCTTGAAGCTGGGCTTGTGATGCGCTGACGCCCTGCTTCAGGGGAACGATCGGGTTCCCGATGTAGTCCGAAGTGCCGAGGTAGAGGCTGGCCACGGAGCCCGAAAAGTCGTAAACGCTGTAAGGCTGCCCGCTTTCGGCGACGGTCTGTCCGCCAATAACCCAATTGTTGATGAACTTGCCGAAGGCGGTGCCTTTGTCAAAGGCGGGAACTGTGTAACTGTAGTTGACCGTCAAAACGTGGGTCTGGTCGAAGTCGGCCGACGCGTAATTAGACTGTGGAATCTGCGGATTGTTACCCGTAAAGAAAAGTCCCAGCCCGCTCTGCATATCCAGGACGTGCGAATACGTATAGGACGCGGTGAACTGCAATCCGTGGGATATGCGTTTGCGAATTTGGGCCTGGAGAGCGGCATAATTCGAGACGCCTTCGGCTTCGTAGAGCGCCGAGTTCATATCGTATCCGGGATAAAGGACGCGAACCGGCGCATTGCCCGAGAATTCGTTCGTGAACACCGTCTCGGCAGAGCAGCAGTTGGGGTACTGGCAAGGCACACCTTCTCCTCCGTAGCACGGCGTGCCGCCATAGGAATAAATCTGCTCGTTCGCGGGATTCTGCGACCACAGAGGATTCTGCGGGGTGGCGATCCGCGGCTGATTGAAGGGAATCGGGAGAATTTCGTGCAGTCCGCGATTTCCAGCGTAGCCGATGTCCAAGAGCCAATTATTCGAGAGTTGATATTGGATGTCGGCGGTCCAGCTTTCCGTGTAGGGCAATTTGTTGCCGATGTCATAGCCGCCGAAAAGAACCGGACCGAACAGATTGCCGGCCGGCCAGCACCCCGAAAAACCGCAAGCTGTTTGCGAGAGATTGGGAAGCTCACCAAGGAAGTTTGCAGAAGTGGCAGCCAAGGGCGGCGGTGGCGGCGTGGTTCCGAAAGGCGCCGAGAGCGTCGATCCGCGTGGCGAAGTAATGGGTTCGACGAAGGGCGGCGCAAGCGTAACGCCGAAGGGGCCGTTGAACCCGGCGCCTGCGGGCGGCGAAAAGTAACTGAAGAATTCACCGCGATCGGCATAGAGACCGTAGCCCGTGCGGAACGTCAGCTTTGAAACCGGTGACCACGCGATGCCAATGCGCGGCGAGAACATCCACTGATGCTGCAGCATCAGGGAATCGCTGCCGTTCTTCGCGATTTCGAGGCCCGAGTTGGTAATGGTGTCGCTTGCAACGTTATAAGAATAGAGGGAGGGGTTGAAGGCGGCCAAACGACCGTACTTTTCTGTGAACGGCCCATCGTCATCCCAGCGCAGACCGGCAGTGATCGTCACATTTTTACGAAGCTTGAAGTTGTCGTTCGCGTAGAGTCCGGTGGTGTTCGCCCGGTAGTAACGGCTCGCTGAGCCCTGGAACATATCTCCGCCGCGCACACTGCCTTGGAGAAGACTCATAAAGCTCGTGAGAACAACCGTGTCGGTGCCCGTATTGTTGTTGATGATGTTGAGCTGGGTGTGATCCCACTCGCCGCCAAAAGCGAGCGTATTTCTTCCCACCACCATATTGAGCGAGGATTCGAGTTGCCAGGCATTCTGGTAGAACCCCGCGTTGCCGAAACTGGCGCTCGGGCCGAATTCAATGCCGCTCGCGATCAGCGGGTCCATCGTGCCGATTTCAAATTGCGGGAACTTATTGGTGGTCAGGAGATTCATGCCGAGAGCGCTCGGGCTGAAGGCCTGAGACGTCTGAGAATAGGCGCGGAGCCGGGCGAAACCGACTCTCTGCTCCCAGGTGACGGTGGGGGAGAGAATCAGCGTGTTGCTCAGACTTGCCACATCGCTCCCGGCCTGGAGTCGCTGGCCGAAGCCGAGCAGCGAGCCGACCGATCCAAAGGGATTCGTGGTGGGATTGTTCTGGAGGTAGAGCTTCTCCGAGATCCGATCCCGCGCGGTCGGTGTGTAGTCCACATTGATGATTCCCTGATCCACGTTGGCGGTGGAGTTCGGACCCTGCACCACCGCGTCATAACCGAGGAACGTCGCCGTTGCCGGGTTAGAGATTTGCGCGCTTGGAATCAGATACTGCCCATTCGGACCCTTGGCGTTCAGCAAGTTGTAGGCCGCCGGGTTGATCGTTCCGGAGAAACAAGCGGGATTGCCGCTTGTGCCGCACACTCCTGAGCCTCCGCCCGCTATGATCTCTTCGTTGATATATGAATTGGCGGTGGCTGTCAGGCCGGTCATGGAACGATCATTGGTGAGGCCCAAAGGAACGGTGACGTCCTGGGTGGATTCCGAAGCGTCAGAAACTCGAGTTCCCTCATAGGATCCGAAGTAAAACAATTTGTTTTTCATGATCGGCCCGCCGATGGTGGCGCCGAACATATTGCGATTCAGAAAAGGAACTTTATCGGTGATGGCGGGCGACGCGTTGTAGAAGAAGGGCGCGGCCATCATGTCGCTGTTCTGCCAATTTTCCCACGCGGAGCCGTGGATGTGATTCGTGCCGCTCTTGGTTTGCACCAGGATGTGCGCGCCGCTGTTGTTGCCCTGCGTGGCGTCGTACATCGAGGAGTCCACGGTGATTTCCTGGATGGCGTCCGTGGGAGGCGTCGGCAACGCTTGCCCAATAGCGGCATAGACGGAGGTGCTGGTCTGAATCACCCCGCCCGAGCCGAAGTTCTCGCCCGTGTTCAGGACAAAGCGATTCTCACCAACCTGGCTCGTGGAATTTCCATTGAAAAGGTTGTTGGTGCTGACGCCGTTGAGCGAGAAGCTGTTGCTGGTGTCGCGGTTTCCGTTGGAAAAAATGGCCTGGTTGCCGAGGCCGGCATTGGCTCCGTTGCCTCCGAGAAAATCTGCGTGTACACCAGGGCTCAAAATCGCGAGTTGCGTAAAGCTTCCGGTGCCGAGCGGAGTATCTCGAATGGTAAGCTGGCCGACGACGTAGCCGTTGGTGGTGTTCACCTTATTCATCAGCGGCGTGGCATGGACGGTGATCGTTGTCGCGGAGGTTCCGACTTGCAGGGTCGCGTCAACGGTCGCCGTGCGGTTCCCCTGGACGATCACGGAGGTGTGGACCTCGGTCTTGAAATTGGTTTTGGAGAACTGAACCGTATATGTCCCGATGGGCAGGTCGAAGAATTGATAAGAGCCTGCGCCGTTGGTTGAGCCCGTGTGGCTAAATCCGGTTGCGGGATTTGTCAGCACGATTTTGACTCCCGGGATAACCGCGCCCGAAGGATCATAGACGGTTCCGGTCACGGAGCCGAGCTGGCCTTGAGCCAGGGCAAGACGCGGCGCACAAAGGCCGATGATCGCGAGCGAGAGCACCACCACCCACTGTTGCAGCCTCTTCATGAGAAGCTCCTCCTTGATGTTTGGTTCGACATGCTTTGACGTTCTAGCGGTGAAGCATGACGCAGCATGGTTACCACACGATTAAAGACAGGTTTCAGGAAGAAGAAACCAACACTCCGAGCGGTCACGAGATCTGGATTGCCCCTCGCCAACACTGAGTCTTTCCACCCTGAACCGACGACACGAATGAGAAGCTTTTAAATCTAAGACCGACATGGGCAAAAGTCAAGAGGCGCGGCAGGCGCTCAAACACTGAGCAAAAACTACCTTCTAACAATCGCGAAAAAACATTCTCGACTTTCTTCCCGCAGAGAATTCAGGGAACCGGCGGCTTGGGAGCGGGAGGGGGAAGGTCGCGAGCTTTCACGACGGATTGGAAACCGATTTTCTTGTGCGTGCCGTCGCAGAACGGCTTGTTTTCTGAATGCCCGCAGCGGCACAGGCTGATGGCCGTCGCGCCGCCGAGACCGAACGCCTTGCCTTCCGGATCGCAAATTTCAAATTCGCCTTCGATCCGAAGCGAGCCATTCGGTTTCACCGTGATTTTTGCTGCCATAAGCGCCTCCTCGACGAGTTGCGCAGGATTAATTTTTTGCCGGCCGTTATCGCGGCCGAATCGCACCGGATTCCCCGTTTGGACGCGGCGAAGAAAAAAGCAATTCGCCTGCGGAACTCTTGGTGCGACCCCCGCTGAAAATCGGTCCGTATAATGCCTTAAAACGGCTTAATCATAACCACAATGATAATTCCGATAAAAACGAGTGAGACTGCCCCGTGCAGCAACCGGCATTCCCCGCGGGTCATCTCAATCCGGCCCTTCTGGAACGACCGCGCGCGAAACGTTGCGATCAGATCGAGCCCGATCAGAATCGCGACCAGAAAGAGCTTCGCTTGCAGCCACGCCTGATGAATATAGCCCGGCTGCAGCAGGACGACAACGATGCCCGCAAGCACGGTGATGGCCGCGCCCGGATGTGCGATGCCTCTGAACAGCTTCGATTCAAGTTTCGCGAGCGCCTCCCGAACTTCCGGCGAAGTCGTCTGAGTGTGCATGGTGAGCACTTGCAGGCCAAAAAGCAGCCCGCCGATCCAGAATACGACACCAATGATGTGAAAGACCAGGGCCCAGGCGACAGGACTATTCATGAAACTCCTCCTTTTGAACGATTTTCGATTCGCAGGCAGAGAGCGGTGACGAGGGTCCTTGACTTGCTTCTTCGCCTGTGTTCACAATGGCTTCGGGTCGGCCCACGAGGAGGTGAGTCATGTCGGAATACTTCATCCCTGAAGTGTTTGGGGCTGCCCCGCCACCGAACGGCGGTCCGGCGCTTCGGAAACAAAAGCCCATCGAAGTGGCGGTTATCACCGAAGACTGCACGGGGTGCGGAGGCTCGCCTGCCTGCGTTCCTTATTGCCCCGTACCGGACTGCATGGTCTGGTTTCCGGACCAGGATAATCCCCCTCTTGGACGGATTGCTGTGAATCCGCGGCTCTGCACCGGATGCAAACTGTGCGCGAGCAAAGGGCCGGAAGGCAGTTTCCTCGACGGTTGCCCGTGGGACGCAATTGAAATGGCGCCGATCGAAATGGTGGAAGCGATGCTTGGAACAAGATTCGAGCGTTAGCTGTGGCGAGCCTTCTCTCCTCGATGGGAGCAAGCGCGGCCCTGCGGCGATTTTCTGCGCCTTGGAGCGGCTCTTGAGCCGAATGCGGGGTCGGAGAATCATATCGTTTTACCGCCGGGCCGAATCCTGAGCGGCCAAGGGCGCGGGTTTCGATTTCCCCTCCCGCCTCTCGATGGCATCGGCGGTGAAGCGGGCTTGCTCGCGAACCCCAGTGTCGTAGCCGGGCCGGCCTTTAGCATAACTCAGGACCTCGGCGAGATCCGCTTGCCCGCCGATCAGAAACAAGCCGCGCAGCGCTTCCCACACTTGCCGATTCCCGGGCCTGAGCGAGGCGATCGCTTCGCCTGCAGCGACGCGCGCTCCTTCCTGAACCTCCCATTTTCCAACGGTCCCGGCGAGCGGCGACATCACCAGCATTTTCTCTTTTCCTTCGAGCAACTGAGCCACCGGCGCATCGCGCGTGACTTTCTTGCGCGGTTTGAGGAGGAAATGGATGGCGCCGGACGCGGGCGCGCGAAGAAGATAAGGTTCGAGCATCACGCGCAACTGCGGCTCGCCCGAAGCATCGCGGAAGCGCACGAGCGCGAGCGCAACGTTCCAGCGGACCATAGGATCCTCGTCGGAAAGCATGCCGCGCAAAGTGCGATGGAACTCCGCCGAGGTATCGTCCTGGCCCATCACCCACGCCGCCATCAATCTCAGCTCGGCGGCTTTATTCTGCGCGAGCGCGACGACTTGAGGATACCATCGGCGCGCCGCCGGATCGCCTTCTTCAATCCGTTCGGATAACAAAGTGAGCGCGTGCTGCGTTTCGCGCGGCGACGTTTCCCCCGAAAGCGCCGCCGTCATCTGCTGCCCGTTCAGAGGACGGCCGAACCATGTGTCATACCAGAAAAGAAAGGTAATGAGCACGACGAGCGCCGGAGCGGCTAAAAGAAGGCGCGTCATCTTGCTGCGCGACGCCCGCTCGGGGACGCGCTCGGCTTGTGTTTCCTCGCGCTCGCTCGCATGCGGACTGGTGGATTGATCCATCTTGAACGCCTTGAATTCTTATTATAACGAAGGATGCGTGGGTGGAAATGTGAGAAGCGCGCGATACGGGGTTGCAGCCGGCTACGCGGTCTCGAGGGCGTCGCCTGCGCGAATCACCCCTCCGCGGACAATCTCCGCCCGAAGTCCGCCGCGGTGGACGAGGCCGGATGAGGCTTTTACGCCGGCGAGTCGGTCCATGTGGCCGCATGGCTCGCAAAGCCTCATGCCGCGCAGGAGGACTTCACCCACGCGAAACTCTTTTCCGACCAGGTGATTCAGCGGAATGTCGCGCGTCACGAGGTTGCGCCGGCATTGATTGGCCGGCAGCGTGACGCCGTAATCGCGTCCCAGCGCTTCGAGAGCTTCAGCCTCAACGAGCGTCACCTCGCGGCCCGTGCCGGGCGTTTTCGAGTAGGTCCCCGCGCCCATGAAGTATCGGTCACCTTCGAGGCCGCGGCCGGCGACGGCGCGAGCTTCCGGAACAGACCGCATCGCGGCTTCCGCCATGGGTGCGACGTGAATGGAAATTACGGAGCCTCGCCGGGCGTTTTCAGCCATCGTCTCGATCCCTCATCGCGGGGTGTAAAGGCGAAACAGCATGAAATAAACTACCACGCCGGTCACGGATACGTAAAGCCAGAGGGGAAGCGTCCAGCGGGCGATGGCCCGATGCCGGTCGAAGCGGCCTTTCAAGGCGCGCGCCAGCGTGATCAGCACGAGCGGAACGATGACCACGGCCAAAATGGTGTGCGACGTTAAAATCGTGAAGTAGACGGCGCGGATCGCGCCGGTGCCGGTGAAATATTTGATGCCTTCGGTGAAATGATAAGTGACGTAACAGACGAGGAAAAGCGCGGAGAGGCTGAAAGCCGACAGCATGCACACCTTATGCGCGGAGATTCGCTTTCGGCGGATGAAAAAATAGCCGAGCACTACCAGGATCGCGCTCAATGAATTGAGCAACGCATTGATCTCCGGCAGGTGATTCATGGAGGTTTCCGAGGGGCGCATCCTGCGATCGGCCTGCAAAGCTGCCTTCGGCAGGCCGCCGCCAGGAAGGATGAAATCGCGGGGCGCGATGCGCGGCGCCCGTCAGCTCGAAGCGGGGTTAGCGGTCCGGACGGCCTTCGAGGCGGTCGTAAACCGTGCGCGCGCAGGTCGAACCGAGGGACTCGTTGTAAAGAATAAACGCGCCGACGATCGTCCGCACTTCTTCAATAAAGCCATGAAACTCGCGCAGGTCGCCGAGGTGAATCGGGAACCGCCGCCCCTGGTGCAGCCAGAATTTCTGGTAGCCGCGGTCTTCAAGCTCGCCCCACTCTCCGCGGACATTGAACAGAGGAGCCCCAAAAGTTTCCCAACGGCCTCCCGCATCGCGGCGAATCGTCCAACGGCAGTTCGACTTTTTCACTTCGAAGGCGTCCGAAACGGCGCTTGTGCCTACGACCTCGAAACCGGCTTGCTGAAATTCCTTCCGAATGTCGCCGCTCTTTTTATTGCGCCGCATAACGCGGTCCGCACCTTTTTCGGGAGAGGATGCGGGAGTGGAGGAAAGCCCCTGCATCAGCGGACGCCCCATCAGGCTCTCAATCGCCCGTTGAATTTCTCCCTGATAGGCCGCCCAGGCAAACAGAAGCATGAACACAGTTCCAAAAACCAGATCAATCAGGATGGTGAAGAGCGTGCCCACGGAAAAGGTAGGATAGATGACCACGAGCCAGATAAAAAAGGCCAAGCTGACCGCGCCGACGAATAGGCAGAAAGCGTGGAGAAGGGCGGCTTCAATATTTTCGAAAGGACTGTTCGTGGAACCAAGAGGTGGAAGGGTTGCTGTCATAAGTTTCTGCTCCTAATAAAGCAAAACGAAGCGGAGCGACCCGCCGCCCGCGCGCTCGGGGGTCAGAAGGAAAGCCGGCCGAGCGTGATCAACCCGAAAACCACGGGCAGATAAATGATGGAAGCGAATACCACCTGCCGCGCCATTCCCGCGGTGCGCTCCCGGGCAAGACGCATTCCCCGCCAGATAAAATAACTTCCGGCCGCCAAAGCACCGGTCGTGTAGGCGAGACCCGCATGACCCATCCAGACGGGAAGCAGGCTCACGGGAATCAAAGCGAACAGGAAAGCCAGGATTTCCCGGCTCGTCCAAAGTCCTCGCGTATCGCGCGCGGGTAACATGCGCAATCCGGCCCGCGCGTAATCTTCGCGGTACATCCAGGCAATGGCTAGGAAATGAGGGAATTGCCACAAAAAGAGAATCGCGTAAAGCTCCCACGCGGTGGCGCCGAGGCTTCCGTGCGCCGCGGCCCAGCCGATGAGCGGCGGCATGGCGCCGGGAAACGCGCCCACGAGCGTGCAAAGCGGCGTGCGCTTCTTGAGCGGCGTATAGAGCAGCAGGTAGCTCGCAAGCGTTGCAAGCGCCAGGAGGCTCGCGAGCGGATTCGCCGCAAACCACAGCAGCGCTCCGCCGAGCGCCGCGAGGATGAGGCCGAAGTTGCGCGCCGTCTTCGCTTCGAGGCGGCCTGCCGGCAGCGGACGCTCCGCCGTGCGGCGCATTGTGCGGTCGGATTCGCGCTCGAGATATTGGTTCAGCGTTCCCGTGCCGCTCGCGACGAGGAGCGTTCCGAGAAGCGTTGCGATCAGGAGGGGAAAGTTGAGCGGGCCGCGCTCCCCAAGAACAAACCCGGCGAGCGCGCTGAAGAGGACCAGAAGGTTCACTTCCGGCTTCGTCAACTGCCAGTAGTCCGCGGCGGCCTGGAGCGCGCTTGGGCGCTTGCCGAGGGTTTCCGAATGGGCGATGCCTGCCATCAGAGCGCCGCCTTTTCCGCGGTCGAATGCGCCGGCACGGTTTTGCCGGCCACGGCCGTAAAGCGGTAACTCTGGTAAGTCGCGATCAGGCTGACCGCGAGCGTGAGCGCGCCCACGGCAAGGTGCGTGGTGGTGAGATCCACCACGGGCGGCAGGGGCTGCTCGACCGCCGCGTAGTGCAGCATCTCCACGTAAGAGCCGATCCCGAGAAATATCTGCGCGATCACGAACCCGCCGAGCAGCAGCGTGTAAAAGCGCAGCAGCCGCAGGCCGCGATAATGCATCAGGACGCGCGTGACGAGCCAGCCCGTCACAAAAGTCACGACGACGGCGCCGATCATGTGCGGAAGAACGCCGAAAGCGTTCAGACGGAAACACGCACCGAGGATGATCTGGACGTAGATGATGATCGTCGTGGCGAGGGCGAGCCGGCGCAACGACACGGAGGATGAGTCTTCTGTTTTCCTCTCATCCCATCGCCAGCGCGGGTAAGTGAAAAGGGCAAGACTCACCATGATGCAGAAAAATATCTCTGCGAGAGCGGCGTGCGAGACGGCGAGCGGCGGCGGAAGCAAATCGAGCACGGCGATGCCGCCGAGCACGGCTTGCGCCACCACGGTCAGCGCCGCAGCCACGCCGAGCCATCGCACCCAGCGCCGCTTTTCAAATCGCCAAAGCGCGAGCGCCAGGCCGAACGTCAAAAACCCCACCGTCCCCGCGACCAAACGATGTCCAAACTCGAATCTCACGCCTCCGACCATGCGCGGAATCGCAAACTTGCCGAAAGCCAGCGGCCAGTCGGGCACGGAAAGACCGGCGTCATTCGAAGTCACGAGCGCGCCGGCAATCACGAGCAGGAACGTCGCGAAGGCTACGAAGACCGCGAACCAGTGCAGCCACCGGGGGCAAGGATTCTCATTCACCGTTCGATACCTCGAAAATTTGCCGGCCGCGCGTCCAGGCCCTTCTGCGGGCGCGCATCAATGGTCATGCGACGAAGCGCCATAGGCGGAATCTTCTGAATAAGGCGGTGGATAATCCGCCCGTGAATCGTCCGGATCCGCCCATTCGTTCAATTCCGGGCCGAAGGCTTGGCCGGGCGCGTGCAGCTCATTGAACCGGTTGCGATGGCGGTAGGCCATTAACAGGATGCCGAAGAACATCGTGAGGACGGGCACGCCCAGGATGAGCGTTCCGTGCTGCAGCGCGCGAATGCCCGAGGCATGCGTCGCCGCCGCGTCGTTGTAACACATCGAACAAGCCTGCGCGAGGGCGGCGCCGCTAAAGCCCAGCGCCACCACGGCGCCCGCGAACCAGCGCCCTACCCTGAATGATTTCAACCGTTCTCTCAAAGCGATTCCCCACTCCTCGTTTCAGTTGCCGCCCGGTCATTTCGGGCGCAGCTCGTAAAGCCGAATGCTGTCCGGAAAGAACATAAAGAGCATCGCGATGACCCAGAGCATCGCCGGCATGAGCGTGAGAACCAGGTTGCGGCGTTCGTACCGCAAGTGCATGAAGTAGGCGACGATGAGCGACGCTTTGATAATCGAAAGCGTCATCAGGATGCCCAGCATGACCTTCAGTTCCAACCCCTGATAAGCGAGAAACGTTTCGAAGCCCGTAATGACCACCAGCGTGATCCAAACGTAATAGATGGGGCGTTTGCTCGCTCCCGCGTGGGCCGCTTCACTCGCCGCTTGTGTCGTTTCCATAAGCCTCCGCGCCTTACGCCGTCTTGGCGGACAACAAATAGATTAAAGGAAAAAGGAACATCCACACCAGGTCCACGAAGTGCCAGTAAAGGCCGCTGACTTCAACGTCGTCGCTCGTATATTTGCCCCGCTTGAAGCCGATGGCGACGACCGTCAGGTAAACCACGCCGATCGTCACGTGCGTCATGTGCAGTCCGGTCAGCGTGAAGAAGGCGGCGCCGAAGAGCGGCGCGCCCCAGGGATTCTTGAACAGCCGCACGCCGTGCTCGATCAGGCCGATCCATTCGTGGATGTGCAGCACATCGAAAATCACGCCGCCCAAACCCGTGAGGAGCATCCAGCGGACCACGCGGTTCCGGTCGCCGTGCTTCGCCGCATGGACGGCGAGGACCATGGTCAAGCTGCTGGTGAGAAGCACCAGGGTCATCACCGTGGCGTTGACGATGCTCGGCCAGAACTCAAAAGGCCGCGGCCAATGCGGGCTCGCCAGGCGAACGTAGCTGTAAGCGATAATCAAAGACGAAAAAGTTATCGAGTCCGAGACGATGAACAGCCACATTCCGAACTTTTTCGACGGGACCGCGTAGGGGGATGCTCCGCCGCTCCATACGGATTCGCCGGCCGCATCGAGCGGCGCTGCAGGATTTCCAATCGCTTCGTGACCACCCGCCATGCTTAGACCCTCACACTTATGAGAATGAACAGATAAATCCACAAGCCGTCCATGAAATGCCAGTAGAGCGCCGTGATGTCGAATGCAAGCTGCTTCTTGCGAATATCGGTGAGCCGCCGCGCTCGCGCCACCAGATAGGTGAGCGCGATGATGCCGCCCAGAAGGTGAACGCCGTGCGCCGCGGTCAGCACGTAAAAGAACGAGCTGCTCGGATTGGTGGCGAGGAACACGCCGCGCAACACCAGATCATGCCAGGCATAGAGCTGCCCCGCGATGAAGGCGATTCCGAGGCCGAGCGTCAAATAGAGCCAGGCGAGCGATTTTTCCCGCAGGCCGGCTCGCAAGGCGCGGCGCGCCCGCTCGAACGTTCCGCTGCTCGCGAGCAGCACCAGCGTGTTGACACCCAGAATGCGCGGCAGCGCCGTCGGAACCCAGTCGTTCGTGAGCCCTTCGTGCACCACCATGGCGCTCGTGAAGGCGGCAAAAAGCATGGTAATGGCGGCAATCGCCATCCACATTCCGGTGCGATACGCCTGATCCGGAACCAACCAGGCATAGGCGCCTGCGCCGCCCCGACCGCCCGAAAAATCCCCGCCGCCGGATCTATCCGTCGTTTTCGCCGGTGGATGTGTGAGTGTTGTCGTTCCCATCGCGCACGTGTCGCGAGGGCCGTTAGGAAAAAGCCCCCGCGCACCCATCCTGAATAAGATCTTGCTGCCGGATCGAGCTATCCGGCGGCCTCGGCGGCCACAACTTCCGTCGAGTTCTGCATGATGTAGTCCTTGGCCGCACCGGGCACATTGTATTCATAAGGCCCGTGATGGACCACGGGAAGCCTGCCGTTGAAATTGTCGTAAGGCACGGGCGTGGGCGTGGTCCACTCGAGGCTCGTGGCCTCCCAGGGATTCAGCTCCGCCTTCTTGCCTTTGAACATGCTCCAGAACAAGTTGAACAGGAAAATCAATTGCACCGCGCCCGTCGCCAGCGCCGCGATGGTGATGAATCGGTGGATCGGAAGAAGCGGCTGCATGAAGTTGTCAATGAATTCCGATTGCCGTCTCACGTTGCCCGCGATACCGATATAATGCATCGGCATGAAGATCAAATAGGCGCCGACGAACGATCCTACAAAATGGATTTTGCCGAGCGTCTCATCCATCATGCGGCCGAACATCTTCGGAAACCAGAAATACGTTCCCGCAAACATCGCGAAAATCGCGGCGACGCCCATCACCATATGGAAGTGCGCCACGACGAAGTAGGTGCCATGGAGATAAGCGTCGAGAGGCGGCTGGGCAAGGAATAGTCCGCTCAGCCCTCCGGTGACGAACATTGAGACGAAGCCAATCGCAAACAGCATCGCCGACGTGAGCCGCAGCTTGCCGCCCCACATCGTTCCCAGCCAGTTGAACGTCTTGATCGCCGAGGGCACCCCGATCGCCATCGTCAGAATGGAGAAGTAGAACGCCGAATAGGGGCTCATGCCGCTGACGAACATGTGATGTCCCCAGACCATGAATCCCAGAATTCCAATCGCACCGAGCGCGTAAACCATGGCGCGATAACCGAAAACCGGCTTCCGGGAAAACGTCGAAAGGATATGGGACGTAATGCCCATGCCGGGCAGAATGGCGATATAGACTTCCGGATGGCCGAAGAACCAGAAAAGATGCTGCCAGAGGAGCGGTGATCCGCCCGCGTGCTGGAGGACGACGCCGCTCACTTTCAATTGCGCGGGAGTAAAGAAGCTGGTTCCTCCGAGGCGGTCGAGAAGCAGCAGCACGCCGGCGGCGAAAAGCACCGCGAAGGAAAGCAAGCCGACGATGGCCGTAACCAGCCACGCCCAGCACGTCAGCGGCATACGCATCAGATTCATCCCGCGGGTGCGCAGGTCGAGGGTTGTGGCGATGAAGTTGATGGCGCTCAAAAGCGCGCCGACGCAGAACAAAGCGATGGATACAACCCAAAGCGTCTGGCCCAGCCCTTCGCCGGGTCCTGCAACGCTGCCGATGGAGCTCAGCGGCGGGTAGGCGGTCCAGCCGGAAATCGGCGGGCCGTCGGCGATAAAGAAAGTGGCCAGCAGCACCATCAAAGCGACGAAGGTGACCCAGAACGAAAGCATGTTGAGGCGGGGGAAGGCCATATCCTCCGCGCCAATCTGCAGCGGCAGGAAGAAATTGCCGAAGCCGCTCTGCGGCGCGGTCGTCAGCACGAAGAAGATCATGATGGTGCCGTGCATCGTCATCAGCGAGAGGTAATATTCCGGCGTCATGACGTTGCCCGGCGCTCCCGTCGGGCTCATCAGGTCGAGCCCGGGAATCTTATAATTCGGATATCCCAGGTGCATCCGCATCAGCCAGGAAAGGAACATCCCGATCACCACGGCGAAAAGCGCCAGGAAGTAATACTGCTTCCCGATCACCTTGTGGTCGGTGCTGAAAACGTACCTGCGGATAAAGCCCTTGGGGGCCTCGTGGTGATGAACGGCGGCTTCCAGCTCTGCCATAGTCTTTTCTCCTCGCGCGAACGCGCGAAGCTATTGTTCGGCGGCCTGTTGCTTCAGCCATTTTTCAAAATCAGGCTCTGTCATGACCTTCATGAAGGCCCGCATTTTGTAATGGCCCAGGCCGCACAGTTGAGTGCACACAATCTCGTACGTGCCCACCTTCGTCGCAGTGAAGTGAATTGGGATCACCATCCCCGGCACGATATCCTGCTGCAGCCGCAGTTCGCGCACGAAGAACGAGTGAATGACGTCCTTCGACCGCAAAAGGAGCTCGACTTGCCGGTTCACGGGAACGCCGAGCGTATCCGTGACCACATTCTTCTGGCAAGCCGGATTGCTGAGGTTCATGCCCAGCGGATTTCCGGTCGCATCATCCATCAGGTGCACATTCGTCTCGCAGAAGTGCCCGCTCCCGTCAGGGCTGGCATAGCGAAACCAATATTGGAACTGCTCCGCCCAGACCTCAATGCGCAACGCCCCCGGCGATGCCCCGACGAAGCGCGCCTGCGCCCACAGGCGATATCCGAGAAGATTCATGCCGATGAAGAGCACCGCCCCGACCGACGTCCAAATCTTTTCGAGCGTGTTGTTGCCGTGCGTATAGCGCGCTTTGCGGGCGTCACCCCGGTCCTTATATCTCCACAGGAAGTAGGCCAGGCTCAACTGTGCAGCGACAAAGAACAATCCCGTCACTGCCATCGTGAGCATGAACTGATTGTGGAAAGCGGCGCCGTTCCTTGCAATGTTCTCGGGCAGCCACCAATGGTGGACGTGGAAAAGCACCACCGAGACGATAGTGATCAGGGCAACGATGATCGCCAGGGCCAACGCCATGCGTGATCGCTCCTCAAATTATTCGCGGGCTTGAGCGCGCCGCGAGACGGCGGGGACGATTGCTCCTACACCCTGGAGACAGAAACCACCCCGCGCCCACGGTCAATAGATTATCCGCGCCAAGCCTTTCGTTTCAACTCGCTTAAGAAGCCTTAAAGGTCACAGTCACTTTTGCCGTGCCTTTAGGCGGGACCGTAACCTGCTGCTCCTGTGTGCCGAACGTTGCCGTCCAGAAACCGAGGGTGTAGGTTCCCGGGGGCACGCCTTGGATCGTAAATGTTCCGTCGTCGCCCGTCACCGCGTAAAGCGGACTCTTGGTAACGCCGATGTAGCAGCGCATCCACGGGTGCTCGTTGCATTTCACAGGAACCATCACTTCCGGCCGCGCCCAGGTCTTGGTGATCGGGGGCGCACCCGGCGGCTGTGATTCGTTCCATGCGCGGTTGTCCGCCGGCATGGGGTGGATGTTATGGGTTGTCGGATCGCTGTTAATCACCTTGAACTGCTGACCCACCATTACGCCCATAACGTGCGGTTCGTACATGCAACCCTTCTGATCGAGAACCACGGGCTCGCTCGGCGGCGTCCAATCGTACTGGCCCGCGCCCTTCTTGACGTAAACGAATACATAGGGCAGCGTGTGATTGGAATTGACCTCGCCGTCCTGAAAATAGACTGGCTTGTCGTGATTCGCTTTCTGGCACACAGGATCCTGACCCATGCGGATCATACGGGGATGCGGGACGGCGCCATCAAATTTTACGACGCCTGTAATTTCACCGACGGTCGCCGGGTCCACGGGTTTGAGCTGCTGCTGAGGCGCCGCCGCCGGGGCAGCCGAAGACGATTCCGAACTCGCTTTCGGGCTGCTCGAGCAGGCTGCCAGACCGATCATCACCGGGATGACCGCCAACCATTTCAACTTTCGCATGATTCACCTTCCTCCTATCACAAATTCCGCCCCTCAATGCGACGCGACCAGCGTCCCGACGTACGCCGCGCTCCGGGCGTCCGGGGATTGAGGGCGCTCCAATTGGGAAGTCGTCGCCGGAGCCGGCATCAGCATTTTACCACTCATCTGGATCAACCGCTGCTGTTCCTCGGGCGTCAACTCAAACAGATAGCGCACGATGAGATTTACCTCGTCGCCCTTGTAATGGGCTAAGGCCGGCGGCACGGGTCCCGAGAAGACTTCGAGCCCGTCCTGCTCCTTGAACAATCCCGAGGGCATCGCGGTGCCGGGATCAATGAGCGCGGGATTCATAATCCAGTGGCGCACCCAATCGGGTTTCAGCCGCTTGCGCGCGAGCAGGAAATTCGGCGCGGTGGCGAACTTATCATGCGCGGGAACGCCGATGGCGTGGCACTTCAAGCAGGGCGCGGCCGGGCTGACGAACAGCGCGCGCGCCATCGCCAATTGGTCGGGCGTGAGCGGCTTGACCGGCCGTGGAATATACGGCATCGGCTGATGGGACATCGCTTCAAAGAAGCGGACCAGCTTTCGAATTTCAATCGGTGAAAGATAGAACGTCGGCATGCGAACGGGCAAATAAGTCCGCACACCGTCGCGATGCACGTCCGTATCGCTCAGCGCAGGATTGGCCAGGAAGTTCGCCAGCCAATTCGGGTTCACCCTTGCGCCTTCGGTCAGCAGGCGCGGGGGCAAGTCGCCCTTTCCGTTGGGCGTTTGGAACCACGGCAGCGTCATCAGCGCCGTGGATTGCCCGAGCGTGAATTGGTGGCATCCTTCGCAGTTATATTTCTTGATGATCCACCAGCCCTGCTGAATGTCTTTGGCCGGGCCCGAAGGGTCGTACATCATGTTCTTCGGAAAACGAGGCGTCTGGCTGCCGAGAAGGAACGTGGTGAGCGCATTGATTTCCTCGGGCTTCAAGTGGAAATTCGGCATATGGAGCTGTTCGCCCGCTGTTCTGATCATTCCCTGGTCGAAAATCTCAGGATCCTTGAGCTTGTGCTCGAACCAGCTCGCACGGGTAAAAGCCCATCCATCCCGGCCCCGCTCCGCGTCTTCGAGGAAACGCGAGAAGGCAAAAAGTTCCAGCGGCTTGCTGCCTTCGGCGGTCAGCTCCGTCCCGATTTTCTGCGCATTTTCAAACCCTGCGATCTCGTGGCAGCCCGAGCATCCGTAGAATTGCAGGAGCTTCTTGCCTTTCGCCGCGAGCTTGGGATCGCTCATGTAAGGCGCGGGCGAATAAGACGAGGGGTCTTTTTCCTTGAGCGTTATCAGATAACTGGCAATATCCTGGGCGGACTTCAAGGTGAGGCGCAAATTCGGCATCACCGTTTCCTGCTCGACCTGCAGCGCATGACCTTCAAAAGTATCGTGATGTAAGCCGAAGACGAAAGGCAACCCGGCTTTTTGATAGTCGGCGGGCGTGAGGTCGCGCCCGAGGGCCGGACAATATGGCTCCAGGCGCTGGCGCGGATTATGAATCCAGCGCACCAGATAATCGTAATTCATCTTCTCGCCGACCCGCGTCAGGTTCGGTCCGAACCATCCGCCGGCCGCGTTCTTTCCATAGCCCACCGCATGGCAAGCCATGCAACCCCGGGTACGAAACAGTTGTTTGCCCTTCACCGGGTCGCCCGGAGGCTGCTGCGGCGCCTGCATGTGAATCGCGTCCCGCCAGAGGAAGGCCGAGATCGCCTTCACATCGCCCGGCCGGAACGGAAAATTCGGCATCCGCGTCGTGGGATCAAAAGCATGCGGGTTGTGCAGCCAGACCGGAATCCAGCGCTTGTTCAGTTCGGCGCGAATTTCCTTCAGGTCCGGCCCCACCATCTTCTCATCCATCATGAGCCAGTGGACGTCCTGGGTGTCATGGTCGATCCGCATCGAGATCTTGCTCATCGAGACTTGCAGGCTCTGCGCGTGGAGGTAATCGGCCTGCGCCTCGGCATTCGTCGCGGCGATGTCGCCCAGATGGTTGGAGCGCTGGACGTCGAGAGCATCCTGGTTTCTCTGCTTCTCGAGGCTCGTGATTTCGCGCTGCGTCGTCCTGATTTCTCCCGGCGACTGGTCGTAGCCCGCATGCGCGTGGCAGCCTTCGCAACCCCGCCACTCGAACAGGAACTTGCCTTCGTTCAAGACCGGCGCGTGATCCACCACCATATCTTTGGCGTGGCATTCCTGGCAGCCCGCATCCAGGTCGGACTTCGAGAAGAGCGGCCAGGTCCAGTCTTCCCTGAACCCGTGCGCCGCCTTCACCGATTCCGCGTACATCCCGTTGCCGGCGTGGCAGGGCGAGCAGCCGAAGATCACGGGGTCGTGAATCTTCAGCAACTCCATGTCCGGATGGCTGATGAAAAGCAGGTTTCCACCCATATCCGCCTTCGTCAGCTTGATGGGTTGGAGGATGCCGATGTGGCACGATTCGCAGCGGTCCACGATGCCCGCCTTGCCGTTGTAAAACTGCCGGATTCGGATGGACATTCTCCGATTGCCGGCCAGCAATCCCTGAAGCGCCGTGACATTCGGCCCGGTCAGATGGTCCGCGAGATAGGCCTTGGCCTTCTTCTCGGCGTCCGATGCAGGCGCCATCAAATTCCCTTCTTTTTCATAAAGCGCGGATTTTTGGTCCGAGTTCTGATTGAAGGCGTCCATCAATTGCCGGTAATTGTAATGCACGAGCCGGGTCTTTCCTCCGGCTTCCGGCATCCGAATCGTGGAAATCTGTTTCTCGTACCGGGCGAGTTTCGTCAGAAGCTCTTTCTTCCGCTTCGCGCTCTTCGTGTACTCCACAATGTAAATGTTGGAGGCGACGTATTGCTGGCGCGTCGTGTGGATGTGGAGAATCGCATCGAATTGCGCGTTGAGCACCGCGATCTGGCTGTTGATCTTCTCAATTTCCGGCTGAGCTTGCTTCTTGAGGGCTGCGGCTTTCTGTGCGAGGGCGAGATATTCCGGTGAATTCTCTATCTTCTGTTGCTGGGCCCGCTGTTGCGTGATTTGCTTCCGCAAATACTTTGCGTACTCCACTTTGAAGCGCGCCTGATACGACTTCCACGGGCGGAGCCCGATGACTTCATCGAAGAGAGCCCAGGCGAAGACCGTGAGCAGCAGCAGCGCCGCAATCATGTACCATCCGGCGAGCGAACGGTGCTGGACGGGGTCCGGCGAAGGAAGCTCAGGCAAGAGGTTTCTCCTCGGATCGTATAAATGGAAATCGCATCAGATGTTGAACCAGGGCGTCATCCATATGTACTTGATTCGAAATGCGTGCATGATAATGACTTTGACTGGCACGAGCATCATCGTGGTCAGCAGAAAATCCATCACGAAGATCTGCAACAGGCTCATCCGGCGAAAAATCTTGCGGTTGAACTCGTTCCAGGTCATCAGCCGGAAGAATCCGTAACCCACGACCGCGTAATAGATTCCGAGCACCGCCGCGCCGAAGATTCCTTTCCCCCAGGCCGACGTGATGTGGAAAAGATCCGGCAAATTACGGTTCACGGTGAAGACCACGCGCGCCGGGTCCCAGAACTGGCCCGGCCAAAACCACATGTAGCCCGGCCCGCGGATGAACACGCCAAAGCACATCAGCAGCATCCACAGGAAAAGCCCGAACAAAAACGCCGAGATGGCGAATTTCCTCTGCTTCCACGTGTAATAGCCGCGGCCGAGCGGGTTCGTATCGATGAACGGAATCGCCATCAGCCCAATGATGATCAGCGTCGGCACGACCACGCCCGCAAACCAGGGGTCGAAATAATAAAGCATTTCCTGAAGCGCCATGAAGTACCACGGCGCTTTTTCCGGGTTCGGCGTCACGTGAGGATTGGCGAGAGCCTCGAGCGGCGCATTCAGCGACAAAGCCCAGACCATCAAAATGATGGTGACGATAATCGCCGCGAGAAATTCCATCCGCAGCAGGAAAGGCCAAACGTGAACTTCCTTCGCCCAGCCCGGCTCCAACGGCTGCGTCTTGCGGTGATGCGTCCGGCGCATTTCCGGATCGGCTTCCAATTGCCCGATCAGGCGGTCGTTGGCGCGCGCCTGGCGCAGGCCAAGCCACACGAAGAACGGCATCAGAAACAGCAGCGCCACGACCGGCGTATTATCCGGCGTCGAGACGATTTGCCAGACTTGCCACCAACTCATCGGCCGGGACCTCGTATGCTTGCGACGACCTCTTCGGGCGCCCTTTCTTCTTCCGGCAGAACTTCCGATTCCAGCGTCATCGGCGCAGGCCCGGAAATTCCTCCATCCTTGCGGATCCGCCAGAAATGGACGCCCATCAGGATTGCGACGATGATGGGAATCGCGATGCAGTGCCAGATATAAGCGCGGACCAGCGCGTTCGCTCCGATAATCGAGCCGCCGAGCAGAGCGAAGCGGACGTCGTTATATCGCGTCAAACCCAGTTGCGGCCCGAACGGCCCGACGTGCCCGAGCAGCGGAGTCGCCCGCGCGATGTTCGTGCCCACGGTGACCGCCCAGAACCCCAGTTGATCGTCGGGCAGCAGATAGCCGGTAAAGGAAAGCAGCATCGTGAACACCAGCAGCAGCACGCCGACGCACCAGTTGAATTCGCGAGGCTTTTTGTAGGAGCCCGTCAGAAACACCCGCACCATGTGCAGCCAGACGGCGATCACCATCAGGTGCGCCGCCCAGCGGTGCATGTTCCGCAGCAATTGCCCGAAGGGCACGCTGCTTGAAAGATAGGCCACGTCGCGGTAGGCCTGCACCGGGATCGGCTGATAGTAGAACATCAGCAGCGCCCCGGTGAACGTCAGGACGATGAATAAATATAAAGTGATGCCGCCCATGCCCCACGTAAAGCTGTACTTCACCGCGTCGCGGTTGACTTTCGAGGGATGCAGGTGAAGGAAAAGGCTGTTCAGGATTCCGAGCGCGCGGCTGCGGTCGGAATCGTCGTGCTTCACGCGGAATATCGCTTTGAAGATCTGAGTCTTCTCCGGCTGCTTCAGACCTTCGATTTCCGCCTTGGCTTTTTTCTGGAGTTCTTCCGCGAGAGTTGCCAAGCCTGGCTTACGGTCGCCTTTTTCGTCGGCCACGAGAGTATGCTCCGGTCGCACTCAAAAGAACAGCAACAGAAACCGTCAATTGAATGAGCGCGCGCTGTCGCTCAAGTTACGATTATGTATGCGCCCTTATCCAGGAAGTTGTCTTTCCCGCCGGGCCACCACGAATAGCGCTGCGCAGTGTTCACAATGATCTGGCCTTGGGCGTTCAGGTCGATGTGGCAGCGGTCCATCGGACGCGGCGCCGGCCCTGCGAAATTGATGCCCGACTCCGTGTATTCGCTGCCGTGACAAGGGCAATGGTATATGTGCTGCGAGGGAATCCAGTCCGGAGTGCAACCGAGATGCGTGCATTTTGCGTAAATCACATAAAGCTTGGGAGGCATGCGAACCACCCAAATGCGATACGCCTGTTTGTATTGCTGGTTCACTCCAATATCAAAATCCGTTGGATACCCGATGTTATGAATGGTGTTCGGCTCAAAAAGTACGCGCGGGAAAAAGTACCGCAGGAACATGACGAAATTTGCGGTGAGATAACTGCCGATTGCGCCCCAGACGATTCGCCGCCGCAATTTGTTGATGGGTTTGTCCCGCTCGCTTCCGGGTTTCGCAGGCGTCGGCGCGGGACTTGCCGGCGCGTTTACCGCCGCGGGCTGCGCCTCCGCTACTTCGGCGACCGCGCCCGCCGTCGGGCGAACAGAATGTTCTTCCTCATTGGCCATGATTACTACCCTCCCTTCCAATCTGCAAGCAATAGGTGGGAGTCTCTCTCATCACGCTTACAGAACAATATAAAAGATGCCCTCCGCGCGTGTCAACAATTTGCGCAAACATTTTTCTAAAAATCTCCGAATGAATTCGCCGAAAAAAATTGATTGCGAAAAAGGGTGCGCCGGCAGCGTGGTCGCTGCCGTTTGGAACCGGAAACTAGAATCCGGATTCTTACCCGTCCTGTGAGAGAATGACTTATTGTCAAAATAATTCCGAACGGGAAGCGGCGCGGGGCGGTCTTGAGCGAAGCGCCTCCAAGGGCCGACGCAGCGACAACCGAGCTCGAGCTTGCCGTCCGGGCTCACGCGCGCATGGTCTATCAAATCGCCTACGCGGCGCTGCGCAATTCGCACGACGCCGAGGACACCGCGCAGGAAACCTTTTTGCGGTTTTTGCGGCAGAGAGACCGGCTGGCGAAAGTGCGGGACGTGCGGGCTTATCTGGCGCGAGCGGCGTGGCGCGTGGCGGCGGGGCGAAGAAGGAAAGTGATTTCGCTCGACCAAAGCGCGCGAGCGGTGCTCGAGGCGCGCGGCCAGGGAGCGACCGCGGAAGAGCTCGTTGCCGGAGCGGAAATGGCGCGGCTGCTCGAGCGGATGATCGCGGCGCTGCCGCGCGATTTGCGGGAAACGCTTTCGCTTTCAATGACGGAAGAGCTCACTTCGCCTGAGATCGCGCAGATTCTCGGCATCCCGCAGAATTCGGTGCGGACGGGCCTGCTGCGCGCGCGCCAATCGCTCCGAGAAAAACTCGCGGCAGTCCTGGAGGGTAAGTATGGCACGTCATCAAACGCCATGGGACGATGAGCTGCTCGATCGGCTGCTCGATGGAGGGCTCGAGCGGATGAAGAGCGGCGAGCCGCGCGCCGGACTTGAAGCGCGCATCCTGGCGCGGGTTGCGGCGGCGAGGCCGCGGTTTGATTGGTACCGCTGGCCATTGCGCCTGGGCGTGGCGTTTGGCGCAGTAGACTTGATTACCGCGGCGGTTTACTTCACCCGTCCGCCCTTCGCAAGCCAAGAATGCGCCGATGGCGCGCGCGCCCGCCTCAACCGCCTCGGAAATCATAGGCAGCCACGGTCAGCCCCCTCGTCGGCTTTTGGCCCGCGAACAGACTCCCGCGGTCAGTCACAAAACGACCGACCGTGGCTACCAAGACTCGGGGATCTCTTCCTCCGTCAGGGCAAGCTCCGATCGCTGCCTCAGCGCCCCGCGGCTGGCGGTTTTCCCTTCACCCGCGCCGCTGACCGAGCAGGAAAAAATTCTGATGCGGCTTCGTAATCCTCGGGGGGCGCTGATGGCGCTGGAGAAAAGTGAAATGGCAACAGGCGGACTTGCGCCAGCTCCTTTGGTGATCATCCCCATCGAGATCAAGCCCCTGGCGAGCCCGGCAAGTTCGGGCGATGCCGCGGGCGGGGACGATGCAACGCACGATGAAAGCACGCAGCAATAGTGGGAGGCGATGATGCGAAGACTGAATTCGACGGTTTTGTTATTTGCAGCGGCGATGGTGGCGCTGCCCGGTAGTTTGCTCGCGGCGCGGAACCCCTCCGCGCAGCCTCAAGCGGCGAAGCCCGCGCCGCAGATTTATCGCGTTGACTACCACATCTATGAGCTCGCGAACGGGAAGCGCATCAATTCGCGAAGCTACGAGCTGATGACGTCCAGCAATAGCGTCTACGCCACCAAGGGAAGCATTCGGGTTGGCAATCGTGTTCCGATCAACTTTGGCTCGACAAATGGCGCGAAGACCATGGTTCAGGTTCAGTACGAAGATGTCGGCATGGATATTGATTGTTTCCTGATGCCCCCATTTCCCGCGGGCGAGGTGATGCTCAACACACGGATCAATTGGCAATCCGTCGTCGGCAAGGACGAATCTACCGGCGACGCGATCTTGCGAAGGCTCCAGTTTTCGGGGCCTGCTCTGGTCGTGCCGGGTAAGCCGACGATCATCGGCAAGGTGGACGACGTGACGAGCAATCATGAATACGAGATTGAAGTGACGGTCAAAAAGATCGAGTGAAGCCCGGGCTGGCGAGCACAGACTTCTTGCCTCCTCCTGTGGACATCCGCTGCTTTTTCGCTCGGCCTTCGCGGGGGCCGGGCGGTTCGAGCGGAGTAAGGAGCATCGGCAGAGGCCGCAGCTCGCGCCTAAGCGGGTCAAGGATAAATCCCAATACTTCCAGGGAGACGCTGCCCAGCAGGGTGCTATCGCCCTTCTGTCCGAAGATGACGGGCGAGGTTCCCTCGTGGTGGTCGAAGCGAAACAGCGCCTCGCCCATGCGCCGCTTCACCGTTGTCCCGTCGGCCAGAATAAAGCTGCGCGTCGAGCGCGCCTTGACGCCCATCCGCCGCAAAACCGCGGCCGGAACCACGGAATATGCCGCTCCGGAATCCACCAGGAATTTTACCCTCGCGGCCTTCCGCGAGCGGAGCGGATTGGCAACCGTCGCCTCGATGTAAGTAAGACCCATGCTTCGGCCTTTCTTGACCAAGTGTACTTTCCCCGGCCCGAGGCGTCAAGGCATCAGACTGCCGGCACGTATCGTCCGCCCCGGCATTGAATCCTCGCGCGGACCCACCTATAATTCCACATGGGAATCAAATCGCAACGGAACGGAGCGTCATGGCGCCGCAAACGCTTTACGAAAAAATCTGGAAAGCCCACGTCGTGACTGAGGAGCCGGGAAAGCCGGCGCTCATTTATATTGACCGGCATCTGGTTCACGAAGGCACGTCGCCGCAAGCCTTTTCCGGCCTCAAAGCGGCGGGGCGCAAAGTGCGCCGGCCGGATCTGACCTTCGCGGTGATGGACCATTCCGTGCCGACGAAGGACCGGAACCTTCCGCTGGTTGACGACATTGCCGCGGCGCAATTCGCCGCGCTCGAGCGCAACTGCAAGGAAGCGGGCGTGCGCCTGTTCGACATGCACGACCGCAACCAGGGCATCGTCCACGTCATCGGCCCCGACCTCGGCGTAACGCAGCCAGGATTGACCATCGTCTGCGGTGACAGCCACACTTCGACGCACGGCGCTTTCGGCGCGCTGGCGTTCGGCATCGGAACGAGCGAAGTCGAGCACGTGCTCGCGACGCAATGCCTTTCGCAATTCAAATCGAAGGCGATGGAGGTGCGAGTGAACGGCCGGCGTCCGCGCGGCGTCACGGCCAAAGACATCATCCTCGCCATCATCGGCAGAATCGGCATCGGCGGAGGCACGGGCCACGTGATCGAGTACGCGGGCGAAGCGATTCGCGAGCTTTCGATGGAAGGCCGGATGACGGTTTGCAATATGAGCATTGAAGCGGGCGCGCGCGCCGGCATGGTCGCGCCCGATGAAACGACGTTCGCGTATATGGAAGGCCGGCCGTTCGTGCCGCGCGGCAAGGATTTCGAAGCCGCCGTGAGCGCCTGGAAACGGCTCGCGACGGACCCGGGCGCGCAATTCGACCGCGCCGTCGAGCTCGACGCAGCGAAGATCGCGCCGCAAGTGACCTGGGGAACCAATCCCGGCATGGTCGCCGAGGTGACGGGCCGCGTGCCCGATCCGGGCTCCTTCAAAGACGCCGTGGATCGCGAGGCCGCCGAGCGCGCGCTCGAATACATGGCGCTTGAGCCGGGAACGCTCATCGTGGATATTCCGCTCGACCGCGTGTTCATCGGCTCCTGCACCAATTCCCGCCTCGAAGACCTGCGCCTTGCCGCGGGCGTGGTCGAAGGGAAGCACGTTGCGAAGAGCCTGAAGCAGGCGCTCGTCGTTCCGGGCTCGCGGCGCGTGAAGGCGCAGGCGGAAAGCGAAGGGCTCGACAAGATTTTCCAGTCGGCGGGCTTCGAGTGGCGCGATTCGGGATGCAGCATGTGCATCGGCATGAATGCCGACGTGCTGCCTTCGGGCGAGCGCTGCGCTTCAACTTCCAATCGCAACTTCGAAGGACGGCAGGGCAAGGGCGGACGGACGCATCTCGTCAGCCCCATGATGGCCGCCGCCGCCGCGATTGAGGGCCACTTCGTGGACATTCGAGGCTGGAACGGGCAACGCGGAGAGTAAGAAGGCGTTGAACGCGAAAGGACAAAAGCATGCAACCGTTTAAGAAGCACCGGGGGCTCGTCGCGCCCATGGATCGCGTCAACGTGGACACGGATCAAATTGTGCCGAAGCAATTCCTGAAGGCCATCACGCGCGAAGGATTCGGGCGGACCCTTTTTTACGACTGGCGGTATTTGCCGGGTGAAAAGCCAAATCCGGAATTCGTGCTGAACTTTCCGCGCTACAAAGGCGCGTCCGTTCTTCTTGCGCGCGCCAATTTTGGCTGCGGCTCGAGCCGCGAGCACGCGCCCTGGGCCCTCCTCGATTACGGTTTTCGCGCCATCATCGCGCCGAGTTACGCCGACATCTTCTATAACAACTGCTTCAAAAACGGCATCCTGCCCGTCACGCTCGCGGACGACCAGGTGGCGGACCTTTTCCGCCGCCTCGAGCAAAAGGAAGGCTACACGCTCTCGGTGGACCTCGAAACACAGACCGTCACGGACGATTCGGGCCTCAACTGGAAGTTCGAGGTGGACCCTTTCCGCCGCGAGTGCCTGCTGAACGGCTGGGATGATATCGGCCTCACGCTGCGCTTCGAAGACAAAATTGCCGACTATGAAAAAGGCCGGAATCCCCAAGCGCCGGTTTTCGGCCCGCTTGAACCTCCTCGATAGACCGCTCAATCAATAAATCATTCCGGGGAGTGCCGATGAAGTTTATCGGGACGATGAGGCCTTCGCTATCCGAAGGGCAAATTGAAGTGCAAAGCCATGAGGGCGAAAGACCCCGCGATGATGATGACCGAGAGGATGGCGAGCGTGTTCCAGAGGTTTTCGCTCGTGCCAGAATCCGGCTCGCCTTCCGGAACCAGATATCCGAGCGCAAGGCCGGAGATGAGACCGCCCAAGTGCGCCGCGTTATCGAAGGAGAAAAACAAGCCGAGGATCGCGATATACAAGACCCAGCGCCAGAGCATGCTTCGGTATTCCTTCCCCAATTGGCCATGCCGGTAGCTTGCGGCGATCAGCGCGCCAATCAATCCCATGAGCGCGCCCGACGCTCCAATGGAAATTCCACCGGGCATCCACCACAGGCTCACGATATATCCGAAGATACCTGTGACGAGAAAAATCACGACGTACTTGGTCGTGCAAAATAATGATTCCACTTCCGGCCCAAGGTCGAAGAGCACCCACATGTTCATTCCGATGTGGAGCAGGCCGGCATGAAGAAAGATGGCGGTGACGAGCCGCCACCACTGCCCAGCGAACATCAGAGGTCCATATTTTGCTCCCAAGCGGACCAACACCATGGTGTTGATGTCGCCGTAGCTGAACAGGCCGAACATGCCCCCGCCCGCCGGGGCGCCGCCCATCCGCTCGGTCATGAACCAGCTGAGAATGTAAAGGACAATGCAGACCCCGCCGAGCAGAGACGTTCCGCTGCTCGGCATAGGTAAAACGCCGAGGAAGCGTCCTTCGGCGCCCGTTCCCGCGCGGGCGCGCGGCGACTTGAGTTTGGCGCCGCAGTCGGGACAAACGGATTCGTTGCGGGCGACGAGCGCGCGGCAGGAGGGACACATGCGCAGAGACGTATCGTAATTCGCTTTCTGTGCGTCCCGGTTCTCGCGCCATTGTCGCTTCAGCCGTTCGAGCTTGAAGCGCCACTTGGGAGGCAAATCCATAGGAAGCTTGGCATTGCGCTGCCGGAAGATCCGTCTTCAGCCTGGCAAAACTCTATTATATTGCCCGGCCGGATTTTGTGGCCGATTTTGTTTGTGCGCAGAGTCGCCAGCGGTTAAAATCGAAAGCCGTTCGGGCGAGGCGCGGTTTGAAAATCACTCGTTCCAAGGCGAATCTTCGCGGCACGGCGACCCGGCTGGCCGCTCTGGCCGCGGCCTCGATGCTCGCGGCCGGGTGCTTGCACCGGCGGCGAAGGTCGTATGTGCCGGTCCCGCAAGCGCCGTCGCCATCTGCATCCTCCACGGCGCCCATCGTGCAAGGTCAGGAAGGCATCGCATCCTGGTACGGCGTGCCGTTCAATGGCCGGCCCACGGCGAGCGGCGAAATCTATAACATGTACGCGATGACCGCGGCAC
>JAKASG010000039.1 GCA_021828285.1 Acidobacteriota bacterium | reverse complement strand
AGCACGAACATTCCTTCGCGTGAGGTTCAGTTCGCGTTGAAACTCTTCTTCTAAACAACTGCCATTGCAAAAGTCGAAAGGGGGAACGGTTCGCCGTTCCCCCTTTCGTTTTTGACATGTCCGGTGCATCCTGTGCTCGGATCAGGACACGACGGGGTGGCGGCTCTCTAGGTGTGCGGGCGGCTTGGCTTTTAATAATCAGCGGCGGGCTACTGAAAGTATGACCGGTACTGCTGGCAAAGGGAGGGGTTTTGCCGGCATAGTTCTTGAAATTCCGCAATGCCTTGTGAGCGCTTTCCCATCTTCAAATAGGCGAATGCGAGATTGAGCCGCGCGGCGCCATACTGCGGGTCAAGCCGCACAGCCTCCGCGTAGGAAGCCGCGCCGCGCGCCAATTGGTTCGTATTGGAATACGCTGTCCCGAGAAAGTTCTCGAGGTGCGCACCCACCGGGCCGAGCGACCGGGCGCGTTCGAGCGGCCCGAGCGCTTCTGCGTAACGCTGCATCTCGACAAGCAGGATGCCGAGCGCTTCCTCCGCAGGCTCATAATCCGATTTTACCTGAATCGACTTTTTTAACTGAGCGAGCGCTTCGTCCTTTCGACCGCTTCGCTCGGCGATGAGGCCAAGCATGTAATAAGCGAGGAAATTGCTTGGTTTCTCATGAAGCGCCAGTTTCAGCCACGGCTCGGCCTTCAAGCCCTCGCCCGCGGAAAAATAAGCGCGCGCAACTCCCATCATGGCGTTTTCGAAATGCGGGTTGAGTTTGAGGCAGGCCACAAATTGCCGCTCCGCCTCCGGCCAATTACGCATGCGTGACGCGTTCTCGGCTTGCATAAAAGGAACGAGATAGAGAGATGGATCCTTCTGCTGAATTCCCTTGAGGATAGCATCCGCCTGGTGGTAGCGCCCGAGCGCGCTTAAATCCTGAGCATGCAAAATCGTGTTGTAAACGTGAATTTCGCTCTTGGGATCGGGCAGCGATTCCGGGCTGCTCAAAGGCGCCGGGGCCGAGTACGCCAGGTAACCGAGCGATTTGAGCTTAGCGAGCGTCGCCTCGGAGAGCGCCGGACCGGCTCCCGCCGTCATGGCTTCCCGCGGAGTATATTCGCGTTCGACGTCCACCAGGCGGCTCCGAAGGGCATCGGCGAGCGCGCGATCCTTGTTATAAAGGTTATCCAATTCGCCGGGGTCTTTAATAAGGTTGTAAAGCTCCGGATGGGGAGCGCTGATGAATTGATAGCGGCGGGTCAGAATCGAACGCAGGGGGCTCCATCCGAAGGAATCGAAGGGATAATACGTCTCGGCGTAGGCCGGGCGGCGTGGCGAGCTTGCGCGCTTCAATATCCGCGACGCAAGGCTGACGCCCTGGAATTGCTGCGTGAGGGGGTCGCGGATGTGGAGCAAATCAAGAATCGTCGGCGCGATATCCACCAACTCAACTGGCGCGTTGACTTTTTGCGGCGCGAGCGCGTCCTCCGGTAATTTGAAAATAAGCGGGACGTGCAAGGTCGCCGTGTAAATGAAGAACCCGTGCTCGGCTTCGCCATGCTGGCCAAGCGACTCGCCGTGATCGGCCGTGAGCACGATCAAGGAGCGGCGATAGAGGCCCCTCTTGCGCATAAAAGCGAAAAGCCGCCCCAATTGGGCGGAGGTGAAGGCGATTTCGCCGTCGTAGAGGTGCCCGGCGTACTCTGAGTGAAAAGGCTGCGGCGGATCATAAGGACTGTGCGGGTCGTAGAGATGCAGCCAGATGAAAAAGGGCGGCGAACCGGGAGCCGCGGCGTGAACGCTTTGAAGCCACGCAATCACGTGGTCAACGGTCTTATCGCCGCGACGTTCGATATCGCCGGGATTGCGGGTCTCGTATTGCTTGGTGGCGAAGCGATCGTCGTAGGTCTCAAATCCGCGATCGAGCCCCCAACTTCGGTCGAGTACGAACGAGCTGACGAACGCGGCCGTCCGGTAGCCATGCCGCTCAAAAGCCTGCGAAAGCAGGCCGACATTCGGCGGCACGCCCGCTGTATCAAATGTGCGAACGCCGTTCCACATCGGGTAAGTTCCGCTCAGGATGGCGGTGTGGGAAGGCAAAGTCAGCGGGACTTCGGAGTAGGCGTGCTCGAAAAGCGTTCCACGGGCAGCCAGGGCGTCAATCGCGGGCGTTTGCACATCCTTGTACCCGTAGCATTGCAGGTGGTCGGCCCGCAGCGTATCAATGGTGATGAGAAGCACTGGGGTTCGCGACGAGGTCTGAGGCTTTGGGGCCTGGCAGAAAAGGGCGGGAGCCGGCAGCAGCAAGAAAGCGAGCAGCGCCGGCGCGCGGCGCAGCAGGCGCATCATCATCGAACCTTTCCCCTCATTCCGATGCCTGGTCGCGCCTCAGGCGATGCCTGCGCCGCCGCGGAACAATGTGCCGTCAATGGCGATCCACCTGCGTAAAGGCCGGCACCCGGAGGTTTTCGGGGGGCATGATTTGCGACCGCAGTCTTTTCGCAAGTTTCTGCATCTGCTTGAGCTGCTTCGGAAGATTTTTATTCAGGACATCGGCTGAAAGCTGGTCAACCTCCGCAGAAATTTGATTGGCGAGGGCCACGAGCGCTCTCGCGTTGCGCTGCGCGGCGTTAAGGCGCGCCTGCGGGTGCCCAGCAATTGCCGGCTGCCCCTTCTGAAAGTCTTTGGGCGGCGCCGGCCGCAGCGGCCGGAGTTGTTCAGGAGTATTCGGATAATACGTGGGGTTCTGAGCGAACGCGAGCTGCCCGAAACCAAATGTCACCATCAAGAGGGTCACGCAAAGGAGCGCCGTTTTCATATCAACCTCCCAAGGCCGTGATTTGCACTATTGTACTCTTCTGGCTCGAAAGGGAACAGGGATTTTGTCCGTCGTTCATAAATTGATATGAAGGGTTATCGTTGTCGTGCGAGGGCGAATTGACGCTCCGCGTCCGCGGTCCGGCCGGCCGCTTGATAGGCGCGGCCAAGCTCGAAATGCGCTTTCGGTGAGTTCGGTTCTACTGCAACCAAGTGCTCGAGCGCCTGGATCGCTTCGGGAATTCGTTTGAGGTAGAGGTCCAATTCGCCGAGCGCTTCGAGCGCGTCGGCATAGTCGGGATTCAGTTTCACGGCTTGCTGGAACAGCTCCACGGCTCCGTTCACATCATTCTGCTTGATCTTCACGACACCGAGGTTGTAATCGGCGAAATAATTGGTGGGATCGAGCTTGAGCGCGCGCGTAAAAGCCTGCCCGGCAGCGTCATAATTGTGAAGCTCGACTTCCGCGAGGCCCATGTAATAGGTCGCGAGCGCATCGGTCGGGTCGAGTTTCAAGACTTCCTGGAACTCCGCGAGCGATTCCTCGTAATTTCCGACGTGATACTCATCGAGCGCCTTGAGGTAATGAATCGGCAAGCAGTGCGGCGCCATGGTCACCGCTCGGCTCAATTTCGCAAGCGATTCCTGGTAATGGCCGTGTTGTCCTTCGGTCATCGCAGCGTCCACCAGGTCGTAAACCTGGATGCGGTCTTTCGGGTCCGCAAGCGACTTGCCGTTCGCTTCACCGACGGTGCCAACGGAAATGGCAACGTAACCAAGCGACCGCAAGCGTGCGGCCATTTCCGGGTCCATCATCGTCTTTTGCGCCATCGCGTTGTGGCTCGCCGGGGTGAAACGGCGGATCACGTCATAGAGGCGGTGGCGCATTGTGTCGGCCATAGCTCGATGCGTGGGCGCGAGGTTTTTCGTTTCGCCGGGATCGGTCCGAATATCGTAGAGTTCAGGCCGAGGCGCGTCAATATACTTCCAGCCGTTTTCCTGCAATCCTCGAAGCTCGCTCCATCCGAAGTGGAGCAACGGGAGATACGTTTCCGAGTAAATCACGGAAGGCGGACCGCCCGATTTCCCCAGCATTTCACCATAGAGACTGCGGCCCTGCACGGTTGGGGGGATGGTTATATGAAGAATCTGCAGAATCGTAGGCATCACGTCGACGAGCGACGCCGATTGGCGCACCACGCGAGGCTTCAATCCGGGCGCCGCGATGATCAGCGGCACGTGAAGCGTCGAATTGTATATGAAAAATCCGTGGGTCGCTTCACCATGCTGTCCGAGGCCCTCGCCGTGATCCGCCGTAATCGCGATGATGCTGTGGTCGAACAGCCCATGCTTGCGCAGATAATCGAGAAGCCTGCCCACTTGCGCATCGTCGAAAGCAATCCCGCCGTCGTAAGGATGAGTGCGATATTCCGACTCGAACGGCTCCGGCACTTTGTAGGGGTAATGCGCGTCGTAAAGATGAACCCAAATAAAAAATGGCGGGTGTGCGCTGCTCCGCAGCCAGGCCAAGGCGCCATCCATCACCTCATTCCCTGGCCGCGCCATTTGGTCGAGGTTCGCCTGGTTCAGCCGGCTGAATTTGAAGTGGCCCTGATAGACGTCGAAGCCCTGGTTCAGCCCGAACCTCGGATCGAGCACTGCTGCGGCGATGAAAGCGCCTGTCGCGTAGCCGTGATTGCGCAGGATGGTGGCGAGCGTGGGAATTTTCGGCGAGAGGGAATTGCCGCTGAAGTCGTGCATTCCGGTGGCCATGGGATAGCTGCCGGTCATAATGCACGTATGCGACGGCAGCGTGATGGGGACTGCGGAATATGCGTGGCTGAACCGCACGCCCACACGCGCCAGCCCGTCAATGTTGGGAGTTGAGACGTTCCGGTCGCCGTAGCAGCCGATGTGGTCGGCCCGAACGGTATCGAGGGTGACGAGAATCACGTTGGGCGCGGGCGCTGCTTGCGCCGCGGAAAGCCGAGACCAGAAGGCGAGTAAAGCGAGCAGAGCGATGATTGCGCCGCACCTCGCGCGGCGCGCCTGAACGTCAAATCGAGCCCGGTTCACAATTTCGATGCTAACACACCGCGCCAATTTTGTGCGAGGAGAAGAACAATGCGCCAGCAGGCCCGCAGCGAAAGGGACGCCGGGCGTCCGGAAATCCCGAGACCGGCGCGCGGCTCCTTCAGCGAGCGTCTAAATCGCCGGGCCGTCGAGGACCGCCGAGATACATCCGCCGCCGAGGACTTCCTCATCGCGATAGAAGACCGCAGCCTGTCCGGGCGTGATGGCGCGCTGCGGCTCACGGAATTCGACGGCTGCTTCATTCCCCGTGAGCGCCTCGATCAGTGCAGGGGCGGCGACATGCCTGTTGCGGATTTTCACCCTGGCGTCTAGCGTCTCGCCCTCATTCGCGGCGCAAATCCAATTCACTTCGCGCACCAGCATTCGCCTGTGGAAAAGCTCCGGATCCTTTCCCACGATGACGCGATTCCGCGCGGGCTCAAGCGCGATGACGTAAAGCGGCTCGCCCGTTGCAAAGCCCAGTCCCTTGCGCTGGCCCACGGTAAAGTGGTGCAATCCGTTGTGCTCGCCGAGCACTTGTCCATTGCTCGAAACGATCTCGCCCTTTGACAATTCATTGTCGCGAGCGTCCTGGGCGACCGGCCTGCTTGCGGGGCCCTGTTCCTCAAGATAGGCGTCAATAAATTGCTTGTAATTTCCGGACGCGACGAAGCAAATTTCCTGGCTGTCGGGCTTCTCCGCCACCGGAAGCTTGCGGTCGCGCGCAATGGCGCGGACTTCCTGCTTGGTCAGCTCGCCGAGGGGAAAAAGGGCGCGCGCAAGCTGGTCCTGCGTAAGGCCAAAGAGAAAATAGGATTGGTCGCGGCCAGAATCGACGCCCGCATAAAGGCGATAGCGCCCGGCCGCTTCATCGCGCCGGATGCGTGCGTAATGCCCTGTTGCAATGCGGTCCGCGCCGATTTGCCGCGCCGTTTCCACGAATTGGGCAAACTTGATTTCCGTGTTGCAAGCGCTGCAAGGGATCGGCGTCTCGCCGCGCAGGTAGCTTTCGACAAACGGCCGCACCACCCGGTCCTCGAATCGTCGCTCGAAATTCACGAGGTAATACGGAAGGCCGAGAAAATTCGCCACGCGGCGCGCGTCATAAACGTCATCGAGCGAGCAGCAACGCCCGCGCCCCTCGGGGCCCTCCGATTCCGCGCTGAGCAAAGAAGGCAGGCGGCGCTGGTTCCACAACTGCATGGTCAGCCCCACCACGTTTTCCGAGCCCGCTGCAAACGAATTGTTTTGCGCCAAAAGCGCCGCGGCCGTGGAACTATCCACGCCGCCGCTCATGGCCACCGCAATAGTCATTTTGATTTTGCAAAAACTAAAAGCCCCGGCTACGCGTGCTTGCTCGCGGCTGAAAAGCGGCTGTCCGGGGCTTCCGCGCTTACGCGCGCCGCAATTGCGCGCAACTGTTGGACGACCGCAGGAATCACTTCGAGCGCGTACTCGATGTCTTCGGCGCTTGTGAACTTGCCGAGGCTGAATCGGATGCTCGATCGCGCCTCAGCGGGTGATCGCCCCACGGCGGTCAACACGTGGGAGGGATCGATCGCGCCGGAGGAACATGCCGCGCCCGTCGAGCAGGCGATGCCCCGCAGATCGAGCGCGATGACGAAAGCCTCGCCATCGACTCTTTCGAAGGCGATGTTGGCCGTATTGGGTGTTCGGCTCGCGCGATCTCCGACCACCGTGGTCCCTGGAATGGTTTGAAGAATGCCTTCTTCTAAGCGGTCGCGCAGCGCGCCAATTCGCGCGGCGCTATCCGCCAAATGCGTCCGCGCTATTTCGCAGGCTTTGCCAAGGCCGACGATTCCCGGGACGTTCTCCGTTCCAGGCCGCCGGTCGCGCTCGTGACTCCCGCCATAGAGCAGCGGTTTGAGCGCCGTCCCTCTTCGCACGTAAAGCGCCCCGACCCCCTTCGGCCCGTTCAGCTTGTGCGCGGACATCGAGAGCAAATCCACGGCGATCTTTTCGACGTCGATCGGGATCTTGCCCGCAGCCTGCACAGCGTCCGTATGGAAATAAATGTCCCGCTTGCGCGCGATGCGCCCAATTTCCTCGAGCGGCTGGATTGTCCCGAGTTCGTTATTCGCGTACATCACGGAAATCAGAACGGTCTCCGGGCGGATGGCGCGCTCGACGTCTCCGGGGTCCACAATGCCGCTCGGGCCCACGCGCACATAGCTCACTTTCACGCCTCGCCGCTCGAGCGCCTGCGCCGCGTGCAGGACGGCGTGGTGCTCGATGGCGGTGGTGACGACGTGCTTCGATTCTCCGCGCGCGGCCTCGACAATGCCGAAGAGCGCCGTATTGTCAGACTCTGTTCCTCCGCTTGTGAAGGCGACCTCGTTCGCGCGCGCGTTCAGGAGCTTCGAGACTTGCTCGCGCGCATCCTCGATCGCCCCTTTCGCCCGCTGCCCAAACCAGTGGATTGAAGACGCATTGCCGAAGTCCTCTCGCAAATAGGGCGACATCGCTTCATATACTTCGGGCGCGACGGGAGTCGTCGCATTGTTATCCAGATAAACTCGTCGCATCGTCATTTCATCACTCAACTCGCCCTTGCTAAATCGGCAGTTGATTAAGGTTAGTTCAGCCACGAAAGGTTGTCAAACACCCTCAGACACCCTCAGAGGGACCGCATCGCCGTTCCGTCCAGCAAGCTCTGATTGACGAATTGTCGTTCCCGCGGCACAATCAGAATCGCCATTTTTAGGGCAGGGAAGGGCAACATGAATCGAGGCTATAAAAGCCATTCTCGAATCATTTCGCGGCGCACGCCTGAGGATTTCACTCCAGACGGCAACCTCGCAAAGCCTGCCTGGCGCGAGGCGCGTTGGGCTCGATTCGATGACGACCCCTTTCGCCGCAAGCGTCATTCAAGGGCCCAAACCGCTGTCGCAACGCTTTGGACGCCGCGCTATCTTTATCTGGGCTATCGCTGCCGTTATGTTGTGCTCAACGTCTTTCACGGCGAAAACCCAACGAAAGAGAAAATGGGACTTTGGAATCGCGACGTGGTGGAAGCCTTCTTGAATCCCCAGCCTCGCCACATGGATCACTATTACGAATTTGAAGTTGCGCCGAACAACCTGTGGATTGACCTTGAAATTAATCTCCAGAAAAACCCAACGTACGACGCTCGGTGGAATTCCGGCTTTGAGCATGCAACGACGATCAACCGCGCGCGCCGCTTTTGGACGTGCGAAATGCAAATTCCAGTCGCGTCCCTGGGTGTTCAAGCATTACGCGAGGGGATGGCATGGCGTGGAAACTTTTACCGCGCGACGGGCTTTGGCGATGATGCCCATCGCAGCTTCCTCTGCTGGAGCCCGGTTCACGGCTTGAGAAAGCCCAATTTCCATGTCCCCGAGTTTTTCGGCCTCATCGATTTTGCATGATTGTTCAAAGGCCGGGCCCAAGCGGATCGGAGGGGAGCCGGCCATTCGAGAATTATTCCCGTATCGAGCGAATAAAGCGCCAGGCGGCCGGCGCCAGACGGCGCAGTTGCGGCCGCGTTCGCATCGCGCGCGCCAGGCGGTCGTAATCCGCGGGGCGATCAATGTCGGCAATTTCTTCGATAATTGAGCAGGAAAACCCCAGGCGGACCAGGTTATCGAGTGTATCCCGGAAAGCAAACCGGCTTCCCCAGCGCACCCCCTCGAAAATAGTCGGGTCGAACCTCCGCAGGCCAATAAGGTAATATCCGCCGTCCGGGCAAGGCCCGAGCACCGCATCCACAATGGCAAGCTCGCGAAAGGCCTGCCGCAACCGCGCGGGACTCAATTCAGGCGAATCCGCTCCAATGACCACGGTCCGCGAATGGAGGCGCAACAACGTTTGAAAAGCGTGATGTAGCCGCTCGCCTAAGCCGATTCCGCGCTGGCTTTTTCGCTTCAGGCTCGCGGGCAAAAGGTTTTCAGGGAATTTGCCGCCTGTGGCGAAGGCGTAGGCCGTTGCCTGCTTGCTGATCGCGGCTGCCTTTGACGCGGCGTCCGCGAGAAGGGCAATGTGCAGCGCGTTCGCGCCCAACGCTCCCAAACGCGGCATCAGCCTGGTTTTCACTTTTCCAGGTTTTGGGGCGCGCGTGAAAATCGCGACCGCCTGGCTTTGGCGAGAGGGCTTGTGTCTGGTTTTACTGGGTGGGTGGACCAAGGGGCGGCCAGAACTGCGGCTGATTGATAGGCAACGCGCCACGTACATCTCCCGCCACGCGTCCGAAGGCGCGTGCGGCTAGATGAACATTTCTTCGTCTTGTCTTACGTCCGACACGTTTGCGGACCGGCGCTTGGTGAAGAAGTCCACGCCGGCGCGGATGCCTTTGATGAGCGCTCCCACTTCCTCGAGTGGCGTTAGAATCGTGCGCTCGACCATCGAGCTGATGTTGTTGACTTTCTCGATGATGCTTGTCGCAGTCTCGTCGAGGCGCACGAGTTGCCGGCGGCTTCGCTCCACAGCATCGCCCACGAGTCCGTTCACCCGCACTCCCTGTTCGCGGACCATCCGCGTGATCTCCGCAGCATTCGCGGTGAGGGTGCGAATGGATTCGTGGGAATCGTTCACCAGTGCCGTGACGGACGCCGTGAGAGGATCCAGGCGCTCCTTCATTTCCGCCCGCATACCCTGAATCTCACGGCGAAGCTGTTCCATCACGCGGAAGATCCCGTACATGGCGAACGCTTGCAGAACAATCGCTGCCGTGGCAAGGGCGATAAACACAACGAGTAAGGTATTCATGGGCAGGTGCGCAGCCTTCGGCCCTTCATGGCCGGATCAATGCTTGCCGCGCTCCTCCTGGTAGGCCTGCTTGCCCGCCTCGAGTGCCGCAGAGAGTTGTTCCTTCTGCCGGGTCACAAGGTCTTTGGCTTTGCCGACGTAATCTTCGGCCTGGCCACGAAAATCCTTCGCACGAGCGCCCAAAAGGTCGCGCCCCTGATTTGCCTTCTCTTGAAGCATATCGCGAGTCTCCTTGCCGGATTGCGGCGCGAAAAGCAGTGCAATAATCGCGCCCATGCCAATCCCCGCAAGGAAAAACCCGAAATTGCTCATTCCATTGTTGTTTTCGCTCATCGGAAACCTCCCAGGGAGAGCCTCACGTGCTTTCCCTGATTTTTAGCTGAATGGTCAGTCCATTTCGGCTCACTTTCCCTCGCTGCCTATGCAAAGATAGCGTTGGCAGCGTGGTAGCCTTTGGACTATCCATCCCTTACTGTTCACTTATACGCCGCCGCCGCTCGAAAAGCAAGTCTAATCTTTAATATGCTTTAATTATAGCCAGTCTGGACTACTTATCAATTAGTGCTTGGCAGCAGTCGCTTTGCTAATGGCCTCGGCGCGCTTGCGCCCAACAACTTGCGCCAGCTCTTCTGCTGTAACGGATCCGAGCGCTGTAATGCTGCCAAAATGCATCAGCAGCCTTTGGGCCGTTTTTTTACCGATGCCAGGAATTGAAAGCAGCTCACTATCGAGCTCGCTCCGGGTCCGCCTTGCACGGTGGAAAGTGACGGCAAAGCGGTGGGCCTCATCCCGAATACGCTGGATCAAATGCAGCACGGGGGAGCGATGGTCAAGCGCGACGGGCTCTCCCTCGCGCCCATACACGTAGAGAATCTCTTCGCGCTTGGCGATGCTGGCGAGCGGCTGATTGATCACTTCGAGCTGGGCGAGCGCGTCCGCCGCAGCGTGCAATTGCCCAATACCTCCGTCAATGAGAATCATATCTGGAAATCGCTTTTTCTCGTCGAGGAGGCGGCGATAGCGCCGCCCGACGACTTCCCGCATGCTGGCGAAGTCGTCGTTCTGCGGAACAGTCTTGACGATGAACTTGCGGTAATCGGATTTCTTCATTCGTCCATTTTCCCAAACGACCATGGATGCAACGATGTTGGTCCCTTGAATGTGGGACACGTCGAACGCTTCGATGCGCGAGGGCGCCTTCGGAAGCTCGAGGGCGTCGGCCAGCCCATCGAGCACATCACGCTCCTGCGGCTTGACCACGCGGAAGCGCCGCTCGAAGGAATGGCGCGCATTTCTGGCGGCCAGCTCGACGAGCGCCCGCCGCTTGCCGGCATCCGGGCCGTAAATCCGCACGGGGCGGCCGCGCTTTTCGCTGAGGACCTCTTCGAGCACTTTGTGGTCCTCGAAGCCAGCCGGCACGTGGATTTCGCCGGGCAGATATTGCTGGTCGAGGTAGACCTGCTTGAGCAGGGAGGAGAAAATTTCGCCGAGGTCGGTTTCTTCGAGCTTTTCGAAAAAAAATTCTCTGCGGTCCACAGTTCGGCCGCCGCGCAGGTGGAACATATTGACGGCGAGCTGCGCGCCTTCCCGATGGAATCCGAAGACATCAAAGTCTTCTCCCGCAGCCGCCGCCATGCGCTGCCGTTCGCGCGCGCCCTCGAGCGTGGCCACGCTATCGCGATAGCGCGCGGCGGATTCGTAATCCTGCCGCTCCGAGGCATCGAGCATGGATTGATGCAATGTGCGGACCAATTCACTGGTATGGCCGTCGAGCAACATGCGGACCTGGCGGATGGCTTCCTGATATCTCTCTTCGGTCGTCAAACCGGCGGCACAGGGGCCCTGGCATCGGCGGATGTAATACTGGAGGCAAGGACGCGGGTGCGTTCGCGTCAAATCCACGTTGCACGAGGGCACTCGGAATGAGCGATGGATGAGATCCACGATCCGATAAGCGAGGGATGCCGGAAAATAGGGGCCGAAGTAGACCGATCCGTCCTTGCGCAGCCGCCGCGTGACGTAAACACGAGGAAAGCGCTCGCCGAGCGTGAGCTTGATGTAGGGATACGTTTTGTCGTCCCGCAGGAGGACGTTATAGCGCGGCTTGAATTGCTTGATGAGGTTGTTCTCGAGCGCCATCGCCTCTTTTTCGTTGTTGACGAGGATGGTCTCGAGCTCCGCGGCCACGTCCAGCATTCGTTCGCGCTTCTCATCCGCGGGACGCGAATCTGCGAAGTACGACCGCACACGATGGCGAAGGGATTTAGCCTTGCCAACGTAAATCGGCTCGCCTGCCAAGTCCTTGAAAATGTAAACGCCGGGCTCGGCCGGCAGCGCATCCGCCTTTTGCTTGAGCGCGTCGTTCATGACGGTCTTGATTGATTATCCCGCAACGAGGCAGGTTTGTGGTAGAGGCGTGCGGATTGTGGTAAGGGCATCCTGCCTATACGTCGCCACGGGCGAGACGCCAGCACCACGAATCATCGTGTCGGGCTCAATGTCCTTCGCCGGCTGCGACGAGGCGCGCAACGCGCGTGAACCAGTTCAGAACAACGGTCGGAGGCGCAGACGCGCCGGCATTTCCGCTCGCCGGTTCGAGCATGGCAAAATGCTTGCCGTCCGGCGCCACGTCATAAGCAGGCATTGGGTTGCGGTTCGCGTAATCGCCGTGAAAGAGAAGAGTAGGCGTTCCCGGCTGGAATGAATCTCCTTGGACGCTGTATGGGACCGCGTACAAAGCCAGCGTCGCGCCGTTCCCGATATAGAAGAGTTCGTGTCCTGCCTTGGACCAAACCGGATCGCTTCCGCCCGAAGGCGAAATCTGCCATTTGCCGCCCGGCCCCGGATAAGCCGCAACGAAAATCTGAGCCAGGCCTGAAACATATTGCGCGTAAGCGAGCCAGCGGCCGTCGGGCGAAAACGCGGGCGCATAGTACAGTCCGCTCCCGCTCTCTCGGTGACGCTCAAGAAAGTCTTTGAGTTCGCCGGCTTTGCCGGTCAAACTGACCGAGAGCGTCCCGATATCGCAACAGCCTCCCGTTGGAGAATACTGGGCGATCGCAAGCGTTTTGCCGTCGGGCGACCAGGAAAACGGATACTGCCTCTCGGGCGCTCCCGCTCCCACCGTCAGCGTTTGCATGCTTCCTGTTCCGTCTGAAGGTAACCAACTGAGTCCGCCACCACCGCCTCTGACACCGGCTACGCTGGGACGGAAGCAGGCGATGCGTTTGCTGTCTGGAGACCAAACGGGCAAAATACATTGCGGATTGGAGAACGTCAGCGGCGTGAGCGTGGATCGCGCCAAATCATAGACGTAGATATTGCCCATACCCTCCTGCAAGGCAAGCTGCTTGCCGTCGGGGGAAAAACGCGGCGCAAAATAATCGCCCGGGTGCTTGATCAGAGTTGTGGCCTCGCCTTTGCGATCCACCAGCGCCACGGTGACCTGCGAAGCGAGCGCTTGGCCCGTCAGATAAACCGCGGCGCCGTTCCTCGAAAAACTCAACTGCGCGCTTCCGTTCGTGAGGTCCGATTGAATGTTATGGAGGATCGGCATCGCAGTGCCAGGCAGCTTCAGCTTGTTCGCGTCAAATGGCGCCGCAAATAGAGTGCCGCCCGAAACATAAGTCAAATAACCGGAGGAAAGGTAACGGCCAAAATAAGCGTTTTCAACCAGCACGGTGGCTTGGCCGGTTGAGAGCGAAGCGACCTCAATATCAGCATGGCTGAAATTGTTGTTGTCAGAGGAGGCCGTGAACAGAATATTCCTGTCGCCGGGCAGAATTTGAGGCCATCGGTGCGTGACCTCGTTTTTCGCTGGGTCAAGATGCGTGACCGCCACCGGCTGGCCACCCGCGGCGGAGACTCGGTACAAGGGGCTGACCACGTGGGGCGTGAAAACGATCGTGCCGTCTTCACCCCAGGAAGCGCCCCGTGCGCTGTCATCGTCGGCCAGCACCACCGGCACTCCGCCGAAGGCGGAGACCTTCTCCAGCTTTCCGCTGTAGGACACAAATCCCACCCACCGGCCATCGGGCGAAAAGAAGGGCGCCGACCCCTCCGCCCCGTTCAGAAGCGTCGCCTTTGATTCGTCCAGTTGGCGAATGAATATTTGCATCTGCCCACCTGTTCCCACAACGTAAGCAATGCGTGACCCGTCAGGGGAGATAACAATCGCCGGGCCGTTTGTGGTGTAAAGTTGCTGACCTGAAGGAATCGCAAGGCTCAACTCCAGAGGCGCCGCCGGCTCCGCGCGCGACGCGCGCCAGTATCCGTAGATTGCCGCCAAAAAGGCGATGGTCATAATGCCGGCCACCACCCACGGCAGCATGTAGGGGCGGGCGCTGCCCGCCCGCGTTTGCCCGTTGGCGAGGGCTCCGCCCTCTCGCGGGAGCGCAGAGCGCTCCTCCACGCCGGCCATCGTTTCTTCGATCGTGATGCGCGCTTCGCCGATGGCTTGCAAGCGATGCTTCAAATCTTTCGTCAGGCAGCGGCGAATGAGTTTCCCGATTGCAGGAGGGGTGGCTTCCGGCAGCGCGCTGAAGTCCGGCTCCTTCATGATGACAGCAGCCAAAACGTCCGAAAGCGTTTCGCCTTCGAACGCGCGCTTGCCCGTCAGCATTTCGAAAAACACGCAGCCAAAGGCCCAAACATCTGTTCGGCGATCCACCGCCAGCCCTTTCGCCTGCTCGGGGCTCATGTAAGCCGCTGTGCCGAGAATCATTCCCGCGCGCGTCGCTTGACCACCCGCCGCCGGCGAAAAGCCGGCCTGCGCCGTCAGGCTTAGCGTCGGCGAATTCTGTAACGCCGGCGTCTCGCCCGCTTGCCCGCCCGACGCCGGCGCGACCGCTACGTCCATCGCCTTCGCCAAACCGAAATCCAGCACTTTCACCACGCCGTCGGATTTGACCTTGATGTTCGCGGGTTTCAAATCACGATGGATGACGTTTTTCTCATGCGCGGCTTCGATCGCGTCGGCAATCTGTTTCGCAATCGCGAGGATCTCACTCGTGGCATGGGCATCCTGCCCACGCACGGGCGAGACGCCCGTGCCACGTCCGCCGATCAATTCGCCGAGGGTCGGGCCTTCAACCAACTCCATCACGAGCGCCCGCGTTGCGCCCGATTCTTCAAGGCCGTAAATCTGCGCGATGTTCGGATGATTGAGCGAAGCGAGGACTTGGGCTTCGCGCTCGAAGCGTGCCATGCGTTCGGGATCGCGCGCAAAGGTTTCAGGCAAAACTTTCAGCGCCACTTCACGATTCAACTTCGTATCGCGCGCGCGATAGACCTCGCCCATGCCGCCCGCGCCCAAGAGCGAGAGAATTTCATAGGGCCCGAGGCGTGCTCCCTCTGTCAGGCTCATTGCCGGAAGATTGTATCACTGAAAGCGATGGTTGCTCCGGGTGGGGCAGGGCGCGGGGCGATGCCGACTATGCTTGCGCCCAAGCGAGGCCGTCGCAGGTCCGGCCGGCTGGGATAAGTCTTTCAACCCGCCAGGAATTGAGGTCAATTTCCGCGACCTGGCGGCTCGCCATGCAGGAAACAAAAGCTGTGCTCCCGTCCGGCGTCACAATAATTTCCTGCGGCATTCGCCCCACGCGAATCATTTTCGCGACGCGCATGGTGCGCAATTTGACGAGGGCGACGCTATTCTTCTCCGGCTGCGTCACCATCAGCCAATGTCCATCCAGCGTGGGCGCGGTTCCAAAGGCGACCGAAGGAAGCAGGATCCATCGAATGACCGTGTTCGCCCGGGCGTCAATCACCGCCAGGCGCGGCGCGTTCTGATCCGCAGTGAAAACATACCGGCCGTCCATCGAAACGGAAATTCGCTGGATGGTCCTGGCAACGGGAATGATGGCGAGTGTTCTCCGGCGAACGAGGTCGAGCACCGAAACGGTTCCCGGCCCAACGTTCGCCGTGTAGGCGCGTTTGCCATCCCGCGCAATCGCAAGCATGTGCGATTGCGGCTGGCCGGTTGGAATCCACGCGACGACCTTGAAAGTGCCGGGGTCGATGACGATGACGGAATTCTGAATTTCCGCCGTCACGTAAACCAGGCCGTCGCGGCGATTGATCATGACGCAATGCGGCCGCGAAGGTTTTCCGAGAGCAATCGTGTGGATCCGCTTGCGAGCAGGAACGTCAATCACGTCAATCGTCCGGCCGTCGCTTCCGGGCATTCCAACGCCCGAGTTGCCGTAAACGGGAGCGAACGCGGTACGGCCGCCGGGAGTTGCAACAACCTCGTGGACGGTGACGCCGCTGTCGGGGATCGTCGCAATTTCTTTTCCCTCGCGCGGGTCAATAATGCCCACCGTGCGATCGCCTTTGTTGCAAACGAGAACGGCGCTGTGTTCCGGCCCAGGAGCATTCCCGCCGGCCGCAGAAAAGGATCGCGCAAGCAAAGACTTCAGAATGTCGCCGGCGTCGTAATTCATTTTCCCGTCCGAGCGGCGCATTCATCGCATGGGCAAAGGCCGCGCAAATAATCGAATGAGTAGATTCCGCTTGCGTGGCCGTCATTCCAGAAAATCTGGACCGCATAACGGCCTACCAGCTCAGCGCGCGCGGGCGCGAGCGGCTTGACGCCGAAAATCGGCAGAGCGCCGGGAACGGGCGCATTCGGCAGTCGTGCGTTGCCGGCGCAGGTCGCGCAAGGGCAGCGGCTGCGCAGGTACTGGTATGGGTAACGGCTGACGTGGCCGTCCGCCCACTCGACCGCGAGCGTATTGCCGCCGGCCGCTAATTTGATGGACTTGGGAGTGGGAGCCACGTTGCGCGCCTCAAGTTGCAGAGTATGTGGTTCTGTCACGCTAAGCCCGTTCGCCGCGCTCAGAATAGACGCGGCGAAGTATCATTACTGCCGTCCTGAAAAGAAGCAAATTCTTCCCTTTGCTCAAAATGAAATGTGCGCAGGGCTTCTCAACAACCGGCTATTGAATCTTGACCCCCTGAGCGGATTGCTCGCTCAGCAATCGAACCTGCTCCACTAACGCTTCCGCAACCTCCCGGAAGGCTTTGCCGTTCGGAGAATTCTTATCGAGAGCAATCGGGCGGCCGCTGTCGCTGGCCAGGCGAACCGCCGTATTGAGCGGGATTTCGCCGAGGAAGGGAACCGCGATTTCTTCCGCTGCCTGCCGCGCGCCGCCGTGGCCGAAGATGTCTTCGCGCTCGCCGCAATGCGGGCAGATAAAGGTGCTCATATTTTCGACGATGCCGAGGATCGGCACATTCAGCTTGCGAAACATGGCGATGGCTTTCGAAGCAACGGCGAGCGCCAGATCCTGCGGCGTCGAGACGATGACGGCGCCGGTCAGCAGAATCGTCTGCGAAAGGCTCAATTGAATATCGCCCGTGCCGGGCGGCAAATCCATCACCAGATAATCCAGCTCGCCCCATCGCACGTCGCCCAGAAATTGGCGGACCGTCTTGTGCAGCATCGGGCCGCGCCAGATGATCGCCTCGTCTTTCGGTAGAAAGTAGGCCATCGAAATGATTTTGATTCCGAATTCGACCGGCGGATCGATCTTGCCTTCAATCACGTGCGGCGCCGTATTTCCTCCCATCAGTGTGGGAACGCTGGGGCCGTAGACGTCCGTATCCATCAGGCCGACCGCGGCGCCCGTCGCGTGGAGCGCGACCGCCAGATTCGCCGCAACCGTGGATTTGCCGACGCCTCCTTTGCCGCTCGCGACGGCAATCGTGTATCTCACTTGAGGAATTAACGAATTGGGATTATCAGGCATTACGTCTCCTTGAGTCCGAAAAAACACTGACCAGGCACGTCCTCCTGCCTCCTGCACCTTCTCTATTCCAGTCGAACGCAAAGGGACGCCGGTCGCAATGACTTTAGTCGTCAAGGCCGGGCGGAGCGGCCAGCCTACGCGCGCTCGCCACGGTGTGCAATCGCCTGGAGCAAATCGTACTTCGTTAAAATATCGTACCGCGTATCGCCGAGCTTGACGAAAACAGCGGGGCAATCGCGCGTGATGCACGGCGTGATTTGATCCAGAGTTGCTGATGCTGCTACAACGGGAAACGCTTCGCCCATCACCTCACGAACCACCAGACGCGCCAAATCCTTGCCCTCGAGCGCGAGGTTCAAAATTGCGTCCTCGTAAATCGCACCGGCGGGAGCGCCGTTCTCGAATACCGGCACCTGCGAGAAATCGTGGTCCTGCATCCTCTCGAGCGCCGTGGCGACGGAATCGGAAGGCGCAACATAAATCAGATCCCTTGCCGCCCCGAGGCCCGCTTTTGCCCTGAGCATTTCCTCCGCGGTCGCTTCAAGCGGCGTTTCAAAGTACCTGTTGTCGCGCATCCACTCGTTGTTGTAAACCTTGCTCAGATAGCGCAGGCCGGTATCCGGAAGGAAGATCACCAAAAAATCGTTCTCGGTGAGCGTGGGCAGCATTTTCATCCCTGCCGCGAGCGCCGTTCCCGACGAGCCGCCTGCGAACAGCGCTTCCAGCCGCGCGAGCTTCCGAGTCCACAAAAATGATTCCTTGTCGGTCACGCGAATCATGTCATCAATCACGCTGAAGTCGAGCGCCGCCGGGAAAAAATCCTCACCGATCCCCTCCACTTTGTACGTCTCGCTTTTTCCCGTCGTGCCCTCATGGAAAAACTCATAGAGAATCGAGCCGACGGGGTCCGCGCCCACGATCTTGACCTTCGGATTTTTCTCTTTCAGAAAGCGGCCGACGCCGGTAATCGTGCCGCCTGTGCCCATGCCTGCGACGAAGTGAGTCACGCGCCCTTCGCTATCTTCCCAAATCTCGGGTCCGGTCGTACGGTAATGAATTTCGGGATTGACGGGATTCGAATATTGGTCGGGATGGAAGGCGTTTGGAATTTCGCGGGTCAATTTGTTGGCGACGGAATGGTAACTGCGAGGGTCATCCGGGGGGACGGCTGTGGGGCAGACAATCACTTCCGCGCCCATGCCTTTGAGCGCGTCCACCTTTTCCTTTGATTGTTTGTCCGCCATGGTGAAGACCGCTTTGTAGCCTTTCACACTCGCCGCCAGCGCGAGACCCATGCCCGTGTTGCCGGAGGTTCCTTCGACGATGGTTCCTCCGGGTCGGAGCGTACCGCGCCGTTCGGCATCCTCGACCATGGCGATCCCGATGCGGTCCTTCACGCTGCCGCCGGGATTGAGAAAATCGCACTTCGCATAGACCTGGGCTTTCGCACCGAGGACGATGCGGTTCAGCCGGACGAGCGGCGTGTGGCCGACCGCTTCAAGAATGTTGTTGTATCGCATTATTCCGCCTTGCCGGAACTTTCCGGCGTGATGATTATAGCGCCTCGGGTCGCGCATGGGAATTGCGCCGCGAGGGAGAGCCTCGATCTGTTGATTGACCGCGGCGGATAAATCGTCTATTGTGGCGCGGGCCGACAAAGGATCGCCAGGGTTTTCGAAGCGCCGAAAACGGCCTCTCGAACAATGGAGACGCACGATTCAATGAATTCCGCAGAGGCGCCGCGCCTCTTGCGAGCGCTTGGGCCGTGGGCCGCGATGTCGCTCGTAATTGGAGTGATGGTCGGCTCGGCGATTTTCATCGTGCCTGCCAGCATGGCGCGCGAAGTGGGCAGCGAGCGCGCGGCGCTCAGCGTTTGGATTGTCGCCGGAGTGCTCAGCCTGTTCGGCGCGCTATCGTTTGCCGAGCTGGGCGCGATGCTTCCGGACGCCGGCGGTCAGTACGTTTATCTTCGTGAAGCCTATGGGCCGCTGCCAGGTTTCCTCTGTGGATGGGTTTTCTTTCTCGTCGCGCAATCGGGGGCGATTGCGGCGCTCGCCGCGGGCCTGGCCCGATATCTGGCCGAATTTCTGCCGTTAGCCGCGTGGGAGCAGAAGGTGGCGGCGGCCGGCGTCATCATCCTGCTCACCGTCATCAATTATCGCGGGGCTCGGGACGGCGGCTGGGTGCAATCGGTCGTCACCGGAATGAGCATTGGGCTGATCGTCGCGCTCATTTTCCTTGGGTTCTCGCTGGTCAAGCCGGTGACGCAATCGGCCCCGGCGGCGCCGATCCACGGCGTGACACTTGCGTCGTTCGGTGTCGCCATGGTCGCCGCGTTATGGGCGTATGAAGGTTGGAACACGGTCACTTTTGCCGCGGGCGAGATTCGCCGGCCGGAGCGCAACCTCCCGCTCGCGCTCATCGGCGGGACGATGATCGTCATCGCCTTGTATATCGGGTTGAACCTCGTCTATTACCGTGCGCTCGGGCCGGTGCAGGTCATGCATTCGCCTCGCGTTGCAGCTTCAGCCGCCGAGACTTTTCTCGGTCCGCTCGGCGCGCATTGGGTTTCGCTCGCCATCATCATCGCCATTTTTGGAAGCTTGAATGGTTCCATTCTCGGTTGCGCACGAGTTTACTACGCGATGGCGGAAGACGGCCTGTTTTTCCGCTCCTGCGCGAGAGTGCATCCTCGCTTCCGGACACCCCACGTTGCACTAATCGCGCAGGCCGTGTGGTCGGGCGCTTTGGCTCTGGTCGGCGGATATTCCGAGCTCTTTACCTACGTCATTTTCATGGGATGGATTTTCTATGCCCTCACTGCTTTCGCGGTGATCGTGCTGCGATGGAAGATGCCGAACCGGTCGCGACCGTACCGAGTTTGGGCTTACCCGATTGTCCCGATCGCCTTCGTTATCACCGCAACGTGGTTTGTGATCAATACGCTCGTCCAGGAACCGGTCGAATCCGGGTGGGGAGCAGCGCTGACCGCGCTTGGGGTTCCCGTATATTTCTTCTGGAAAAGAACCGCTGCGAAGGCGGCACGCAGAGCACCGGCTTCCTGAATCAACCGGTCAATGTAAGGCAGACGTGATCTAATGTGCCACACGCAGGATGCGGGCGCGAAGGTCGCGCGCCGAACTTTGCCACGGCCCGGATAGCCCAGCGGCCTTGTCGAGCGCTTCGAGCGCGGCGTGATGTTCTGCCGGGTATTCGTGCTCATAGGCGTTCGCAAGGTAAAAATAAGCGCCGCCTTGCAAGGCGGGATTTGAGGCAAGAGGATCAATCGCACCTTCAAGCGCGGAGATGGCGGGCGCCATTTGAGCGTGAGTGGCGTAGCGAGAGCCGGAGCTTGCGCGGTAGAGCAGGGCATAGCCGAGTGAAAGGTGCGCCATGCCGAGCAGCTTATCCTGCTCGGCTTTGAACTGATCGTCAGTCATTCCGGCAGGTTTCTGCATCGAGGGGACAAGTTCGATCACCTTTCTCGCATCCGCTTCCGCCTCCGACCATTTCGTTCGCCGCTGGATGGAGTAGTCGAACGCCAAAATGTTCAACGCTTCGACGTCGCGGGGGTTTGCTGCAACCGCCTTCTCGGCGAATTCATCGACCTGGCTGGTCTCGTTCAGAGCGCCATAAGCGGCGATATATTCGCTGTTGATCATTCCCGCCTGCTGCTGCGCGGCTTCAGGATATGCCTTGCTGAATTGGTCGAGGACTGAAATCCGGGTCTTCGGGTCCGCGACGCGGCCGAGAAGCTGGAAGAAGGCGTAAACCATATATTGTGTTTCATTCTGTGCGTTCTTGGCGGCGCCGCCCTGGAGCTTCGCCCAATCCGCGTCGCTGATTCCGAGGGGCTTCGCGGGAACATTTTGCGTCTTGATTTCCGCGGGTGCATTGAAAATCAACTGGAAAGCCGGATCGCTCGCCTGGCCCGCGCCCATATAAGCGTGTAACAGGCTCTCCTCAAAGTTGATGCCATGATGGCCGGCGGCAACCGCTTTCCCGCCGGCGGCAATCGCCTGGTTATACTGCCGGAGCTTCACGTAAGCGCGGGTCAGATACTCATACGCGCAAGGTATGAATTTTGAGTTTGCATGCTGCTGGGTGAAGGCGGTAAGCGCCGTGACTTGCTCTTGCGGGTTTCCGGCGCCGTTGACCGCCAGCATCAGCTTGTCTTCCGGCGAGTTGACGATCACGGGATAATTGACGCAGGTCTGCTGCGCGGCCAGCGGTGCGGACCAAAAGATGGTCGCCGCAAGAATCATTGTTGCTTTTCGCATCGAATCCCCTCCCGGCGTGACGCGGGGCCGGCTTCGCTCAATCCATTGCGCATGGACCGAACGAGCTCCGAGCAGCACGGCCTTCCTCCCAAGCGCATCTTTGCTTCATCCATCGCCGCCGGATTTAGCTATTACATACCTCCCACCGGCGCCGATTGCCAGCGAAAACTGCGCCTTGTCCGACTAAGCCCCATCGCGAGCAGACATGGGCCACATGCGCCTTCTATATGCGAGGAAGAAGTAGCCGGCGATGCCTGTCGAAATCGTCACAAACGCATAGACCATAAATCTCCATCCGCCCGGCTCGAAGGCGGGACTCGCGAAGACGTAAAGCCAGCCGATCAGCGCGAGAATTGCGGGCGCAGGATAAAGCCACATTTTGAAGGGCAGTCGGACTGGCGGCTTTCTTTTTCTCAGGACGAACAGCCCAATCGTGTGCCCGATGAACTGGATGAGAATGCGCGCCACAATCAATCCCGTGATGATATCGCCCAGGTTGAACAAGCTGGCGATGGCCGCGAGCGCGCCCACCATGATGAGCGAACGGTTGGGAAACTCGCCTTTTGGATGGAGCGATCCGAACCACCGAAAGAACAGACCGTCGCGCGCCGCCGCAAAAGGAATTCTTGAATAACCGAGCATCAGGGCGAAGACGGATGCGAACGCTGTGAACAAAATCATGACAGTCAGGAGCACCGCGGCCCAGTGGCCGTAGAGCTTCTGCATGAAGACGGAGGCCACCGCGAGATTGGCCGGCGAGCCTTGCTTCAGCATATCCTTCCACGGGACAACGGAGACGAAGCTGAAGGAGATAAGGACATCAATAACGGTTACGGCGAGGATCGAAATGATGACGGCGTAGGGAATCGTGCGCTCGGGGCGCTTGACTTCGTCGCCGAGGTAGCACACCTGGTAGTAACCGAGATAATTGTAAATCACCACCACCGTCCCGCTGCCGAGGCCAATCAAAAACGCCCAATTCAGGTTGAACGCTCCCGGCGGGAAGCTGAAAGCCCTATGAAGGTTAATGTGGGTCAGGCCGGCAACGATGACCCATCCCGTGGTCGCGAGGGTCGTAATCCAGAGGATCATCATCAGCCGGGCGATATCCTTGATCTTTCGATAGAGCGAGATCAACACCACCAGAGAGATTCCTGAAGCGAGGAACTTCATCCCCCAGGGATGGCGCGCCAGGCCGGGCCAAAGGTAGCTCATGTATTGCGTCATGCCGATCGTGCCGGAAGCAATTTCGAGCGGCCCGAAAAATAGAAACTCCCAGGCGAAAAGCCAGCCCATCAGCTTGCCGAATGTTTCGCGGTTGAAGCTGTCACGTAGGAAAACATAAGTCCCGCCGGAACCGGGCAGCGCCGCGCCCAGTTCCGAAACCACAAGGCCGTCCGCAATGGCCAGAACCGCGCCGGCGAACCACGCGAGGAGCGCCTGCGGACCGCCCATGCTGCCGATGATAATCGGCACGGTGATGAAGGGGCCGATGCCAATCATGTTGGACATATTGATGGACGTCGCGTTCAAGATGCCGAGGCTGCGCCGCAGCTGCGGCCCTTGCGCTTCGCCTTGTGGAGTCGGAGCTGATGCGTTCGGAGGATTGATCGAGGAATCGGGCGTTGTCATAACGGCCCATTTTCACCTCAAACCCGCGTAAGTGCAATAAATGATTTGCGTTCGAGGGCTGAGGCCAGCGCAGCCTGTGCGCCCGCTGCGCTGCTTTGGGCGGCCCGAACCACAACGGGCGATCCTTTGCGCTCTCGGCCAAACCAAATCTTTTTCGAGTTGTCCGCCAAATCCGAACAAATGCCTTGACACGTATATGCTATCCGGAGTATATAAAAGGCGTGGAATCCGTGTTCGAAATCATTGCGGAACCGAACCGTCGCGCGATCTTGGACCTCCTGGCCTCGTCGCAGCGTTCGGTGGGAGAAATCGAGCGGCGGCTTCGTATGCCGCAGCCCTCCGTGTCAAAACACCTGCGAGTGCTGCGCGAGAGCGGTTTTGTGGAATCTACGGTTGACGCGCAGCGCCGCCTCTACCGGCTGAAACTTGAACCCTTTCAGGAGGTGGACGCCTGGCTGGCGCCGTTCCGCAGGTTCTGGTCCGTCCGAGTGGACGCTCTCGCACACCACCTCGACCGCATGGATTCATCAAAACCAACCAAAAGGAAAACGAGGAGAAGAAGATGACCCATCGCGAGCAGTACGAACCGGGCCCCGCCCGCGGAGCGCAAGCGCGAAAGGACGGAGACAAGTGGACGCTCATTCTTACGAGAGAACTGCGCCACGCGCCGGAAAAAGTCTGGGAAGCCCTTACCGAGCCGGAGCACTTGCGCGAATGGGCGCCCTTTGATACGGATGGGAGCTTGGGTGCGGTTGGAACGGTGAAGCTCACCTGGGTGGGAACGTCGCAGCCGATTGAAACCAGGGTTACACGCGCGGAGGCTCCCAAAGTGCTTGAGTTCGGCGATATTCGTTGGGAACTCGAACCCATCGCCGAAGGCACACGCCTCACTCTGTGGCACAGCATCGATCATCGCTACATCGCCTGGGTCGCCTCGGGATGGCACATTTCCTTCGATGTTCTGGATCGGCTTCTCAGCGGAACGCCCATCGGCCGCATCGCCGGTGGTGATGCGATGAAGCTCTCCGCCGGGCAGCGGCTGCTTGCGGAATACTCCAGACTGTTCCGTGTTGAACCCCGCGAAGGGAATACTCCTGCAGCTCAAAAGCCGTGAGGCGGAACCCTCTGCGGCGGATGGTGTGGAAAGGCGAAGACGTTCAGCCTCAGGATCAGGCCGACGACATCACGCTGATCATCGCAAAATGCTCGTGAGAGGGAAAGCATCGCCGCGATTTTTTGGAGACGAGCTGCCCGCCCCGCTCTTGATGAAACCGTTGAGCCGAGGTTCGCCCGCGTGACTCGGGGAGTTGTCGAACGGGCAAAATTCAATTACACTTTGCCGCAGCGGAAATTTCGAGGGGAGAGGAAACTTGGCGCTGCGAAATCGTGTGGCATTGGTGACGGGGGCGTCGCGCGGAATTGGCAAGGAGATTGCCCTTGCGCTCGGGCGTGAAGGCGCGCGCATCGCGATCGGCTATCGGAGCAACCGCCTGGCCGCCGAACGCGTGCTTGCCACGTTGCGCGCCAATGGCGCCCAGGGGATCGTGCTTCCCTCGGACGTGACCGATCCTGAAGGCGCTCGCGATTTGGTCGAGCGCGCGGTCACGCACTTCGGCAGGCTCGACATTCTGGTCAATAATGTTGGCGGTTTTGAGTGGAAGTCCGTTTTCGATTCGACGCCCGCTGAGTGGTCCGCGATTCTCGTCTCGAATTTGTCGAGCGTATTTTACACGTCCAAATACGCCGTGGCCGCGATGCGCCGGCATCGCTGGGGGCGCATCATCAATTTGGGCGCCGTAGGCGCAGAACGCGCTTTCGGCCAGGCGAAAATCTCCGCCTATTCGGCGGCCAAAGCCGGGGTCGTCGCGCTCAGCCGCTCGCTTGCGCTCGAAGAAGCGCGCCACGGCATCACGGTCAATGTCGTCTCTCCGCCGTCCATTGACAATAAGGAGCTTTCGCTCGAGGAAGCGCAGCGCATCAGTGACGCGCGCTTTCCCGTCGGCCGTCCCGGAACGGCGCAGGATGTTGCAGAAGCCGTGCTCTTTTTCGCTTCCGAAGAAGCCTCGTTCGTCACGGGCCAGGTCCTCAACGTCAGCGGCGGATGGATGCTCTGAAGGAGCCCGGAACCATCCCCCCTTCGCGCGTTGAGGTCGGAGCAAATTGAAAGGCGCCCGAGTTGCGGTATTTCTTCTCGCTCTGGTCCTCCTGCTGCTCACGGCGGGCACGGTGGGGTTTCACCTCATCGAAGGCTGGCCGTGGTTCCAATCGTTCTATACCACGCTGATGACCGTCTCCACGATCGGCGCGCAGCCGGAAAGCGAACTCTCGCGCGCGGGGCAGGAATTCAACGTTTTCCTGATATTTTTCGGGATCGCCGTCGTCGGCTTCGCCATTGGAAGCCTGACGGAGGCGGTGATAGAATTCGAGCTGGGAAGCTTTTTCGGGCGCGGCCGAATGGAAAAGGAAATCTCGCGGATGAAGGATCACGTGATCATCTGCGGCGCGGGCCGCGTCGGCCGCAAAATCGCATCCGAAGTGGCCTCTCGACGATTTCCCGTTCTGCTCATCGAAAGAGAGCAAACGAAAGCCAATTGGGCGCAGGAGGCGGGAATTCCGGTGATTATCGGCGACGCGACAAGCGAAGCCGTGCTGCGCCAGGCGCGCATCGAAGCCGCTCGCGGCCTTGCCAGCGCCGTCACCACCGATGCTCAAAACGTTTATATTGTCCTTACCGCCCGCGCCGTCTCGCCCGATCTCTTCATCGTCGCACGAGCCAGCGAAGAAGACGCGGAGGCAAAGCTGCTCCGCGCAGGCGCGTCGAGTGTGATTTCGCCCTATTCCTTCGCCGGACAGCGCATGGCGCGGCTCCTTACTCGCCCGAACGTCCAGCGTTTTCTCGACTTGGCGATGTCCTCGCTCAGCGATAGCGGTCTCGATTTGCAAATTGAGGAAGTGAAAGTAGGCCAGTCTTCCACGCTCGCCGGGCTCACCCTCCAGGAAGCGGATAGCCGCCATCAGATCGGTGTCGTTGTCCTCGCCATCCGCCATTCCAACGGCGAGTTGGAATTCAACCCCAAGGCCAACAGGCCAATTTCCGCCGACGATCACCTTATCGTGATGGGCGATTCCAAACAGCTAAAAGGCCTCGAAACGCTGGCGGGAGTTTGACGCCGTGAAGATTCTTACCTCCGCCGAGATGGCGCGCCTGGATAGGCTTACTTCCGAGCGTTACGGCGTCCCCAGCCTCGCCCTGATGGAAAACGCCGGCCGCGGTGTGCTGGAATTTCTGGCCGAGCGTTTCGCGCCGCTCGACGGCCAATCGATCGTCATCCTCTGCGGGCGCGGGAATAACGGCGGCGACGGCATGGTGGTCGCACGCCTTTTGCGCGAGCGCGGCGTCCATCCGGCCGTCATCCTTCTAGCGCCCGCCGAGACTCTGAAAGGTGATGCGGCGGAACAAATCAGGCGCCTTGAAAGCGGCGGCGCGCCGGAAGTAATTTCGGATTCTGAAGCCTGGCGCCGTGCGCGATCCCGGTTTACCTCAACGACCCTTCTCGTGGACGCGATGTTCGGGACGGGACTAAACAAGCCGCTCGAAGGTTTCTATCGAGAGGTCGTTCGCGACATTCCCGCCGCCTTCGCTCGCGCCCGGATCGTCGCCGTGGATTTGCCTTCGGGCGTCTCTGCAGATTACGGCGAGCTGGTCGGTGACGCCGTGCGCGCCGATTTCTCCGTCACCTTTACCGCGCCCAAGCGCGCTCATGTCTTTTCGCCCGCCTCCGAATACGCGGGTGAATGGGTTGTCAAAGATATTGGGACTCCGCGCGAAGCGCTTGAAGGCGATCCTGGTCTTTTCCTGAACCTGACAACCCTCGGCGACGTTGACTGGATTGCACAGCCCAGGCCGCGCAATGCGCACAAAGGCCACTTCGGCCATGTGCTGGTCATCGGCGGATCAGTTGGCAAGGCGGGCGCAGCGGCGATGACGGCGAAAGCGGCGCTGCGGACCGGCGCCGGCCTCGTCACGGTCGCCACGGCCGCGAGCGTGCTTCCTGTTGTGGCATCGTTCGCGATGGAAGTGATGACGGCTCCTCTGCCCGAAACTCCGGAAAGCGCCATTTCCTTGCGCGCGCTTGAATCCGGTGCGCTCGACCGGCTGGCCGAAGGCAAAACGGTCCTCGCCGTTGGGCCGGGAGCCGGCACATCTCCCGAAACATCCGAATTCGTCCGAAAGCTCGCAAACAGATTTGATCTGCCGATGGTTCTCGATGCGGACGGCCTCAACGCTTTCGAGGGGTGTGCCGAATCGCTACAAGCGTCCGGCCGTATTCGCATTCTCACGCCGCACCCTGGGGAAATGTCGCGGCTCACGGGTCGCGCGACGCGCGATGTGATCGAGAACGCGATTGAATTGGCGCGCGAGTTTGCAAGGAAGCGCTCGGTTTGTCTCGTCCTTAAAGGCCATCGCACTCTCACGGCGGCGCCCGACGGCCAGGTTTGGGTGAACCCAACGGGCAATCCGGGAATGGCTACGGGCGGCTCGGGTGATGTTTTGACGGGAATCACCGCTGGATTGCTCGCCCAATTCCGGGATGCTCCCGCCGAACGAGTTGCGGCCGCAGCCGTTTATCTCCACGGTCTTGCCGGAGACCTCGCCGCGAGCGAAAAGGGCGAGCAGGGACTCATTGCCGGCGATATTCTCGAGTCGCTGCCGAGGGCGCTTCAATCGCTTGCCGGGACGGGGGCGAAATGAAAGAGTCTGCCGGTGCGGGTCACGCTCGGAAGGGGCAAGCAGAAGTTGAAAGCAGCCGGATGGAGTTTGTCACCCATTCCGCAGAAGAGACCGTCGCGCTTGGCCGTCGCCTGGCCGCACGGTTTTCTCCGCCTTGCATCGTTGCGCTGTTCGGCGACCTCGGCAGCGGGAAAACAACGCTCACCAAGGGCATTGTGGCAGGCCTCGGCGCAGCTGCGGAAGAAGAGGTGACCAGCCCCACGTTCACGCTCGTTCACGAATACGGCGCACAGCCGAAGGTTTATCACGCCGACCTCTACCGCATCGAAGGTGCAGCCGATTTGCCAAGCCTCGGGCTTGACGACCTCTTTGCCCAGGATGCCACGGTCCTCATTGAATGGCCGGAAAAATTGGACGAGCTGATTCGCGCCGAAGCAATCTCTGTGCGACTGGAGCTCCTCGAAAACGACGACCGCCGGATTACGATTTCAAACCTGCGCTGACTCTTGGAGTGGAGAATCCTTGCGTGAGGAACGTGAGCCTTTTCAATCGCGCCAATTTGCCCTTCATGGACGTTGCCGTCATCGAAACCGCTCAAACCTTGCGGCTTTTTGCGCGACTGTGTTACTTTTAAAAAGTTGAGCTTCCAACGTCACTTGGCTGGGAGAAGAACCGGGCGATGATTTTAAGTTACAACGGGCTGTTGCCGCGAGTCGCGCCGACGGCCTTCATCGCGCAAAGCGCGGACCTTATCGGAGACGTGGAAGTTGGAGAAAACGCAAGCATTTGGTTTGCAACGGTGCTGCGTGGAGATATCGAACCGATTCGCGTGGGCGCGAACAGCAACGTGCAGGACGCGAGCGTATTGCATACAGTCGCCGGCGAGCCTGCTCTGGTTGGCGCGTGGGTGACCATCGGGCACAACGCAGTGATTCACGGCTGCGTGATTGAGGATCATTGCCTGATCGGCATGGGAGCCACGATACTGAGCGGCGCGAAAGTGGGCGAGGGCTCGATTGTCGCGGCCGGATCGCTCGTGCTCGAAGGGACGATTATTCCGCCGCGCTCCCTCTATCTCGGCGCGCCCGCGCGGTTCAAACGGCAGCTTACCGACGCCGACCGGATATTCATAGACGCCCATGCCACGCACTATTTGGAATACAAGGAACGTTACCTCGCCGAACGGTCGTCCGGCCGGGTTTCGTAGCGCCGGCCTTAAGATCGGCACAAATTAGGGCGCGCCACCTGAAGGCGCCAGCCCAAGAAATGCCCGCCTGACGCTAGGCGCAACAACGAGTCCAAGAAAATGCAACCCATTCGATCCGTCAAGGGCACTCGCGACATTCTGCCGCCGGAAACCGCGCTCTGGAATGCGATCGAGGTGAAGACCCGGGAATGTTTTGAGTCGTATAATTTCAGCGAAATTCGCACGCCGATAATCGAGGCGGCGGCTTTGTTTGCGCGAAGCGTGGGCGCGGATACGGACATCGTCGGCAAGGAAATGTACACGTTCGAGGATCGCGATCACGAATCGCTGACGCTGCGCCCCGAAGCGACAGCTTCCGTCGTGCGCGCCTATATCGAACGTGCGCTATATAACGAAGGGCGTATTCACAAGCTCTATTACATCGGGCCGATGTTCCGCCGCGAGCGCCCGCAGAAGGGCCGTTACCGGCAGTTCTTTCAGATCGGCGCGGAAGTGCTCGGGTCGAATCACCCCGCGATAGATGGGGAAACGCTTGAAATGCTCGTGCTGTTCCTCGAGAAGTTGGGTATTTACGAGCATCAACTCCTCGTCAATTCCGTCGGGTGTCCCCAATGCCGGAAGGAATATCTCCGGGTACTGCGCAAGGCTCTCGAAGGAGTTTCTGAGACGATGTGCGCGGATTGCCGCCGCCGCGCGCAAGCGAACCCGCTGCGCGTCCTCGACTGCAAAGTCGAGGCGGACCAGCCGATCATTGAAAAGCTGC
>JAKASG010000038.1 GCA_021828285.1 Acidobacteriota bacterium | reverse complement strand
ATTTTGAGTCTGCTGCGTCTGCCAATTCCGCCACTCCAGCGGCAGGATAAGCGAGCGTAGCACACCCGCCCGAGTGCGCTCAAGCGCCGGGCGGTGTGTGAATCCGACGCGCCGCGCTCTGCCTCAGAAGATGTGCAACCGGAGGGTGAGATATTTCTTCGGGTTTTTCCTGAATTGCGTCAGAAAGTCCTTCAACGAAATCGAGCTTTCATTGAGGTTGTTGAAGAGGCTCGGATCGGTTGAGAGTTTGCCGAGCGTTCCCTGGCCGGCGTCAATGCGCGCGGTGATTTCGTCCACGTGGTTGAGCGTCGAATTCATCCGGTTATAGAGCTGCGGGTTGGTGGCCAGCTTGCCGAGCGTTCCCTTGCCCTCGTTAATATTGGTCACGAGCGTGTCGGCGCGCGCCGTCACGTCCTTGAGGTTATTGTACACTGTCGGGTCGTTCATCAATTTCGCCAGGCTGCCATTGCCGTGCTGGACTTCATCCACGACCTGGCTCAAGCTGTTGACCGTTGAATTGAGCCGGTCGTAGAGCGTATCGTCAGTAATCAGCTTTCCAAGCGTTCCCTGCCCTTTGTTCACCCGTTCCACAATGTCCTGCACGGAATTCACGGTTTGATTCAGGCGATTGGAAAGCGTGTCCGTATAGATGAGCTGGCCGATGGTTCCGCGGCCGTGCTGAATCTGGCTCGTGATATCGGTAATTTGCGCGCTCAGAACACGGAGGTTCGAGATCACGTCGTTCGTGTTCTGGACGATCTGCTTCATGGCGGGTGCGACGTGGCTGGGCACGATGCCGCCTGGAGGAATCATCGGCTGTTCGGGCCGGCCCAGGCTGATATCCACGTAGCTCTGGCCCAGCAAACCTACCGTCTCGATTGTCGCTGACGAGTCCGTGCGGATCTGGCTCTGGTATTTCTTGCTAATCTTCATATCCACTTCGACCGCGCGATTCGGATCGTTGAGCGACGAAATGTGGATGGTGGAAACGTTCCCGACCGGAAGCCCGGCAAGATCAACCTCGGCGCCGTTGCGCAGATCCTGCGCGCTCGGGAAATACGTCTTCAGCTCGTATCGGCTGGTCAGAAATCCTCCCACCTGCCCGCTGATAAAGAAGATTCCGACCGCGAGAATCGTCAGGCTGACGATTACCAAAAGCCCAATCCGAAGCTTTACCCAGCTCAATTTTTCTCGTTGCGGCATTGTTCCTCCTTCGGGTTAACCTTCAGGCCGTTCAAATCCATTGTAGAACAATTTCAAACGGTGCGCGCCACGGCAAACTAAGGGGGTGAAACAGCTCATCCATCCCGCTCAAGCGATGAATTTGCGCAGATAAGGATCGGTCGAGCGGGCGAGTTCCTCTTCTGTGCCCGAAAAGCCGATGCCGCCTTTGCGGAGAATTATGAATTGCGTGGCCGCGCGTGACCCTCCCTCGCCGTTTGAGCGCGCTGGCTCCGCCCCCCGGCTTTCCGAAACATAAACGAAGTTTGCGAGAAAAAACGCGTCCTGCAGCCGGTGGGTGACCACAATCGAGCTGGCATGATGTTCGTCGCGAAGCTTAAGGATGAGTAGATTGATGGTGTGCGCGGTGACAGGATCGAGTCCGGCGGTGGGCGAGTCATAAAGCATGATGCCGGGCCGGTTTGCAATTGCGCGCGCGATGGAAACGCGCCGCCGCATCCCTCCGGAAAGCTCGGAAGGCATTTTCTCAATAGCCGGTCCCATTTCCACGAATTCGAGAACCTGTTTTACTCGCTCTGCAATGAAGTCTTCGTCCCATCGGCCTTCTTCGCGCAGGCGATACGCAACGTTTTCGAAAACCGAAAGCGAATCGAAGAGCGCTCCCTCCTGGAAAACGATTCCCATCTTCGCCCGTAGCGGAACGATTTGTTCCTCGGTCAAGGGCGAGAGGTCGAGCCCATCCACCAGGACTTGCCCCTCCTGCGGTTTGATCAACCCGAGCGCCGTTTTGAGCAGCACGGATTTCCCCGAGCCGGTCGGACCGAGGAGCATCAGCGTTTCGCCCCGGGGCACGCTGAAGGAAACGTCCGCAAGAGCCCGAACCTCATCGAAGTAAACCGACACGTGACGGAACTCGATGGCCGGCGCCTCCGCGCCGTTCGTCGCGGCCACTGATCCTCTCGCGTTTTCCGCCGCCTGAGTCATCAGCCGTTATTTTAACGGAGCCGTTGCCGTCTTGTCGCGCCGTTGGGCCGGCTCGGCCATTGCGGGCCGGTTTTGAAATAGGGCGCGGGCTCAGGGAGGGCGGCGCCGTCTTTGCGCGGGTCGGAAGCGCCGTAATTGACGCCGGTTGCGGAATCGTGAATCACCGCCTGTCCTCCGCCCACCACTTGCGAAAAGCCGCTATGGACTTCCAATTGATTGCCTCTTTCGATCAAGTAAGCGCGGATGGCGGCGGGCTCGCGATCTTCGATCAGAAAATGGCAGCCGCCGAAGCTGTAATTGGTGAAACGCGGCGCCTCGAGCGCCTGCTGGATATTCATGCCGTAATCGGCGATGTTGGAAACAAACTGCGCATGTGCTTGGGACTGGTTCAGCCCGCCCATGATTCCGAAGCCTATGTGGATGCCACCCTTTTCCATGAAGCCGGGAATGATGGTGTGAAACGGCCGCTTGTGCGGTTCGAGTGCGTCGGGGTGCGCAGGGTTGAGCTCGAACCCCGCGCCGCGATCCTGCAATGGGATTCCGTAGTGATCCACAACCACGCCGGAGCCGAATGCTGCATAAAGGCTCTGAATCATGGAAACGATGTTGCCCTGCCTATCCACGGCGGTCAGGTACGTCGTGTCGCTGCCGAACCGAGCGGGATCTCCCGGCGTGACGTGGCAATGCGCGTGATTCATGTCAATTGTCTTTGCGCGCTCCGCGCCATAGGCTTTCGAAACGATGGCTTCGACAGGAATCTTCGCAAATCGCGGGTCGCCTCGGTACCGTCCGAGATCGGCGTAAGAGAGTTTTTGCGCTTCCATCTTCACGTGCCACGAGCGCGGATCGTCGAAGCCCCACTTCCCGAGCGGGAATGGCGCCATTATGTTGAGCATTTCGAGCGCCGCCATGCCCTGGCCGTTCGGTGGCAGCTCGAAAACGCGCCAGCCGCGGTACGTGGTCGAAATCGGCTTGACCCATTCGGGCTTGAAATCCGCCAGGTCTTGCGCCGTCATCACGCCGCCGAGGCGCTGCGAGGTCCGCAATATCGCTTTCGCAATCGCGCCGCGATAAAAAGCGTCGGGACCTCGCGAGGCGACGAGTCCGAGAGCGCGCGCGTATTCGGGATTGCGAAAAATCTGGCCGACGGCGGGCGTCCGGCCGTTGATCAGATAAACGCGCCGAGCGTTCGCGTTGCCTTCGAGTTTCTTTTTGTTGAGCCTCCAACCTGTCGAAATCCATTCGGTCACGGGAAAGCCGTGAGTCGCGTAATCAATCGCCGGCTGGAAAAGCTCCGCCCAGGGCAGTCGTCCGAACCGCTCGTGGAGCGCCTGCCAGCCGCGCACGCAGCCGGGCACGGTGACCGAATGAATTCCGAGTTCCGGCATTCTCCCAAATCCTTTTTCCCTGATCAGGCTGATGGTAAGTCCCTCGGGCGCCCAGCCGCTCGAGTTGAGCCCCGTCAGCCGCCCCATCTTCGCATCCCATTCGATGGCGAAAAGGTCGCCGCCCATGCCGTTCATCATCGGTTCGACCACGCCGAGCGTGGCGTTCGCGGCAATCGCCGCGTCCGCCGCCGATCCGCCGCGCGCGAGAATCTGTGCACCGGCTTGGGAGGCCAGCGTCTGCGACGTCGCCAAAATGCCCTGCCGCGTGATGACCATCGAGCGGCCTTCGGCGCGGTCGAGCGGGTATAGTTTCGGATTTTTCTTTCCGGACCTGAGGTTCACAGCGTCGAGAGATGGGCGCGCAATCGCGGAGATTTTGGCTTTTCGTCCTCGCTCATTCGCCGTGTTTCGCGTGGGCGTGCACCGCGCTTCCCGCGGTCATCGTACCGAGGATTTCGAAATAATGGCCGACGGCCTCAATCCCGCGGTAGAAATTCGGCAGATGGAATTTCTCATTCGGCGAATGCAATCGGTCATCCGGCAGGCCGAAGCCCATGAGCACGCAGGGCGCCCGCAAATGCCGGCCGAATAATCCCACAATGGGAATCGAGCCGCCCGAGCGCATGTAAACCGTCTTCTTGCGGAACACCCGTTCGAGCGCTTCGCGCGCCGCGTGGACGTAAGCGTTTTCCGTGCTGACCAGCGTCGGAGAAGAAATGCTGATCGCGCGCACCGTGGTTCGAATCCCTTTCGGCGTCGCTTTCTTCACGGCCGCGGTGAATTGCCGCAGGACTTCCCGCGGGTCCATTTCCGGCACAAGCCTCATGCTGATTTTCGCCGTCGCAACGGCGGGAATCACCGTTTTCGCGCCCTCACCCGTGAATCCGCCGCGAAAGCCGTGGACTTCAAAGGTCGGCCGCGCCCAGATTCTCTCGAGCACAGAAAACCGCTTTTCACCGGAAAGCGCCGCCGCGCCCACTTCCTTCTTCAAAAATTCCTTTTCTTTGAACGGCAATCGCTCCCATGCAGCGAGTTCCTCGCGGTCCGGCGCTTTGACCCGTTTATAAAAACCAGGAATCCGGATCTTGCCGTCCGGCCCTTTGAGCGCCGCAATGATTTCCGCGAGCGCCTGGAAAGGATTGGGCGCTGCGCCGCCATACAGGCCGGAGTGCAAATCCTGAGCCGCGCCGCGCGCCTGAACCTCCGTATAAACCAGGCCGCGCAAACCGGTCGTCAGCGTCGGCAGATCGCGCGCGAACATTTCCGTATCGCAAACGAGCGCCACATCCGCTTTGAGGCGCTCGGCGTGATGCGTCACGTAATCATCGATGTTTCCTCCGCCGACTTCTTCTTCGCCTTCGATCAGGAATTTCACGTTGACGGGCAATCGCCCTTCGCCCTTGAGATATCCCTCCACCGCCTTGAGCAGAAGATACGTCTGCCCTTTATCGTCCACCGCGCCGCGCGCATAGATATTTTCTCCGCGCACGGCAGGCTCGAACGGCGGCGTTTTCCATTCGTCGAGCGGGTCGGGCGGCTGAACGTCATAGTGACCGTAAATCAGGACCGTTGGTTTGCCCGGCGCTTCCAGCCATTCGCCGTAAACGAGCGGATGCTCCCCGGCCTTGCCTTCGATGAGTTCGACGGTCGCCATCCCCATCGCGCGCAGCTCGCCTGCGACAAATTCCGCCGCGCGGCGCACGTCCGATTTGTGCTCGGGCAGCGTGCTGACGCTCGGGATGCGCAGAAAATTTTTCAGCCCTTCAAGAAACGCTTCGCGGTTCAGGGAGTAATAATCAAATGCGGAATTCGGCACGTCTCGCCTCTCCATTGGAATTTCCGCGCCTTTGGGCGCGGCGCGTCAAACAAAGGCACGATTCTACCACGCCTGCGCGGCGCAGCGTGTTTCTCGAGCGGCGGCTCAGGCGACGCGGACGTGGATGACTTCGTATCCGGTCGCGCCCGAGGGGAAAATGCCGGTCGGTTCGGGGCCTTCGATGTTCCCTTGGCCGTCAATAGCGCGCACAGCGATTTTGTATTTGCCCGGCGTGGGATCAACCCAAATATATTTCCAAAAGGCCCACGTAATGTTGGAAGGATTGCTGTAGAGATCCGCCGGCTGCCAGGTCTTGCCCTGATTGAAGCTGATTTCGACCGTTTTAATTCCAGCGAGATTTCCCACGGCGTATCCGGTCAGTTCGAAATTCTTGCCCTCGATCTTTGCGCCGTCTCGGATATCGGTGAAGCGCGCCTGCGCCCGGCGTTCGGCGCTGTTCGACCACCCCCGCGATTCCCAATAGCCGAGATACGCTTTGTTGACCAGCTCGATTCGCGTCACCCACTTCGGCTGCTTCATGCCGAATTTGCCGGGAATAAAAACGCGCGCCGGATAGCCGTGAAGAACGGGCAAATCCACGCCGTTCATCCGGTACGCGAGGAAATTTTCGTCGTTCATCAGCCGTTCGAGCGGATGGCCGGTGGAAAATCCGTCGGCCGCGTAAATCGCAGCGTTTGCGGCTTCGGGCAGCGGCTTCGCGCGTTCGAGCAGAGGCTTGAGCGCCGTTCCCTTCCATCGCGCGTTGCCGATCGCGTTCCCCCCAATCGGATTCGAAATGCATTCGAGCGTCATCACTCGCTCGAAGCTCGGCAGCGCGAGCAGTTCCTTATAGGTGATGCTGAAAGGATGCGCGACGAGACCTTCGAATTTCAGCTCCCAGCGTGCCGCGTCCACGCGCGGCGACGTCCCTTTCGTCGTGAGATAGAAATCGCTGTTCGGCGTGATCGCCATGAGCGCGGCCTTCGCTCCGTACTTCTGGTATTTCTCGACTTCCGGCTGCCATGGATCCCCGAGCGAATCCATCCAGCGCGCGATCGAGGAGTATTCAAGTAATCCGACGCCGCCCGCCGCTGCGCCGATCAGGAATTTTCGCCGTTCCATTCTCCGCCTCGCTCGAAACTCTTCTTCACCCTCCATGATATCTTAAGAATCGCGCGCTGAGGAAAATGCGAATGGCCGAAGACTTCTCGACCGTGCGACGGCGGCAATTCTGCTCGCGCTGCGGCCAATTGATGTTTGAATTTTATCGCTCACCCGATGGGCATTACGGCGTCGTCGCGGAGTTGCGCCGCGCCCCTCCGCCCGCCTCGAACGTCATCCTTTGCCCCGTGTGCGGCGCGCGCTACCGCTTGCTCGACCGCGCGGATTCAACGGGCCAGGTCGTCGCCAGGCTGTAGCGCCGCTCTATGAGCCGCGGTTGGCGCCGCAATCCGTTCCGCAAGCGTCGGCCCTTCGACCAGCTCCATCACGAGCGCGCGCGTCTCGCCCGATTCTTCAAGGCCGTAAATCTGCGCAATGTTCGGATGATTGAGCGAGGCGAGGACTTGTGCTTCGCGCTCAAAGCGCGCCATGCGTTCGGGATCGCGCGCGAAAGTCTCGGGCAAAACTTTCAGGGCCACGTCGCGATTGAGCTTCGTATCGCGCGCGCGATAGACCTCGCCCATTCCGCCCGCGCCGAGATGGGACAGGACTTCATACGAACCGAGTTTCGTTCCACTCGAAAGGGTCACGGTTTCGGTGATCCTAACATGTTCCGCAGAGGCAATGCATGAATTGCCCCTACGCCTCCGGCCGGTGCCGGCGGGGACGCTTGTTGGCTTCCAGGATTTTCTTGCGCACGCGGATGGCCTTGGGCGTGACCTCAACCCATTCATCCTCAGCGATAAATTGCAGCGCCAGTTCGAGTGTGAGCGGGCGCGGCGGAATCAGCCGGATCGCTTCGTCGGCCACCGACGCGCGCATGTTGGTCTGTTTCTTCTCCTTCACCACGTTCACATCCATATCGTCCCAGCGCGCATTTTCGCCGACGATCATGCCTTCGTAAACCTCAACGCCGGGACCAACGAACAATTCGCCGCGTTCTTGCAAGTTGTAGAGCGCATAGCCGGTCGTTTTGCCAGCGCGGTCGGCGATGAGCGAGCCCGTCAGCCGCCGCCCGATCTCGCCCTGCCAATCCGCGTAGCCTTCGAAAAGCGTATTCATCACCGCCGTGCCCCGCGTATCCTGCAGCACTTCGCTCCGTAAGCCGATCAAACCGCGCGAAGGAATGATGAATTCCAGCCGCACCCGTCCGCCGGGCCGTCCATGCCCGGCCATTTTGAGGTTGACCCCTTTGCGGCTCCCGGCTTTTTCCATCAGCACGCCGACGAATTCCTGCGGGCAATCGATAATAAGTTGCTCCATCGGCTCCTGCACTTTGCCATCCACCCGGCGCGTGACGATTTCCGGTTTGCCCACCGCCAGTTCGTAACCTTCGCGGCGCATCGTTTCAATCAGGATGGCCAATTGCAGTTCGCCGCGCCCCAGCACGTTCCATGAATCCGTGTTCTCCCGCTCCTCGACGCGCAGAGCGACGTTCGTCAGCAATTCCTTTTCGAGCCGCTCCCGCAAATGCCGCGACGTCACCCACGCCCCTTCGCGTCCGGAAAAAGGCGAGGTGTTGACGGTGAACACCATGGAAATCGTGGGTTCGTCCACCGGCACGTGAACGAGTGCGCGCGGCTCTTCAACGCTCGTCACCGTCTCGCCGATCGTGATGCCTTCGACGCCCGCAATCGCCACGATGTCGCCCGCCACGCCGGCTTCGATATCCATGCGCTCGAGACCCTTGAAGCCGTAGAGCTTCGTAATGCGGGTTGTTTCCTTCCGCCCGTCGAGTTTCACGATGGCCGCTTCATCGCCGCGATGGAGGGTCCCGGAAAAAATCCGCCCGATCGCCAGCCTCCCGTGATATTCACTGTAATCGAGGTTGGCAACGAGCAATTGGAGGACGTCCGCTGGATCGCCCGGCGGCGGCGGAATGTGCTCCACAATCGCGTCGAAGAGCGGCGCAAGATTTTCCGAAGGCTCGCTGAGCGATTTCTGCGCGATGCCGCGCCGCGCGTCCGCGTAAAAGATCGGAAATCCCAGTTGTTCCTCCGTCGCGTCGAGGTCTATGAAGAGATCGTAGATTTCGTTCACCACTTCTTGCGGGCGCGCGTCCGCACGGTCAATCTTGTTCACCACGACGATGGGCGGCAGCCCCGCTTCGAGCGCTTTGCGCAGCACGTACCGCGTTTGCGGCAGCGGGCCTTCGCTCGCGTCCACCAGCAGAAGCACGCCGTCCACCAATTTCAGCGCACGCTCCACTTCCCCGCCAAAATCGCTGTGCCCCGGCGTATCCACGATGTTGATTTTCACGCCTTTGTAATGGATGGCCGTATTCTTCGCCAGAATCGTGATCCCGCGCTCGCGCTCCAGCTCGTTCGAGTCCATAACGCGCTCGGCCACTTCCTGCCCGGCCTTGAATATCCCGCTCTGCCAAAGCATTGCGTCCACGAGCGTCGTCTTTCCGTGGTCCACGTGCGCGATAATCGCGATGTTGCGAATCATAAGGTGTTTGATTCGGGCCCGCCTGGAGCGAAACGCCTCTGGCCGGTGCGCCGGTCCCCGGCCGGTGCCCGCCGGAGCGTCGGCTGGGCGCCTGCTTGCGGCGAAAATCCCGCCTGCGCCGGGCAGCGTGAGAATTTCGTATGGCCTCAGTTGAGTTCCCGCAACTAGCCCACGAATGACCTGCATTATACCAGACCTGCGCTGGGGGGATAGAAACATCAGAAGTCCGTGGGAAGGCTCTGGCGCGGAGGGCCGGCGTTCGGCGGATGAAAGCGCGCCTCCGAACGCCGAGGAAGGCTCATGACAGGCGCGCGGCTCTAGCGGAATTCCATCGTGAAGCGCCCCCGCTGAGGGCAGGGACCGCCCCTCGAAAAAATCCTTGACTCGCAAGCGCAAGCTCGGCTATTCTCTAACCTACCGACCGGTCGGTATCTTTCTCGCCGGAAGGCGCACGCGTTCTCTCATGTTTTCTCGCTTTGTTGAGGTCTGACTATGGCATTGCTTTCAGGTTCGGAACAACTGCTCGAAAGTCTGAAACGCGAAGGCGTGAAGGTAATCTTCGGACTTCCGGGCGGCGCGGTCCTGCCGCTTTATGACGCGCTCTACAGCGCCGGCATTCACCACTTGCTCGTCCGCCACGAGCAGGCTGCGGCGTTTGCGGCCGACGGCTACGCGCGCGTGACGGGCCAGGCGGGTGTTTGCCTCGCGACTTCAGGACCAGGCGCAACGAACCTCATGACGGGCCTCACCTCCGCGCTGATGGATTCGATTCCCGTGGTTGCGCTGACCGGCCAGGTGCCTCTGCCGCTGATTGGCAAGGATGCTTTCCAAGAGGCCGATACCGTTGGGATGTGCTTGCCGGCAACGAAGCGCGCCTTTTTGGCGCGGAAGGCTGCGGACATTCCCGGCATCATCCACGAAGCTTTCGAGACCGCGATTTCCGGGAGGCCCGGGCCGGTTTTGGTGGACGTGCCGAAGAGCGTGCTGCTTGAGGTCAGTGAGGCGGCGTTTCCCGCCGCTGCTGTCAAGCCGCACCGCGGCCGTGAGTGGAACGCTGAGGAAGTCGCTCGCGCGGCGGACATGATTCTCGAAAGCCGATGCGCAGTGCTTTACGTGGGCGGTGGCGCGATTGCTTCGGAGGCACCGGCGGAAGTTCGCGAGATTGCGGAACTCACTCACATTCCCGTCACCACGACAGTAATGGGTCTCGGCGCATTCCCTTCCCGCCACCCGCTTTCGCTCGGAATGCTGGGCATGCACGGCAGCTATGCCACCAACATGGCGGTCACGCATTCGGACTTGCTCATCGCCGTCGGCGCCCGCTTCGACGACCGCGTGACGGGCCGCGTGGACAAATTCGCCGCCGATGCGCGCAAAATCCAATTGGACGTGGACCCGTCGGAAATCAACAAAAACATTCACGTGGATCTCGCACTCGTGGGCGACGCGAGGGATTCCCTCCGAGCGCTGATTGACGAGCTGAAGCGGCGAGCCGCGAAGCCCGCGCCCGACCGCGAGCACTGGCTGAAGCGGATTGAAGCCTGGAGAAGCGAGCATCCGCTCGGCTACGACCGATACGCGAACGTCGTGAAGCCGCAGTACGTCATCGAAGCGCTCGCGCAGGCGGCGGACGACGACGCCATCATCGCTGTGGACGTGGGGCAGCATCAGATGTGGGCCGCGCAGTTTTACGATTTCAAGCGCCCGCGCACGTGGCTTTCTTCAAGCGGCCTGGGCTCGATGGGTTACGGCTTCCCGGCCGCGATGGGCGCGCAAATGGCTTTTCCGGACCGGCAGGTCATCGCCATCGTCGGCGACGGCGGATTCCAGATGACGCTCAACGATCTGGCCACAGCGGTCCAATATCGCGTGCCGGTGAAAATCGTCGTCATCAACAATCGCGCGCTCGGGATGGTACGCCAGTGGCAGGAAATTTTCTTCGAGAAACGCTATTGCGATATTGACCTGAATTTCGCGCCGGACTTCGTGAAGCTGGCGGAGGCCTACGGCATCCGCGCCGCGCGCGTCGAGCACCGCACCGACGTACCCGACGCGCTCCGCGATATGCTGAGCGACCGAGAGCCGCGCCTCGTGGACTTCTCGGTGGATCCCGCGGAAAACTGCTATCCCATCGTGCCTCCCGGCGCTTCGATTGCCGAGATGGTGGTCGAACCACCGCGTCCGGTGGTCGAAGAAGAAGCTCTGGACGACTTGTGGGCGGTGTGAAAATAGCCGATTTCGTCTTGCTGATTGGCGAGTGCGCATGCGGCGGAGGAATGAGAGAGCAAAAATTGAGAACCGGACGGCGGCTGGGAGATGCCCGCTGAAAGCCGGAGGAGGAGTTGACCGATGCAATGGCTTCTGAAACTTGAGATGGAAAGCGATCCGATTATCACCTGCCGCCTGATGAATGTCTTCCGGCGGAAGGGCATGAAGCTTCTCACCTTCACGCTTGAAAACAAACTCGACCGAACGCACGCGACCGCGCTTGCCGAAACCGACGCAGGGGCCGTAGACCACATTTTCAATTTTCTCCGCGGCATTGCGGGCGTGCGGCACGTCGCCTGGCACTCGCCGGAGGCCACGGCCATGCCTTCCTTTATCCTCGCCGATGGGGGAAGAGAAAGCGCTTCAGTCGCGCGCCTGCTTGAAACGTTTCCCGGCAGCCGGCTCGTCTTCGCCAATCCTGAAAAGTGTCTGGTGGAGATTCCTTTGAGCCATTCCAGCGCGCCCAAAGCGAACGGCCGCGTTGAACCCGGATGGCTGTCTTTTGCGCCGGTCCGCAGCACGCGCCAGGAAGAGCTGGCGGTTTCCGCGGTAACATCGGCCGCGTAAGCTTCCCGATTACGCCGCAGCGGAATGCCGGAAAAGCCTCGTTTCGCACTCAAAGATTTCAAACATCCGCGCCGGGATCGAACCGGCGCCTCAGACAGAAGGGGTGAATCATGGCAAAGGTTTATTATGAAGCGGACGGCGATCTGAAGAATCTTGCGGGCAAGGCTGTGGCGATTATTGGTTATGGCAGCCAGGGACACGCTCACGCGCTGAACCTGCGCGACAGCGGAGTGAAAGTGATTGTCGGATTGCCGGCAACGAGCGCTTCGCGCGCGAAGGCGCAGGCGCAGAAGCTCGAAGTTTTCGATCCCGGTGAGGCTGCGCGACGCGCGGACGTCATCGCCATGCTCGTGCCTGATCCCCCGATGGCAAAGCTCTACAAAGAAGCGATCGAGCCGAATCTGGCCGCGGGCAAGACGCTGCTTTTCGCCCACGGCTTCAACATCCATTACAAATTCATCGTTCCGCCGAAATATGTGGACGTCGTCATGATTGCGCCGAAATGCCCCGGGCATCGCCTGCGGGAACTCTTCACCGAAGGCGTCGGCGTGCCGTCGCTCATCGCGATCGAACAGGACGCTTCAGGCAAAGCCGAACAGACGGCGCTCGCCTACGCGAAGGGCATCGGCAGCCTGAAGGCGGGAGTGATTCGCACGACGTTCAAGGAAGAAACTGAGACCGACCTGTTCGGAGAGCAGACGACGCTCTGCGGCGGCGTTTCCGCGCTCATCACCACAGCTTTTGAGACGCTTACGCAGGCGGGCTATCAGCCGGAGATCGCTTATTTCGAATGCCTGCATGAGCTGAAGCTGATCGTGGACCTTATTTATCAGGGCGGAATCAAGTACATGCGCTATTCGGTTTCAGACACGGCCGAATACGGCGATTACACGCGAGGGCCGCGAGTCATTGACGAGCGGGTGCGTGAGACCATGAAAAAAGTGCTGGCGGAGATTCAAGACGGCACCTTCGCTCGCGAATGGATGGCTGAAAACGATAAGGGCCGTAAGAATTTTCTCGAAATGCGGGCGAAGGCCGGTTCGCATCCTATCGAGAAAGTCGGCTCCGAATTGCGCCGCATGATGCCGTGGATTCAGACCCGCAAAGAAGAAGCGACGGCCGCTCAGGCGCAGGCCATGCGCTAAGAACAAGTGGCGGATGGCAAGCAAAAAGTGAAACTGCGAAACGGGCCATTGACAAAAGTTAAACGACAAAGGATGCGATTCCATTGAGCGCTGAGACTAGAACTAAATCGAGCCATTCGATGGCGCCACATTCGCTCCGCGTGAAGAAGCTGGCGCTTATAGGCGCGGGCAAGCTCGGCGAAGCACTGCTTTCGGGCGTGCTCGGCTCGCAGCTCGTTTCCCCAGAGCGGGTTCACGCCACGGTGGCCCATCAGCCGCGCGCCAACGCGCTCGCCGAAAAGTATAAGATCCAGGCCGGGACGGACAACTTGCGAGCGGTGAAGGGCGCGGACCTCGTATTGATCGCGCTCAAGCCGCAACAAGTGAAGGCGTTTCTCGAGGAGACGCAAAAAGCGCTCAGCAGAGACGCGCTTTTGATTTCCGCCGCCGCATCGGTCACGACCGCGCTCATCGAAGGCGCGCTTGGGCATAAGGCGCGCGTCGTTCGGGCCATGCCGAACACGCCCTGCCTGATTCGCCAAGGCATGACCGCGATTGCGCGCGGCCGCTTCGCGACCGATGCGGACGCTAAAATCGCCGAGCGGATTTTTTCCTCCATGGGCCGCGTGGTGATTGTGGATGAAAAGCACATGGACGCCATCACCGGCCTTTCCGCGTCCGGCCCCGCTTACGTTTACACGATTATCGAATCGCTGGCCGAAGGCGGCGTGAAGATGGGCCTGCCTCGCGAGCTTTCAACCGAACTCACCGCGCAAACCCTTTTAGGCGCGTCCGCGCTCGTCCTCCAGACAGGCGAGCATCCCGCCAAATTGAAAGACGTCGTCACAACGCCCGCCGGCTGCACGATTGACGGACTGCTGGAACTTGAAGAAGGCGGCTTGCGCGTGACGCTCATCAAAGCCGTCGTCCGCGCCGCCCAGCGCGCCCGCCAGCTCGTCGAAGGCCAGAATACCTAACCTTTCGTGATTGGTGCGGCCCCTGCTCTGTCGCTAAAATGTGCCTTGACCCCGGCTGCGAACGGGGGAATGGCGGTGCGTTGTCATGGTTGCGGGCTCTCCGCCGTGGACGAAGCGCGACCGGGAAGAAGCAGCCAAGCGAGCGTGGCGAGGCTCAGGATGACGAGCAAAACCCCATTCCACCGATAAACCGTTGCAGGCTGCCACAGGAGTTCCGCGGCTGAGCCCGCGACGGCCAAAACAAAATACGCGGTCAGATAGGCGAGGATATTGTCCCGGAAAAAGAGCCAAACAAACAGTCCCGCAAAAGCCAGCGGAACGAAATGCATCAGCCATCCGGCCCAATATTCCCCCGCCGAGTGCGCGGTCTGCGGCCCCAATGCCGCGAGCAGGAACAATCCGGCGAGCCACAACCACCAGGCGCGCTTCGCCCAGCCCTCGCTCGCCAGGGCAATAACGACTCCAATCAGCGACACGGCGAAAACACCGAGGGTCAAAGCCGAAATCCAAACGTCCGCGCCGGGAAGATACGATTGAAAAGATGATGAAACGATTGCGTAATTCACGGGCGCGACGGCGTGGAAGCGGTCTTCAAAAAGCGTGGCGAGCTTCGCCCAGCCGAATTCGGCGGCGATGGCGACCGCGGCCGCAACAAAGGCGTCGCGCCGCCATGTTTTTCGCGCCGACCGGCTGAATACCCGCAAGGCATTGGGGTAGCACACCGTGGCCACGCCAACCACCAGGAGCGCAAGCGCACCCAGCAGAATCGGGACGATAATCAATGACGCGCCGACCTCGATCCGGAATGCCACGAGCGAAATCGAGGTCTGGTATTCGCGATCGATCAGCGGGAGCACGTTCAACTCGTTGAGGCCATAGAGAATCCCGACCACCGCCGCGACGATCGCCGACCTGCCCCATCGAATCGCGCCCCTGCGTGCGTAACGGACCAGAAGCAAGATGAAACCGGCAAAGAAAGCAATCCCGAAAAAGCTCGATACCACAATCAGGACGATGTTGCCGAGCTTCAGGCCTTCGCGGGAGCGCACCCATTGCTGCGGCAGCTTGAAGTAGCGCGACACGGACATCACTTGATCGCCCGCCAGGCTGACGATGACGCGGTAGAGCGCTTTGCCGACGTTGCGCGAGTCGCCCTGCTTCGCCTGCCAGACGAATTCATAATCCTCGCGAGCTTTGCGCTTTTCGGCGTGCGACGATTGCAGGTTGAAATCATTCAAGCGATAGCCCTGCTCTACAAAAGCTTTCTCGGCGACCGCCTGCGCCGCCTGCGGCGAAAGCGACGCTCCGGGCGCATCCTCCGCGATCACGTGCCGGAACGTGAAAACCTTGCCGTCCATGGGATCAACGAAAACGAAGTACTCTTCTTTATGCAGCGGACGGAAAAATCGGACGGCCCACAACTCAAGCTGCGTCGCCTGGCGATAAGTCCGGTCAGCCGCTTCAACAGCCTGCCTCTGGAGCAGATAGCGCAAGACCGAAGGGTCCACATTTTCGTCGAGCCAGGCGACATGATCGTAGCTCGCAGGATGGACGCCCTGAGATTGCAGAAATTGGGTTGCGATGCGAACGGCTTCAGGCCGGGAAATGCGCAGCTTGATTCCCTCGCCAAAGCGGTATGCGGGAATCACCGCAAGCGCCGCGAAGACGACAATCACTCCGCCCGCCAGGAAAAGCCGGCTGCGGCTGAGCGAGTGATATTCAACCGGTGTTTCCACATCCACGGCCGCAGGCGCTTCGGGCGCGCGCGAAATGCCTTCGCTCCTGTTGGTCAGTGATTCTTCGTCAGAGAAACTTCCGGAGCGCAGGTAGGCGACGAGCGCCACGCCAAGCGGTATAAGCATGATTCCCGCCGTCACGCCGCCCGAAACCCGCAAGTAGAGATTCTGCGATCGCAACAGAAGAAAAGCGGTATATAGCGCGTCAACCGAATAATGCCAAATCATCGTGGCGATGATGCCGAATCGCAGCATGATGAGACCTACAATGATTCCGCCGATTCCGACTTCCAGGCCTCGAATGAAGAACGGCTCGTTCGGATAAACCGAGTGCAGAAAGCTCCATATGAACGCGGAGGCGACAATCGCAAGGGACAGCGAGCGGGTATGCTTGCGAATGAAGGGGATGGCGAAGGCGCGGAACGTCAGCTCCTCATTGACCGCGGGGAAAAATCCGATGAAAAGCACGGCGGCCCAGGGAATGCTCGTGTTGAGCTGGTTTGAAAAGGGAATATCCGAGGGCGCCCAGGCGCCGAAGTGATTGGCGAGCAGATAGAACAGCGTCTGATAGGCGAAGAAGAAAATGGCGAGAGCGATGCCGATGACGTTTGCAATGAAAAATGGACGCGAGCGCAGTCCGCGCCAGGAAAGCGTGCGGCGGATGGACGGCAGCCTGGGAAAACCTTCCCGATAAGCCGGCTCCGCTGCGGCGACGAGCAGGAAAATTGCGACGCCGATGCCGGCCGCGCTGAGCACGGCTTCATACAAATATCGCGCCATGAACGTCGAATAAGAGACGGTCGTGGAATAGCTATACAATTCGAGCGGATATTCGTTGAGCTGGCTGAGAAGATAGAGAACACCCGCGACGGCGCCGAAGATAAAGGCCAGCCGCCAGGGAATGTCGCGATCCCTGAGCCGCCGGATGAGCAGCCCCGCCATGGCAAGGATGAGCAGGAAGTAAAACACCTGGTCCACCAATTGCGCGTCATCATTCTTCGCACGCAATCTGTGGTAACTGCGCAGCCATGCATCGGGAATGTGGACGTATTCGGAATATCCGGCTACCTGGCTGCCAGCGATATCCACTTTGATGCGGAAGCTGCCATCCCCGAGTTTCAGACCTTTCTCTTTCCAAATGAAAGTATGGTCGGTGCGCGCGGCGCGCTTCGTCGTGACCGCCTCGACGAAATCGAGTGTCGCAGGGTTGCGATGCATCACATCGGTAAGGAAGTTCTCCGCGATGATGCGGGCGCCGGCCTGGCTTAGATTCGCGCCGGGAGCCGCTTCGGGAAGAATGTGATCGAAGCCCACCACCTGCCCGGCCGGGGTCACATCCACGTCGAACTCTTCGATTTGAAGAGGCTTGAACCATCGGTGCGACCACCGCCACAAATGAATGGGCCCGCGCGTGAGCCGGTTCATTCGCGCAAGACCGAGCGAGCGCTCCAGGTAGAGCTTCGCCGTATCGTCGTAATTGAACATCGCCGCATGTTTATAGCCAGCGACGTTGAAGCCGCGCGCGGCGAGAAACTGCCCGGCAATGTTTTGGGATTCGCCCCGATTCACTTTGAGGGTGAGCGAGGCTTCTGGAAATGCGCGGGAAAAGTATCTGACGGCAAAGAGGAGCGAAGCTGCCGCCACAATCACGGCGAGCGTGATGATCTTCTTGTCCGACGAATTCAGCTTGACCGGCATCGCGCGGCGGGCTCTACCTTCCGTCAGGGTAAAGGCGGATTATACCGGGAAATCAACGCGCATTCCCGCTCATTTGGCCGGCGCGCTTCCTGGCGTCTCGGCGAATCAGGGCCAACTCGTCAGAGGTCAGCTCGCGCCATTGGCCGGGCGTCATCGCGCCGAGGGCGAAGCCGCCGATCCGCGTTCGAACCAGCTTCAGGACTTTGAACCCGACCGCTTCAATCATCCGCCGCACTTCGCGGTTCTTGCCTTCGTCGAGCGCAATCTCGAGCCAGGTATATTTGCCGCGGTCTTCAAGCCTGCGGACTGAAGACGGGTGCGCCCAATCGCCGCGCTTCATCTCGATGCCCTGCGCGAGATGGGCGATCGTTTCATCGCTCAGAAGGCCGTTGATTTTCGCCCAATAAGTCTTCACCACTCCGGAATTGGGGCTCGTTACGTCGTCGGCAAATTCCGTGTCATTGGTCATCAGGAGCAGGCCGGAGGTGTCCTTGTCGAGCCGACCAACAGGCGCGACCCACCTGCCCAAGCCTCCCAGAAAATCGTAAACGGTTTTGCGCGCGCCGGGATCGCCATGGCTCGTGATAACTCCTTTCGGCTTGTAGAACGCCAGGTAAATCTTCGGCGAGGGTTTCAGCTTCCGATCGTCCAGGCAGACCTTATCGAGCCCGGAGCGCACCCAGCGCTCCGGATCGCGCACAACCCGGCCATTCACTTTCACGCGTCCCGTGGCGATGGCCTCGCGCGCCGCCGTCCTCGAACCCCATCCGGAGCGAGAAAGCGCGCGATCGAGGGTCATCACTGATTTGGAGGCCATGGAAAACGGGGAAAGAAAGCACTTGAGCCGTGACGAGAGACTTGAGAATCACCGGCGGGAGATTCACGTAAAGCCCCTCATACGCGGCGACTCCCATGTCTCAGCCGCTCTTCGGCATCGAAATCTCGTCAAGCTCGACAAACTCACGGACTCTCGGATCGGGCGAGCGATCAAGATCTTCGATCCGGCAAAAGCACGCGACCCGGCCCTCGAGCAAGAACACGACGCGGTCGGCAAGCTTGCGCGCAAGGCGCATATCGTGCGTGACGACCACCGAGGTCAGCCCGGTCTGCTTCTTGAGTTTCAGAATCAAGTCGCCGATGGTCTCGGCCATCAAGGGGTCCACCATCGTCGTCGGCTCGTCATAGAGAATCGCTTCCGGCTCGGCGGCGAGAGCGCGCGCGATGGCGACGGCGCGCTTCATTCCGGTGCTCAGGTCTGAAGGCATCAGGTCCAGGGTTCCCTCGATCTCGACGAGCGTCAGCAGCTCCGTGACCCGCGTTTGAATCGCGTCTTCTTCGAGAGCCTGCCCCCGCGCGGCGCGTTCACGCAGGGGATAAGCGACGTTCTCGCCGACCGTCAGCGAATCGAATAAAGCGCCCGATTGAAACACCATCGTCACCCTCCGCCGCACTTCGGCCAGCGCTTCTTCCGTCATTGCGGAGACTTCCCTGCCGCCGACAAAGACTTGGCCGCTATCCGGGTGGAGGAATCCGAGAATATGTTTAAGCGTGACGCTTTTCCCGACGCCGCTTCGTCCGAGCACTACCACCATCTCGCCGCGATGCACTTCAAAGCTGACGTCCACAAGCACACGCTGGCTGTTAAACGATTTTGAGACGTCCACAAATTGGATGTAGGGTTTTTCCCCGCCGTTCGGCCCGCGTGTTTCGGCTTTTGGCTCCATCCGATCCATTTCTCGAAACTCATAGTACCAAATGCCCGCGCTGATGTCCCACGCGGCACCGGCCAATTCCCCGCCGGAGTCTGTTATTCTAATAATTAGGATGCGAGGGCGCTCTCAATTGACGGTCGCGATCGTGGGTGGCGGGCCGGCGGGTGCGTCGGCGGCGGAGACGCTGCTTCGCGGCCCGGGTTGCACGCCGAAGCGCGTCATGGTGTTTGAGGAAAAGCGAGGATGGGAAAAACCGTGCGGCGGCGGCCTGACGCGCAAAGCGCTCGACCATTGGCCTTCTCTCGCGGCAAATGGCGCGCCCGCCCATTTCGTATCGGAACTCCAAATTAACGCGCCGGGCGCCGCGCTTTGCGTTCCTCTTCATTATTTAATCGAGAGCAATCAATCTTACATCGGCTTAGGACGCCGGCTTTGCCGGGCGCTCGGGCAGTCGCTTGCAGGTTTCGTGGCGGATGCGCCGCGCGGCTCGGCGGGCGACGGCACTCATGCCGCGAGCGGACGCTGACGATTGGCCATTTGCGCCGCGGGAATGCAGGGTTCTCAAGAGAGCTGCCTCAAGAGGTGGTCTGTTTTAGCGAATGCCTAGAATTGCAAGCAACTCGGATCCTCTTTTGCCGTCAAACGCGGCCTCACACGGATGGCCGCTGGAGCCGGGCGTGCGGAGCGATGCTTCGCCGCGGGCTGAGATTGCGACGGCGGGCGTCAACGCGAGCGGCGGGCCTTCGGCCGGCGACGCGATCCTCATTCGCGGTGCGCGCGTCCACAATCTGAAGTCCATCGACTGCGAAATTCCCCACAATCGCCTTACGGTAATCACCGGCGTTTCCGGCTCGGGCAAGTCGAGCCTGGCCTTCGACACGCTTTACGCAGAGGGACAGCGGCGCTATGTTGAGTCGCTTTCGGCTTACGCCCGCCAATTTCTTGAGCGGATGGAAAAGCCGGACGCGGACGAGATTGCGAACATCGCGCCGGCCGTCGCGATTCGACAGAAGAACGCGACGCGTAATCCCCGCTCGACCGTGGGGACGGCAACCGAAATCTACGATTATTTGCGCCTTCTCTACTCGCGCATCGGCGTTACCACATGTCCCGGTTGCGGGCAAGTCGTTAAAAAAGATACGGTCGAAGAAGTTGCCGATGCGGTTTTGTCGAGGCCGGCAGGCCAGCGATTTTACGTTTTGTTTCCACTTCTCCTGATCCGGACGGCGGATGACGCCGGCGCAGGCGAGGCGGAAGACGGAAAGGCCAGACGAAGCCGGGCGCGGCGAGGAAAGAAAGACGCAGGCGAGACGAAGCCAGGCTCCGCAACCGGCCCGAGAAGCGCTGCCGATGACGTCATGAAGGTCCGGCTCCAGTCCCTGCGCAAATCCGGATTCATTCGTCTTTACCAATCAGGGCGGACAATCGACCTTTCCGAACCGGAAAGCATCCTTGATCTCGACTTTTCGCGACCGATTGAAGTTCTGGTGGATCGTCTCAGTGTCAGCCCGGAAGGTCGTTCCCGGCTGATTGACTCGATTGAGATTTGTTATCGCGAGGCGGGAGAAACCGCCCTTGAATTTCTGCTGGGCGAATCTGGCGGCGTGGCGGAGCGTTTGACGTTTAACGAACGATTCGAGTGTAAACAGTGCAAGAAAACTCTACCCGCGCCGGAGCCGCGATTGTTCTCATTCAACAATCCTTACGGCGCTTGCCCGCGCTGCCAGGGCTTTGGCAATACGGTGGACTTCAGCCTCGATCGGGTCGTCCCGGACCCGGCAAAAACGCTCGTCGAAGGCGCCGTCGAGCCCTGGACGAAGCCGCGCTACCGCGTGTTCCAGAATGAAATGAAGCGCGCGGCTCGAGAGCGCGGCGTTCCGCTTGATACGCCCTTCCACAAGCTCACGGCGGCGGACCGTGAGTGGCTCATCGAAGGCGGCGAACACTTCGGCGGCGTTCGCGGATTCTTCCGCTATCTCGACCGCAAGAAATACAAGCTGCACGTTCGCGTGTTCATCAGCCGCTACCGCTCCTACACGACTTGTCCTGAGTGCCACGGCGGCAGATTGCGCGCGGAGGCTCTGAACGTGCGTGTGAACGGCAGGAACATCGTCGAGGTCTCGGCCCTTCCCGTTCACAAGGTTCGCGAATTTTTTGCAGGGTTCCATCCGAGCCGGAGTGAGGAAACTGTAGCCGGCCGCATCTTCGAGGAGATCCGTTCGCGGCTCGATTATCTCGATAAAGTCGGCCTCGAATATCTCACGCTCGATCGCCTGACCGCGACGCTTTCAGGAGGCGAAGCGCAGCGCATTCAGCTGGCGACGGCGCTGGGCTCGAACCTCGTCGGCGCACTTTACATTCTCGATGAGCCTTCCATCGGCTTGCATCCGCGCGACACGAACCGGCTGATTGAGATCCTCAAGAATTTGCGCGATTTGGGAAACACGATGGTTGTCGTCGAGCACGATCCCGAGATGATCCGGCAGGCGGACAAGATTCTCGACCTCGGTCCCGGCGCCGGGGAGCAAGGCGGCCGGGTGGTCTATTCGGGCGATTTAGAGGGCCTGGTACGAGATCCACATTCTCTGACGGGGCGTTATATTGCCGGAGAATTGACCGTCGCGGCGCCCGCAGAGCGCCTCCGGCGCCGGAAAGCCCGGCTGAAGATTCTCGGAGCGCGCTGCCACAACCTGAAGGCGATTGACCTCGAAATTCCTCTCGGCCTGCTGGTGTGCGTCAGCGGCGTTTCCGGCTCGGGAAAATCAACCCTCGTCTATGACGTGCTCTATAACGCGCTCATGGCGAAGCGAGGCGCTTCGCTCTCGGCCCCGCCAGAGCTCAATCGCCTGGAAGGCGACGAAGGAATTGACCGCGTGATCCTCGTGGATCAATCGCCGCTCGGACGGACGCCTCGTTCGAATCCCGTCACCTACATCGGCGCTTTCGACGCCATCCGCGCCTGTTTCGCGTCCACCCCCGCCGCGCGGTCGCATGGCTACGGCCCCGGTCGCTTCTCTTTCAACGTGCCGGGCGGCCGTTGCGAAGTTTGCCGCGGCGAAGGCACCGTGACGGTCGAAATGCAATTCCTCGCCGACGTCGAACTGCTATGCGACGAGTGCCGCGGCAAGCGCTTCAAACCTTCGACGCTGAAAGTAACATACAAGGGAAAAAACATAGCGGACGTCCTCGAAATGACGGTTAAGGAGGCGCTGGCGTTCTTCGCCGACGTTCCGGCGGTCATCTCAAAGCTTCGGGTGCTGAACGAAATCGGCTTGGGCTATCTCCGCCTCGGGCAATCCGCGACGACGCTCTCGGGCGGTGAAGCTCAGCGCGTCCGGCTGGCGGCAAATCTTGCGCAATCCGATCTCTCGAATTCGCTCTTTATCTTCGATGAGCCGACGACCGGCCTGCACTTCGACGACATCAGCAAGCTGCTCGGCGCATTTCGCCGGCTCATCCAGGCGGGCGCGACCGTGCTGGTGATTGAACACAACCTCGACGTCCTGAAGTCGGCGGATTGGATCATTGACCTGGGGCCGGAAGGCGGCGAGGCGGGCGGAACGGTCATCGGAGCCGGCCGACCCGAGGACTTGGCACAAAACCCGCGCTCCTACACGGGAAAATTCCTTGCTCCGGCGCTCGCCGCATCTTCCCGAGCGGGCGACGTTCGAGCCGGCGGCGTGTAAAGAGTGTGCGACGCGCAAAAAAAATCGTTATAATGGGCAAAGTCGGAGGAGGCGGTTGCCCTTGCGTCGTTCGGTTTCGCTGCCCGCGCTCGTGCTGACATTGACCGGTGCAGTTGTCAGCCAGACTGCGTGGGCACACCGTGCCCCGTCTGCACACGATCTCAAAGCCAAAATCTCCCGGACAAAAAATCCTATCAAGCGTGCTCGCCTAGAAATCGAGCTTTCCAGGCTGAAGCTCCAGGACGCCATTGCAGCATATAATGCCCGCCATCCGAAGCAAGGCGCGCGCCTGTTGAGCAATTATCTGGCGGAGATCGCGAGGTGCCGGAAGACGCTCCGCGATTCCGGCTACGTCGCATCGAAACATCCGCAAGGATTCAGGTTGTTTGATATCACGCTGCGCGAGAGTCTTCGGCAACTGACTTTTCTTGAGCAATCAGTTTCCTATTTGGAACTCAGCCCAATTCAAAAAGCAATCCGGCGCGTGCAGCAGATCCGCCAGGCGAACCTTGAGGCGCTTTTCCCCTCGCTCAATCGAAACGGGGCCCGGCAATCGGCCTCCGAGCGGGGACCTCGGCCTCACGGCAAGCCTGGCGTCAGTAAATCGGCCTTTCAACGGCCCAGACCGAACGTTATCAGGCGATGAGGAAACGATTCATCCAGATTGCAAGCGTGATGTTCATGGCCCTGACGATTCTTGCGGGCCGCGGCTTGCGCGCGAGTGAACACTCCGGCCTCGACGCGGCGGAAGCTGAAGAGCTTCGTGAAGCGCAAGACCCATCCCAGCGCATTAAGGTTTATGTCAAGCTCGAGCGGAACCGGCTCGGCCGCTTTGAGACCGCGCTCTCCAGCGCTCCGGCCGCGACGCCCGACGTTGACACGCACCTGAAAAGCTTGCTCGGCCAGTACATTGCGCTTGTGGACGAAATGAAGGGATGGATTGACGACCAGTTTGACGCCGGGCGTGACATGCGAGCCGGGCTTCGCTCGCTCCTCGATCAAGGGCCGGCGCAGATTGACGACCTTCACGCCGCTGAGGGGCCGTCCGGCCGCCCTTCGGCAATCCAGGGCCGGCTCGAGGAGGCTGTCGCCGACATGAGCGACGCGCTCAACGGGGCAAGCAAAGGGCTTGCGATCCAGATCAAGCAATTCGGGGAGCTTAAACAGGACCAAAAGGCCGAGGCGCACGCCGCAAAGCTCAGGCGCAAGGAAGAGGCAAAACGCAACAAAGAGGAATTGAAACAGTTCAAAAAGGCCGAAAAAGAATCGAAACACCACAAGGACAATCCTGATCCGCTTTGAGCTTCGATTCCCATCCTTTTGTTCCTCCCCTGACGCGCTCAGGGATGATCGCCGTAAATCCGGCTTCGGAAGAGCTGTTTGCGCGCGTCTTTTGCCGGCTCAAACTCGAGAGCCGCGTTCCCCGCTTTCGAGTCGCGTTCCGTCCTTTTGCCGGACTGCGGTCGAGCATCGCGCTTCGCGACGGACGGGCCGATGTTCGCCTCGCCGACGTGCTCAAGGACGCGCCGCCACTCGTGGTCGAAGCGCTGGCGGAAATTTTGCTCGCGCGCGCGCACGGCCGGCGCCCTTCGCGTGAAGCGCGCGAATGCTATCTCGCCCACGTTTCCAAGCCCGAAATCCGCCGCCGCATCCATCGGGCTCGCAGGACGCGAGGCCGCGATCACCTGCTTCCGCCGAAGGGCTTACACTTCGATCTCGCGGCGATTTTCCGCCGCGTGAATCTCCAATTCTTCAGGAACCAACTCCCAGCCGCTAGAATCGGATGGAGCCCGAAGCCGTTGCGGAGCGTCTATGGCCATTACGACCCGTCGCGAAAAATGATCACCATCAGCCGCAGCCTCGATTCCGCAGACGTGCCGGAGCGCATCGTCGAGTTCATGGTTTTTCATGAGATGCTTCACATGCGGTTTCCGGTTGAACGCCGCGGCGCCCGGCGCGTGATTCATTCGAAGCGATTCCGTGAAGCCGAAGCGCGCTTCCCGGAATTCAACTCGATTCGAAAAGCATTGCGGGGTCTGCTCGATTGATTTATTGCGAGTGAATTCGGCCCACAGGACTTTGCGGCGATTCAGATCGCCTGAATATTCTCGCTTCGCTGCGAAGAAGTATATAATTCTGATCGCCGAAGGATGCCTGTCCAAGATGCCTTATTGTCCATCGTGCCGCACCGAATACGTTGAAGGGACGACGCAATGCGAAGACTGTCGGACCCCGCTTTTGCCGGGCTCGCCGCCCGCGGCAGAACCCGCCGAGCAAGCCGGCAATCGGCCCGGCCAGGCGCTCGGCGAGTTCCTTCAATCTCTTCTCGGCGCCGGAAAGCCGAGGACGGAAAAGGATGTCAAGCTTGTCCGCATCAAGACTTTCACCGGCGGGACGGCTGGGATGGATGCGGACGTGGCGCGCAATGTTCTCCGCGCGCAAGGCATCCCTTCCATTCTGCCCGATGAAGCTTCCGCCGGAATCCTGCCCGTGCTCGAAGTGCCGCTTCTTGTGGCCGAGGCGGACGCCGAGCGCGCGAGGGAAATATTGCGCGATTACTTCGGCTCCTCGCGTCCTTTTCTTGTCAAATGATTCAGAGCTGATGAGACGGCGGCTTGCGCGACGATGGCGATGCCCCGGTGCTGAGTTCAGTTCCCGCTCGAGCCGTTCAATCGCCCGGTGCGCAACCTTATCGCGCTTCGCCTGTCTTTCCGACGGAAGTTCGGCCAGATACTTCCGGTAAGCGGCAAGCGCCCGCTTCTTCTCGCCCAGCTTTTCATACACCTTGCCCAATCCCATATACGCGGGCGCATAGCCGGGATCCGTGTGCGTCGCCTCCCTATAGCGGCTCAGCGCCCCTCGAAACGCTTTTTGGCTGAAATAGTAATTTCCAATGTCCACCGATTGCGCGGCGGAGGGTGGTGTATAGCGGCTCGAAGGAGGGTGCCGCTTTTTTTTCGGCGGAGCCGGTTGCGCTTCAATCGCCAAAACCGGCACGGCGATTGCCAGCATCAGCACGATCGCGCTCGCCTGTCGCCTCATGGCTTGAATTTTCCGATGAAATTCGCCTTCCTGTCAACGCCGCGGCCTGCGCGACCTGAATCGAGCGCTCGGGAGCGTTTTCCAGCGACACGGAGCATGGCCACAACCAACTCATGATAGAGCGGCAGCAGTTGCGGGGCGGTGCGCTTGAGCGCGGCGGCATGTTTTTCGAGGGTCGTCCAGTCACCGCGGATTGCCGGACCGGTAAGCGATTTGAGCGCGCCGAATTGCGCGAAATTCTCGAGCGTCTCGCCGACGAACCGCGTGAGCATCGGCCGAATGACTCGCTTCGGCACACCGGCGATTCGCAATAACTTTTCCGACTGATCTATCAGAGTGACCGTGGTGGGCGAAACGAGGAACGCGGAAAGATGGTAAAGCGTCCTTCGGTTTGCAGGAATCGAAAAGGAAGTTCCCTTGAGCAGCTTCACCCAGCGACCGGCCAGGCGGCGCGCTCTCGCATCGCCGTCAACCGCCCAATACCCGCCGGGAAGGTTTTTGATTCCCGCCTCACGGCTAGGAACTGTTTGATAAGGGTGAACCGAGCCAATCGAAGCTCCTTTCCGGGCGAGCGGCGTTAAAAGCGACGCAGAAGCCGAGCCGCAGGTGTGGAGCGCTATCCTGCCTCGCCAGTTCGGAATTATCCCGGCCAATTCCCCGGCCACCGGCGCAATGGCCGAATCCTTCACCGTAATCAGAAAGATTTTCGCTCCCGCGAGGGCAGGATCGTCGAGCCGCACAACCTTGCCGCTGCCAATAAATCGTGCCGCCTGTCGCGCGCGCGAAAGCCTGCGGGCAGCCACAAAGCGAATCCGCACGCCGGCGCGAGCAAGCAACTGCGCCATAGCCTGCCCCACTCGCCCCGGGCCGATCAGAGCGACACCCCATGAACTTTCGGGAACGTCGCGACCCTGGCTGATTTCTGAGCCACGGCGAGTACGATTTTTCATCGTTTAATCCCTGAACTCCAGTCTAAAAGGTAAACCGACGCGTCACCACCTCATTTTTTTAGGACTCCCAGGCCAGCAGGAGTTCAAGGGGTAAATTTGGAGGGTGTTCGGGCCGGGGGCTGGGGCCGCCTTGCGCGAGAATTTGCTTGATGCCATCGGCCAGTGCATAGAATCGGAATGGAGGAAAGTCCTGTCATTCTGAACGAGCACATTCCGCAGCCGAGCACTTTAAGCTTCGTCCCTGTGGCAATCCGCTCAATAGACGGGCATCGTCGGATCCACCTGTTGCGCCCAACCGAGAATGCCGCCGCGCAGATTGTGGATTTTGCGGAAGCCGGCCTTCATCAGGAGCTGGACGGCCTGCGCGCTGCGCGGCCCCATGCGGCAGTGAACGACGATTTCGTCGGCGGAATTGAGCTCATGCATTCGCCGGGGAAATTCGCTCAAGGGAATCAGCTTCGAGCCGGGTAGGCTGCAAATCTGATACTCATGGGGTTCGCGAACGTCCACGAGAACGAACGGAGCGCCCTTATCCATCATCTGCTTGAGTTCCCGGGCGCTGATTTCCGGGACACCGTCCGAGGGCTCCCGCTCTTCGCCGCGGACGCCGCAGAACGCGTCATAATCAATCAGCTCGGTGACGGCCGGATGCTCGCCGCAGACCGGGCAGTTCGCGTCCTTATGCAGCTTCAGCTCGCGGAACTTCATGCCGAGCGCATCAAAAAGGAGCAAGCGTCCGATCAGGGGATCGCCCGAGCCGAGAATCAGCTTGATGGCTTCGAGCGCCTGGATGCAGCCGACGATTCCCGGCAGGACGCCGAGCACCCCGCCTTCCGCGCAACTGGGGACAAGTCCGGGCGGCGGCGGCTCGGGATATAGGCAGCGGTAGCAGGGCCCCTCCCGCGCGTAAAAAACCGAGGCTTGCCCTTCAAACCGGAAAATGCTGCCGTAAACATTCGGCTTGCCGAGCAGCACGCAAGCATCGTTCACGAGATAGCGGGTGGCGAAGTTATCGGTGCCGTCGGCGATAATGTCGTAATCCTTGAGGATGTCAAGCGCGTTTTCCGAAGTGAGGCGCGTTTCGTGGGGCACGAGCTCGACGCGCGGATTGATATCCTGAATCGTTTCCGCAGCGGAGACGAGCTTCGGCCGGCCCACGTCTTTCGTCCCGTGAATAATCTGCCGCTGGAGATTCGTCACGTCCACGACGTCGAAATCCACCAGGCCGATTCGTCCCACGCCTGCCGCCGCCAAATACAAGGCCAGCGGAGATCCCAGGCCGCCCGCGCCCACGCAAAGCACGCTCGCCTGCTTCAGCTTGAGCTGCCCTTCCATGCCCACTTCGGGCATGATGAGGTGCCGGCTGTATCGCAGGATCTCGTCTTTGCTGAGCTGTGCGCTCGGTGTCATTGTAGCGATGGACATCTCTAAAACTCCTTTTCCGGGCAGTTGCCGCGCCTGACCTCAGGCCCAACCGCCGCTTTTGGCGCTCAATGAAGTGCGTTATTGTTGCTGGGAGAATCGCGCCCGGGAATCACCCTGAACAGCAGGTGAATCCAGGCTAGCTACAGATGCATCGGAGAGGACATCCGCCCGCAATGGAAGGCACAATGCTGATGACATCCGAGTCGCCGACCGGCGTTTGATCCTTCTCGAGGAACCGGATGTCTTCGTCATTCACGTAAACGTTCACAAAGCTTCGGAGCCGGCCGTCGTCAGCGTACAAGTGCTTGCGCAGGTCCTGATGCTGCGCCGTGAGGTTCGAAAGCGCTTCTGCCACAGTGCGCGCTTCAAGCTCCACTGCGTCCTTGTTTGCCGTGTACGGCCGAAGCGGCGTCGGAATGATGACTTTCACCGTCATTTTCGAATCGTTGCTCCCAAATCTCCGTCTTTCCTGGCTCAAACCGCAAGCCCTTGACCATGAGATGCTCATCAGCGCCCGGAAGATTCCATCTCCTCAGGGTCGAACCGGCTTCGATCCTCGCTCAAAACCCAGGAAGTCATTTCGCCGGGCTTCCCTGCCTGCACATTTACAATAACATAAGAATACCACGGCCAGGCATGTTCACGGTCATAAATCGAGGGCCGCGCGGGGTGGTCCGGGTGCGAATGATAATACCCCAGAACGCCGAGCCCGCGCGCGCGCGCATCCTTTTCCGCCTTCAACTGGTCGAGCGGGTCAATCAGAAAGCGGTTGCGCTCGGACTCGAGGCCCGGCTCATCCAGTGGAAGAACTTCCTGCGCGCGCTTCGGGTCATGCCGTAAGTTGTTGAGCGCAACAATTTCGACGGCAATTTTCTTCGCGCCCTCGGCGCGCCCGAGCAGCATTCCGCAGCACTCGTTCGGGTAGTCACGCGCTCCGTGGGTGCGGATCGCTTCGAAATGCTCGGGAGCGAGTTTCAAGGCCATGGTGAGAAGTCAGGATTCATCCCAGAAGCGTTCGCTCAGGTACTTGTCGCCGCTATCGGGAAAGACGGTGACGATGACGCCCTGGGGCGCGGTCTCGGCCACTTTGACCGCAGCCACCATCGCCGCGGCGGAAGAAATGCCGGCGAGCACGCCCTCCTCGCGCGCCAGGCGCAAGGCCATCGCATAGGCCGCTTCGGTGGAAATCTCCAGGTTCTCGTCCGCGACAGCCGGATCGTAGATGCCCGGCAAAATCGCTCTCGCCATGTGCTTCATGCCTTCGAGCCCGTGGAACGGCGAATCAGGCTGAAAGGAGATGACGCGGACTCGCGGGTTCAGTTCCTTGAGCCGCCGCGCCGTGCCGATGAACGTGCCGCTCGTGCCGAGCCCGGCGACGAAGTGCGTCACGCGTCCTCCGGTTTGCTCGAAGATTTCAAGCGCGGTGGTTTGATAATGCGCCTGCCAATTGGCCGGATTATCGTACTGGTTCGCGTAGAAATACCTGTCCGGCTCCGCTTCCGCCAGATCACGAACCCTGCGAATCGCGCCGTCCGAGCCCTCCATCGGATCGGTGTAAACGATCTCCGCGCCGTAAGCTCGGAGAATGCGTTTGCGCTCCTCGCTGACATTCGACGGCATGAAGAGCTTCACTCGATATCCGCGCGCGGCGCAAATCATCGCGTAGGCGATGCCCGTATTTCCCGACGTCGAATCAATCAGGATTTTGTCCTTCGTCATCCTCCCGTCGCGCTCAGCTTCAAGAATGATATTCCTGGCCGGACGATCCTTGACCGAGCCGCCGGGATTCGCCCATTCGGCCTTGGCGTAGAATTCTGCCGCGGGAAAATCCCGCGTGACCTTTTGAATTCGCAGGAGCGGAGTTCGGCCGATCAGCGACAACACGTCTCC
>JAKASG010000037.1 GCA_021828285.1 Acidobacteriota bacterium | reverse complement strand
CCAGCAACTCTTCGAGAAAATGCGTCAACCGGGCCTCGAGTTCTTTCAAGGTTCGCGGTGTCATGCCGACAATGTAGCAGACACCGGTCGGGAGAGCAACAGATACTTAACCTAGTATTACTAAGACAGCTTCCATCACCATCGGCCCCGCCCCTGCGGAGGGCTATGACGGATGCCCTCAAGACATCCCCTACCCTCCGCTCGAGGCCTGGTCGAACTATCCGGGACAGCAGCCTCCGTGCGGCGTGCCCATGGTGGGTCCCAACGGCAACACCTTGCCGCCGGCCTACGGTCAGTTGACCTCATTTGACATATACGAGGACAATTTCTACGGAACGTTCCTGGTTGTGCCGGGGTATTACGACAGCGGAAATCCTTGACTGTGGTTTGAAGGGGCGGGCGCAGCCCGCCCCTGCGAATATGAAAGCCATCGTCTCGATATTATTTTGCCTCTCGTTCCCGTGCGTGATGGCGCGGGCGGGGAATCCTGTCCCGTTCATCAGCAACCCACTGGTTCCGACGAGCGTGGCGCCGGGCAGCGGCGCGCTGACGCTGACGGTGAATGGCGGGGGATTCGTTTCCGGCGCCACCGTGAACCGGAATGGCCAGGCGCTCGTCACAGCGTTTGTTTCGAACACAAAGCTGACGGCGGCGATCCCGGCAAGCGACACCGCGAACGCGGGCAGCGCGGAAATTACCGTCACCAACCCCGGGGTCGGCGTGCGCTCCAACATGCGGCAATTCCTGGTTGCGGCGCCGGCGACGAACGTGTACTACAACGCCACGCCGAACTCGCCCTTTGGCGATGGCTATTGGTCGCCCAGCGGACTCTTCGACTTCACCGGGAACGGCAGGCTGGATCTATGGATTTCAGTTCTCGTGCCGCAATACAGCGCGCTCGTGCTGGGCAACGGCGACGGGACCTTCGGCTCGCCGGTGTACTCGTTCATCCCGGGATGGAACGTTTATTTTGTCGGCGACTTCAACGGTGACGGTAAGCTGGATGTGATCGCGTCGCCCGAAGTGGGCCCCCCCTCGGCTCAAATATTTTGGGGCAACGGCGACGGAACGTTCACGGCAGGGCCGACGGTGCCGATACCCTCGGGGTTCGTTCCCGTGGGGACGACGAGCAGCAACGGCTTCCCCGTCGCCACCACGTGCGACTATAACGGCGATGGCAAGCTCGACCTTCTGATTGAGGACGCTAAGACCGGGATAATCCAGGTTCTGTGGGGCAACGGCGACGGAACTTTCTCCCCAGGTCCGACGACGAGCCTTCCTTCGGGTTTTAGCCCGGTTGGGTGCTGGGATTTCAACGGCGACGGCAAGCCAGACCTTCTGCTGGCAAGCGGGTTTGCCGTGTCGTACAGTAGCGCACTCGACGTGCTTCTGGGCAACGGGGATGGAACGTTCACGCCCGCGCCAGGCTCCCCCATCAACGTGGGGCCTGCGTCGCTGCTGGGCATCGCCGTCGGGGACTTTACCGGCGACGGCAAGCTCGACGTGGCCGTTCCGAACGGACAGTACGGCATCATCGCGCCGATAGGCCAGAACACGCCTCCTCTCGCAATCCTGCTGGGGAACGGCGACGGAACCTTTACGAGAGTCCCGAACTGCTGCGGGACGCCGGGAGAAGAGGGTTTCAATGCCGTCGCCGGGGATTTCAACAACGACGGGAAGCTCGACCTGGCCGTTTCGATCGTGTGTAATGATCTCATCACTTTTGACCTGCCGTCGAGGACGTATCCTCCGCTGTACGTGGAGACGTTTCTCGGCAACGGCGACGGCACGTTCACGCCCACCGATTACTCAATAATCCTGCCCGACAACGTCGCGGGCTTGTCGGGGCCTGTTGGCTTTTACGGGGGCGACTTGACCGGCAACGGCAAGCTCGACCTTATCGTGGGCGACGAGTATGACTATGGGGATGACAATTACGGGATCTCCTCGCTGCTTCAAACGCCGCCGCCCGCGCAGTTGCCGGATTTTACGATTGCGCCGGCGAGCGCGTCCGCGACGGTGAAAGCCGGAGCGTCGGTGACCGATAACATTAACATCGCTTCGGTGGGAGGATTCATCAGTTCCGGGGTTTCGCTCGCGCTCACGGGGTGCCCGCCGGATGCGACGTGCAGCGTGACGCAGCCGCAGGGCGTGATCATTGCGACCGCGTACGCATCGGTTCCGCTGACGATCGCGACCGCAGCGTGCTCCACTTCGGGCGCGGCGGCGGGTCGCCAAGCGCCCGCGCCGCCATCGCCGATGAGCCGATTGCCGCTCATGCTCTGGCTCGCGCTGACGGCGTTCGCCGCGGCGGAGTATGCTCGTCGGCGGCTGCGCGGTATGCGCAGTTCGCCGGTTTTGTTCCTGCTGCCGCTCGCTGTCGCCTTTGCGATCGGGGGCTGCGGCGCTGCTCAGCCGCCCCGGCCCAGGCAACCGCCGCCTTGCGTCGGCGGCACGCCCGCGGGGATTTACGCGGTCACCGTCACGGCGACCTCCGGGAGCATCACGCATTCGACGGCGATTACTTTGGCCGTCCAGTAAGCGGCCCCCAGTTCAGGCCTCCCCACGCGCCGATGGATTCCCGCCTTCGCGGGAATGACAAACGGGCGCGGCCGGCGGCTCGCCCGTATGCGCGAGCCGCCAGCCCTTCAGTTCTCGCGCGCTACTGGCCGTTATCCGAGCCTGGCGAAATCACGACGTACAGGCCCTCGCCCTGGCGATTCACGCGCAGCAGGGTTTCGCCCTTCGCCGCCGCAGCCAGTTGATCGAACTCCGTCACATTATGGACCGGCTGGTGATTGATTCTTTCGATCACATCGCCCTCCTGCAAGCCGGCCACGGCTGCGGCGCTATTGGGATCGAGATTCGTGATCACGACACCGGTCAAGTCGGGCGACAATCCGAGCTGCTGGCGGATCTGCGGCGTCAGATTTTGGACCGTGATGCCGCGCAGCGCGCCCTGCGACGGGGCTTGTCTATGGCCCGCGCGCGGGCTCAAGTTTGCGGGGCGCTGTCCGAGCTTGACGGGAACGGTCATATCCTTTCCGTGGCGCAGAACGCCCAGCTGCACTGTTTTGCCAGGATCGGTGTTGCTGATGACGGCGGTGAGCTGCAATTGATTGCGAACTTTCCGGCCATTCACGGACCGGATGACGTCTCCGTCCTTGAGTCCTGCTTTCGCCGCGGGACTGCCGGGCGTGACGTCCTGAACGAGCGCGCCGGAAGTATCGGGAACGTTGAATTCCCTCGCCAAGCCCGGAGTGAGAGCGCCGATCTCGACGCCGAGATATCCCTGTTCAACTTTCCCGGTCTTGATCAGATCTTCCATCACGTGCCGCGCCATATTGATGGGAATCGCAAAGCCGATGCCGAGGAAACTGCCTTGGTCGCCCGGCCCGCTTTGGCCGCTCACGATCGCCGTGTTGATGCCCACGACTTGTCCCTGAACGTTCACGAGCGGCCCGCCGGAATTTCCGGGGTTGATCGGAGCGTCGGTCTGAATGAATTCCTGGAAAGCGGAAGCCATGCCCGGCCGGCCGAGCGCGCTCACGGTTCCGCGCGTCACCGTGAAGCTCAATCCAAAGGGACTTCCAAAGGCCATCACGATGTCGCCGACGTGAAGCTCCGAGGAATTGCCGAGCGAGACCGTCGGCAGATGATCGGCGTCAATTTTCAGCACCGCGAGATCGGTCTGCGGGTCCGCGCCCACGACTTTGGCCTTGAACGTCCGCCGGTCGTGGAGCGTCACGACGATGGACTTGGCGTTCTTGATGACGTGGTTGTTGGTCAGAATGTAGCCGCCGGACGAAACGATGAATCCGCTGCCGAGGGCTCTTTCGATCTGGTTGCGGGGAACCCCATATCCGAACGGATTCATGTTCCCGAAAAATTGGCGGAAAAACGGGTCCATGGCGAAGGGCGACTGGCTGACGGGAACGACCTGTGTGGATTTGATGTAAACCACCGCGGGCGTCACTTCATCCGCGATGCGTTCGTACGCCTTGTTCTCCTGCTCGAGCATATTGATGTCCGGCCCGTCGAGCCCGGCACCTTTGGCAAGAACGAAATCGGAATAGTTGCGCTGCCCCATATACATCACGGAAGCGAACACCAGACAGAGAACCCCGATCAGCGTCAAACTCAGACCCACCAGGTTGTCGCGCAAGAATTTTTTGGAAAAGAGCTGCATGAATTTATTCCTCCCTCATCATCCGCGCCGGAGCTGGGCTGCGCCACGACGGTGACGTTCGCACGCGCTCCCCTGCGCCCGCACTGTTAAGACGTGAATCCCGAGCCACCGGTAAGCGGCGCACTGAATCTTCGTTTGGCATGGCACTCAAATCCCATTATAGCAGGGCGGCGAATTCCGTTTTCCAGTTGGAGTATCCGGAGCATGGGCTCCGGTTCCCTGGCAGCAGAACTCTGTCTTAAATGATGCAAGGTGCGGCGGCAAGGTTTCCCGCACCTCGCGGAAGGGGCCGCGCGGCTGAACTGCGCCGCCGGGGACGGCGTTACGAAGGCGCGCTGCCGGCGCTTGACCGCTTTGGCGGCGGCCAGCCGCGGTGCATGGGAATGTAGGCGACCGAATATAGCGTGAGGCGCTCATCCGGCAGGAATTCGGCGCTTTGAATTTCGGCCGGGGAGAAGATATTCGCGCCGTGGCTCAAGTAAGGCACGGCGATTTGCAGAGGCAATTCCCGGCTGTAATGGCGCGCGCTCTTGAACGTCACGCCGGAGCGGGAGATCCGCTCAGTGGTTACGGCTTCATCGCCGAGTTGCGGATGGCGGATGCAGGCTCTCACGCGCATGCCCACCGACGCCGGCTGTTTTGCCGCTTCCGCGCGGAGGGGCGATGCCTGAATGGCCGCTGCATTCGCGGATGGAGCGGCAGGCGATTCAGCCGCCGGTTCCGCCCCCGCCTCCGGCTCTTCAACCGCATGCCACAGGCTCGATCCGCCGCAGCGCTGGCAGGCGCGCGAAAGCCGGTGCGAAGACTCCATGATTTCCGTTTCGACTTCGTTCAGGTAAGCGACTTCACGCCGGCGGCAGTGCAGGCATTCCGCGAGAACTCGTCCGGCCGCCTTTTCGGATTCCGCAAGGGGCGGGAAGTCAATATCCCAGGGATTCACTTCCTCGTCTTCAAACACAATCCCGTAGGCGAAGTTGCGGCCTTCTTCACCCGTCTGTCCCACCACGCGCGCCACCGCTTCCTTGCCCGTGGCGAGGCAGGTGACGGTGATTTCCTGCTCCGGAACCAGCTTGCGCGCGAGCGCAATCTTGGCGCCATGCCGGCTCAGCAAAATCGTGTGTCCGGTTTCGACGAAGGCCCGGCCGTCGCCATCGTCGCCAGCCGCTTGAATGGGTAAGACCAGGCTGACGCGATCGCTGCGTCGCGCTGCGGGAGACAACAGAACGTGGCGTGCAGAGGAGCTCATCGGGCAGGCGCTCGGCCGCGGGCCTGTGACCCGCACCTTCGCGGCTCACGGAACCGCGCTTTGGCATTCGCGCCCTGCCATGCTTATCGTCAGGAAGGGATGAAAAGTTGAGGGTGCGGTGACCGCCCCTGGAGGGCATTGATAAGCCAAGAAATCTCACGCGGGGTTCGTCGGCTAAGGGGCTCCCCGTGTCTACTTTCAGTCTATTCGCGAAGGAGAAGCAGATTCTTCGCTTCGCTCAGAATGACGAATCATTTTTTCAGCGATCTGCCACGGGTGAGCACTTCGGTCCACGCAATTGGAATTCGCAAGACTATTGAGCGTTCCGGGAGACGCTCACGACCTGCACGCTGAATTGCTTTCCGGAAAGCGAACTCATCATCCGGTCGTAATGAACCGGATAATGGCCGCTATCCGTGATCTGGCAGCCCAGGACGGAGCCAAACATCGCGCCCGTCGAACCGCTGCCGCCGAGCGTGACCGGGGAGTTCGGCGCTATCAATTCCGCGCTGAGTTGGGATTGCCCGCTCAGGCTCACGGCGGGCCCAAGGTTGTTGCAAGGCGTCGGCACGCTCGACATGCTGCCGACGTTCAGCGTCAGGTACATCGGCGAAGGCACTCCCATATTGCTTGGGTTGAAGTTGAGGTCGGAAGTTCCTTTGAGCGTAATGTTTCCCGTCACGTCCAGAATCATCGGACTCGCCTGCGAGTTCGTACCGGGCAGCGGCGAGGTCAGGGAAGGCGTCTCATTTCCCGTCAACGGGAATCCACCGCTCGTCGTGGTCGCGGGAAACGACCCTGTATAGGGATAAGGAGGCTGGTAGGAAGTTACAAGATCGCCGTTCGTGCCGACGTAAACGCTGCCCGTTGAGATGTAAGTCGGGTTTGTGATCGCGCCCTCGGGAGCGACGATATTGACTGCGCCTTTGGTCGAGCTGATATTTCCGATGACATAGGGGTATGAAGCCGTGCCGTTGCCGGGAATCACCGAGCACGTGGCGCCGCTTCCATACGAGTACGAATAGGTCGAACCCATGGTTATGGTGGCCGTCGGCTCCAGGTATGTGATGACGTACCCTCCGGCGGACGTCAAACCGGCAGCGGAAAGGGCAGCCGTGCACGCCGGTAGCGCGGAGGGCGGAATGTTTGTAACGGCCAGCGTCTGCCCGGGCGCCGCAACCTCAACGAGCGTAGTCACGCTGCTCGAGGAAGTAACGCTCGGAGCGCACGACATCGTCGGATTGCAGGTCCACGTGGAATCGTTGAAAGTTGAAGGTGGGGGGATGGCCGGGCCGGGCTCGACGCCTCCGGTGACATTGCTGGCCTTGCCTGAAAACCCGGTGTCGCAACTCGAGCTTCCGGCGTTGTTCGCGAAAGTAGCCGTGCCGCCGATGGAAGCGCCGGCCGAATTGGGGACGGAGAGACCGCCGTTCGAGCCGATTCCGGCGCCCGTATACGTCGCATTGCTGCTGCTTCCCGACGAGCTGGTGGCGCAGCTATTGACCCCGCCGGAGCCGTTATAAGCGCCGCTGCCGGAGCTGTAGCTGTCCGTGCAGCCGCCGCCATTGAAGGTCACGTTGCAGAGGCCGTAAAAAGCGTCGCCCGTGAAGGAATCGTACATAGGAGCGATGGTGGCGACGATCGTGACCGTGGGCTCGACGCCACCTGCCGCCATGGCGTTACTGTTCCACGTTCCGGTGGAAGTGACTTGCCAGGTTTCCTGCGCCGAGCGGCAAACGCCGGCCCCGGCGTCCGGGTCGCCGGAGGGGCAATTGCTGATGCCTGTCCCGAATTGTCCGTTGTTGACCGTCTTGTACTTCACCAACTCCGCCGTCACGCTGTAGGTTCCTGTCCCGCCCAAGCCATCCGAGACCGTCTGATTGATCAGCATGTTTTTCCAGTTCGTTGCAACGTCCACGTGGGGGTCGGTATAGGCGGCGGCGGGATAATTGCTGCTCGATCCCAAAGTCACCGGCGATTGGGCGCTGCAATTCGAGACGCCCGGCTGGCATTCGACCGGAGAGCCGTTGGTGTAGTAGAGGCAAACGGGTTCTGTTGCGTAAGGGCTGACCGTGCCGACGTAGCTGCCGCAGGATGTTCCCGTCGCTGAGGGCAGAACGTAAGTGTTGCTGACGTTGTACGTGCTGGTGTCGAGCGGGTTCACGGAGGCATAATTCGAGCTTTGGAGGAAATTGAGCGCCCTTTGCACGCCTGCGCGGGACACGTTTTCGGCCTCTGTGCCGATGCGGAAGTTGTAACTGGCGTAGGTCTCCGTCCGCGCGCTGAACACCATGGCCGCCGCCAGGGTCGAAAGGATCAGAATCGCGAGCATCACCAAAATCAGCGCGATGCCCCGTTCCTCGCTGCGCGCGCCGCTTTGCCGGAATATCCTCATCGTTATTCTCATCGGCTCACCCTTCCTCGCCTCGCGCTGCTCTGCGCCTTTGCGCGAGTGAACTCACAACGCCTCTTCTACTACACGTCCCTCGTTCCCGTTCCTTACGGGCAGGTTTGCGTTGACGCCAGGAGCCCTCCCGCGTACGTGCAGCCCATGGGCAGTGTATAGCAGCTCGTTCCCGGAGTGCACGCCGGGGGGTTGTTCAGGTCCACGGGCGTTTGCGGCAAATAAGCCGCCGCGCCATTCTGAGCCACCGACATCGCGTCCACGATATTCTTCGGCACAATCCGCGTTTCCAATATCTGTTGGCTCTGTTTTCCCGTGACGGGATCGCGGGTTGATTCCTGGATGGTAAGAGTAATCTCGACGTTGGTGACGAAGCTTTCGAAATCGGGGGTGCAGGGCGAAGTGCTCGCGTCGCACGCGCCGTAAGTCTGCATTTTGTACCAGATATCCGGCGTGGTGCCGTCCGGATTGATCACGGGATCCGCCCACCCCTGCGCCGAATTGCCCGACCAGGAATTGGCCGCGGCATAAACGGTCGTCTGGCGCGTGCTCGAGGTTTCATCAGGAAGTATCTCGTTCCATGTTCCCGAGCCTGTCGCGCACGTGCCGACGATGTTGCTCACGATGGGTGAGACGGTTGCGCCGTCGTACTGGCCGAGCGCTCCAACATCCGAGGGAATAGAGAACACGCCGGTGTTGTAGAGCTTGGTGAGGAAACGAGTCAGCCGGAACAAATCGTACTTGCCGTCCGGAGTGGTCAGGGGCGTGCTGCAGGGCGGCGACGCGGGGCAGGCGCCCGTCCACGTCGGCTTTCCGGCTGTGCAATTGAATCCCTGCTGCAACCGGTACTCGCCGTAATAGAGATAGCCGTCGCCCATGACGTCGCCGAAGAATTGAACTTTGTTGTCGGCGACGGCATTGGCTCCTGCGACGCGGTTGTCATAGAGAATTCCTGTTGGGTACGGAAAGTTGCGGTCGAAGACCGGCTCGCCGGCGTTGTGCGTGTTCGCGAGCACGACGGGGACCGAGCCGGTGTTCAGATAATCCGTGGAGTTTCCGGTCACGGTCACGGTCTCCTGATCGCAGGTGGCGCCCGTCGCGCCGCAACTGTTGCCGATAACGAGCGTGCTGCCGTAGAAAATCCTGTTGCTGGTGCTGCCGGAGCAGGAGCCGCAAGTCGAAGGCCACGAAAGAGGAAGCAGGGTCAAGCCCGGACCGTAGGTCGTTGAGGTGGAGCTGAGGTCACGGCTGTTGGTGAACGGCGGATTATAGCCCGCCTGGTCCAATTCCTGCGCCATGATTTCAAAAGCGCTGCGGCCGCCTTCGGTCACTTCGGATAAAAGCTGCTGGCTGCGATATTGCTTCTGATTCAGGTTGAGGAATTCGAAAAGCAAGCCCATCAGGATAATGATGATCGTAATGCTGACCAGCAACTCGACGAGCGAGAACCCTTTGTCGCCTCGCCCGGCAAGCGCCGTCCCTCGCTGCTCTTCAATGCCTTCCTTTGCCCTTTGCCCCATGACCTTGTCCTTCCCCGTCTTTTCACGCCGCTTCTTGCCGCTCACCATTCCTCGCCGATTCTCTTACCAGGATTTCATCGTCGTCATCGTCACGTAAGGCGGCGTCCAGTTGGCGTTCGTCGAAACCGCGGTCAAATCGTAAACCACCACGGTGATTTGCAGCAGCCCGGGAATGTTGGTGCTGGAGGAATCCTGGGCGTTGGAAATTTGCCAGCGCCGCTCGTAGCCGTAAGGGCTGGTGACAATGGAACTGCACGCTCCCGAAAGCGGCGCGCCGTTATAGTCTACGAAGTCCACGTAGCCCGCCCCGTTCGCGCATGCCGTGCCTCCGGAAAGCAGGTTCGTGCCGCCACCGACCGTCAGCCCCACGCTCCATCCAGCATCGGTGATGAGCGTCGTGTTGGTCGTCGTATCCATGCAGGTATCGTTTGCAGTGAGCGTGGTCGAGAGGGTGTAAAGGCAGGTCGGAGCGTCGTTGCCGGTGTTGTAATAGGCGAGTTGAGTCAGCTCGTTCATCTTTTCCTGGGCGAGCACGGTCAGGCGCGTTTGATCGATTCCCTGGTTCTTGTTGGCGACGAGCGCGGAAAACACCACACCGCCAATCGCCGCCATCACGATAAATGTGATCAAGATGGCGATCAGTGTCTCGATCAGGCTGATGCCCGATTCTCCCCGGCGTTTTCTCCGCATGGCGTTTTCCTCCTCGGAGCCTTTCACCTCGTCCGCGCTTTTTTCGGCCATCGCTTCGGCGCCTCTCGCTTAGCGCAAGATCCAATTCGTCGCCACCACGTCCCAGTCATAGCTGTTGATCTGGCCGCCGACCGTCACCGTGACCGCGTCAGTGAGGCCGAGCGTCGCCGGACCCGCCACGTAGATGACTTCGCCGCCGTTCGCAATCGGGCTGCCGTTGACATCCACCGGCATGCCGCGCGAATTGAAATAGAAATCCGTCGTTCCAGCGCACGCGGAAAACGAATCCGGCGCTGGCGGCGGGCAGCTCGTTCCCGGATTTGTCAGCGTGAACGAGTCTTCTGTCGAAACGTACTGGTCGCCGCCCTCGAGCAACGCCGTGCAGCTGGTGAAGGGAGTCGTCGTGCAAAGCCGCTCCAGATAGAACTCGTTATTGGCCGTGTCAATGTGCACTTCGTAAGGAACATTCTGCGAAGTCGCGCGGAACCGCGCCAGATTCAGTTCCTCCACCATCGAGGTTGCGTCCGAGTGCACACGGTAGGCTTTGACACCGTTATACGCCTCGGGAACGGCAAAGGCCACAATGATGCCCAAAATGATGATTACGATGAGCATTTCGAGCAGCGTAAATCCGCGCCGGGATTCGCCTGTCAAGTCTGCCACGGAAGATTCACCTCCTGGGCCCATGCGAACTCCTCCCTCTCTGCCTCACAACCATTAGTGTCTTGACCCGAGCGATCCCCACCTCTGCCCCTGGCGGCGCAAGTCGTTCAACTGCCTCTGACTCTAAACCACCCCCGCGACAAATTCAAGCGTTTTCCAACACGAGCCTGCGTTTTAATGGGCAATTGAATTGCCATGAGGCCAGGCACGAAACTCCTTTGCCTTCTAGCGAGACTCATGCTCCGACCCCGAACCCGACACGAAATGCCGGCTGGTTGACACTTTTTGTCGCGATTGCAGTTCCACACCGTCCGGCGCAGTTATCTTTTCCCCATTGCATCCTTAAGTCCCTTGCGTTCCTTCTCGTTCACCATTATTCTTCTTCCTGACCTCCGGTACGATTTTCGTTGACAGAGTTCGCGGGCAAGGTTACTATGCTGTTTCTTGGAATTCGGCAATGGCATCCATGTGCAACTCGGTTGAGGCAGAGAGAACGCGCGCGATGTGTTGTTGTCACGCATCCGTCAGCGGCCTTCTGTCTCACGAGTATGCCGGCGCGTAGTTCCTGGGTTGAGGCAGGTTTTCGAGAGGCCCGCTGACGTGAGGTAACGCCAGCGGGCCTTTTGTGTTTTTGGCATTCGGGCGATGCGGCCATGGGCCGGTGCCGGCGCCTGGCTAGCGAAGGAGGAACGCTCCAATGAGCGGTGTGCATCAAGAAAAGCTGGTCAATCTTCTGGCCTCTTCGGAGCGCGCAGCGTCGCTCGCGAAAGAGGCGGCGCAATTGCCCGCGATTCCGCTGACGGCCTTCGAAATTTCCGATCTTGAAATGCTCGCCATCGGCGCCTTCAGTCCTCTCGAAGGCTTCATGACGCGGCGCGATTACGAACGGGTTTTGAGCGATATGCGTCTGGCCGGCGGCGCGCCCTGGACCATGCCGATCACGCTGGCCGTAGCGGACGAGCCATCGAAATTGCTCGCGCATGTTTCGCGTGCGGCGCTTGCAAACCCCCAGGGCGAGCGGATCGCTGTTCTCGAAATCGAGGACATTTACCGGCCGGAGCGCGAAAAGGAAGCTCAGGCCGTGTTCAGGACGACGGACGCGGCGCATCCCGGCGTCCAGCGCCTGCTTGACCGTCCGAAGACCTACGTGGGCGGCCGAATTGAGCTCTTCCGCAGGCCGGCATACCCTTTTGCCCAATACCGGCTCGACCCGGCCGAGACCCGAGCGGCTTTTGCCGAGCGCGGCTGGAAGACCATCGTGGGTTTCCAGACGCGCAACCCCGTCCATCGCGCGCATGAATATATTCAAAAGGCGGCGCTCGAAATCGTGGATGGGCTGCTTCTCCATCCGATCGCGGGCGAAACGAAAGCGGATGACGTCAGCCTGGAAATCCGCCTGCGCTGTTACGAGGCGCTGATCGCCCATTATTATCCGCGCGACCGCGTCGTGCTGGCGCTCAATCCCGCCTCGATGCGTTACGCGGGGCCGCGCGAAGCGGTGTTTCACGCCCTGATTCGAAAGAACTTCGGCTGCACGCACTTCATCGTCGGACGCGATCATGCGGGCGTCGGCAACTATTACGGCCCTTACGACGCGCAGAAGATTTTCGGCGAATTCGCCGCTGGCGAGCTGGGAATTACGCCTCTCTTTTTCGAGCACACGTTTTATTGCCGCAAGTGCGGCAGCGTCGCTTCGCCCAAGACATGCCCTCACGCGAAAGAATCGCGCGTGATCCTGAGCGGCACGGAAGTGCGCTCGATGCTGCGCGACGGCCGGGACCTCCCGGAAGAATTCAGCCGGCCCGAAGTGGCCGAGATCCTTCTGGCGGCGTTTCGAAGCGAAGGAGTGCGCCCGGCGGCTCGTTGATCGCCAGCGTGATGACGCTCGGGCGAAACGAAATGGTTCAACGCGAAGCGCCGCAAAGCCGGCGCGAACTCTTGAGAAAAGGCAGGATGACACGATGCGAAATCGAAGGATAGATATTCCCCGATTGGCGAACACTTATGCCGACCGCCATCCGCGAGAGATTCTGGAACTCGCCTTTGAGAGTTATTCTCCCCGCATCGCCCTCAGCTTCAGCGGCGCCGAGGATGTGGTGCTGCTGGATATGGCGGCGAAAACCGACGGCGAGTTCAGCGTTTTTTCTCTCGATACGGGGCGGCTGCATCCTGAAACGATCGCGTTCCTCGAAAGGGTTCGCGACCATTACAAATTCCCCATCGAAATCTTCTTCCCCAGCCCGAAAGCCGTCGAAGCACTGGTGCGGGCGAAAGGCCTCTACTCGTTTTATCGCGACGGGCACAAGGAGTGCTGCGGCGTTCGCAAAGTCGAGCCGCTGCGCCGCGCCTTGTCCACGCTCGACGCGTGGATCACCGGCCAGCGCCGCGATCAGAGCCCTTCCACGCGCGCTCGCGTCGAAGTGGTCGAGATCGATTCGGCGTTTTCATCGCCGGAGCGCCCCCTCGTCAAGTTCAATCCGCTGGCCAATTGGTCGTCGCAGCAAGTTTGGGAATATATTCGCGCGAACAAAGTCCCCTTCAACGCTCTCCACGAGCGCGGGTTTATTTCCATCGGCTGCGAGCCGTGCACGCGTCCCGTCCTGCCGGGCCAGCACGAGCGCGAAGGCCGCTGGTGGTGGGAAGACGGTTCGGACAAGGAATGCGGCCTGCACGCCGGCAATCTCGCCGACTCTCCGAAGACCGCCAAGGATGAAAACCGGAGAGCCGCGCCGGGCGAAGGGGCGGCGCCGTCAGGTGTGGAATCTGCGGCCGGCGCCCCGTAGGCTCGGTGTCCTCAGGGCGCCTGCCGCCGCGTGGCGCAAGGGCGGCTCAATCATGCGCCTTCATTTTGAATACTTCTCGATGAACTGCGAGACGTTTCCGCTCAGGTCTTTATGCGATTGCGGCCGCAGATACATCATGTGTCCCGAGTGGTAATAGCGGAGCTGAATGTGACGTTCGATGTTGGCCGGCAAGCCGAGATGATCCATGGTGTATTCGGTGGCGAAGAAAGGCGTCGCCAGGTCGTAATACCCATTTTCCACCTGGACGTGAAGGCGGGTGTTGGAAATGAGCGCATGAATCAAATCGCCTTCGACGTTGGGCGAGCCGGGGAAGCCGTAGCCACGCATTCCCGCGTGCTTCCAGTCCCATTTGCGGTTGACCTGGTCGCTTTCCGTAATGTAGTTCCGATTTGAAAAGTAGTGAAGATCCTCGCGAATATAGCTGTCGAACGCAGCGGTGAAGGCGCTCGAGATCGCCGTGGCCTGCGGGTCGTACTGGGCGTATTCGCTGAGCAGATCGTAGAGCGGGCCGGTGAAGCGCGCATCGAGCCGGCCGGTGGTCAGCCCCTTCGCGCGCTGAAGCTGAACCATGAATTGCGGCAAGTTCACGCGCAGCTTCGCCTTGATCAGATAATTCACGCTCAAACCGGTGAAGTACGACAAGCGCTGGGCGACCGCGTTTTCTTCCGAAGCGCCGAGCGCCGAGCCCTTGATGAGCGCCTGCGCGTAGTCCGTTGAGGCGAATTGCCGCGCGGCAGCCAGGAACTTCACCAGATCCGACGGCGGATTTTTCAGCATCTTGTGGTAATAGGCCGCCGCCGCGTAACTCGGCACGTAAAAAATGTAAGGCATGTCGGACCCGGGCGCGAAGGAAATTGTGCCCAGATCGAGCACGTTCGACATCAGCACGATTCCGTTCAAATCCATGTTGTAGTGCTGCTGGAGATAGTTGCCGAGCGCCGCCGAGCGGAACGTCCCGTAACTCTCGCCAATAAGAAATTTGGGCGAGTTCCAGCGATCATTCTTCGTGACGTACCGGCGGATAAACTGGCCGAACGAACGCACGTCTTCATCCACGCCGTAGAAATCCTTGCCCGTCGCTTTGCCCACCGTATGGCTGTAACCCGTTCCCACCGCGTCAATGAACACCAGGTCGGTCACCGGCAAAAGCGAGTAGGGGTTGTCCACGATTCGGTAAGGCGCCGGGCCCGTCGGCGCGGCGTTCGCTGTCGCCACCATCTTCGGGCCGTATGCGCCCATGTGCAGCCACACGGTTGAAGAGCCCGGCCCGCCGTTATAGAGGAACGAAATCGGGCGCGCGCTCATGTCCGTCGCGTCGCTGCGTGTATAAGCCACGTAGAACATGCTGGCCGTCGGATGGCCCTTCGCATCCCTCAGCAGTATCGTTCCGGCCGTCGCTTTGTAGGGAATTTGCTGGCCGTTGATCGTGATCGTGTGTTCGGTGACAACCGTTCGCTCTTTCGGCTTCTTCGTTTCCGCCTGTTGCTCCGCTTTCGATTCCTTTTTGCCTGGGTCCTGCGACTGCGCCTTGACCGCGCTTGCCGGGCTCAATGAAAGAATGATTGCCAGCGCAGCCAGCCAGCGTAATTTGCTCATCGTGCGTCTCCCTCCGTGACGGAATCCTTCGATTTCCGCTGAATTTAATGGCGAGGAATTCTATGGTGGTCGAGAATCATAAGTCAAGCGTGGAACACGGCGAGGAGCGTTGCGCGCCGTCCCCGGCCTACCAAATCAGTTTTAACGCGAATTGAATCTCGCGCGCGGACGTTGACGTGCCCGTGATGATTCCTGCGGCGCTTGATGGAGAACTTCCGGGCGAAGTGAAGACGATCAGGTTGGGCGTATTGAAATTCGGGTGATTGAGAAGGTTGAAAAATTCGGCGCGAAACTGTGCGCTCAACTTTTCGGTCAACGGGGTGCGTTTGAGGAGCGCGAGATCGAGCGTCGCGATGGCTGGCCCGGTGAACGTATCGCGCCCCACGTTCCCATACGTTCCGTTTGGCGGAATGGCGAACGTGTTCGGGTTGAAGTAGCGGTTCGGGTTGCCGAGGATGACGGGACCGGTCAATTGCGGGTTGAAAGAGGGCCGGTCCGGATTTCGCGTGTCGCCGTTGTTCGAGGGATTAAAGCTCAACTGCGGAGTAAAAGGAAATCCCGATTCGAGAGTTTCGATGCCGTCGAGCGTCCATCCGCCGAGCAATTTCTCGCTCCAGCCGGTGAGCTTGCCAAAGACCGGCTCGCCTGGACCGATCGGCAGCTTCCAGCTTCCGTCGAGGACCGCTGCCTGCCGTGTGTCGAACGTGGACGGTCCCCAGTCGAGCGACAAATTCGCCGGGTCCATCACCAGCCCCGGAGCGTTCGCAGCGGCGCTGCCGTTGAGCGTATCGCCGTTGTCCAGGCTCTTCGCCCATGTGTAAACCCCGCGAAATTCAAGCCCGCGCGCAAAGCGGCGGTTCAAATCAACGCGCAATGCGTTATAGGAGATGGTTCCTTCCGAAAACCAGCTCCACGTGTTGGCAAGCAGAGGATTCGCCAGCGGAGCGCCCTTCGGATAATAAATCGTGCCCGCGGCGAGAGCCGCCGGACAGGGCGCCGCCGGACAAATCACCGGAGTTGGCTCGTTCGCGTCAATGCTCACTATTTCGTGATAGGCGTGCGAACCCACATAACCGATGCGCAGGACGGTCGAGGACGTAAGTTGCTGCTCGAGCGTGAGCGAATAAGATTCGACCGTGGGCGTGAAAAGGCTGGGCTGAACGCCGCCGGGGGAAATTTTCGCTCCCGAAAGCGGCGGGCTGGCCGGCTCAAGCGGCAGGGACGTGAGCGGAATGTCCGTGAGGGAATACGCCGTGTTGAACGGCGCGTTCTGGTCGAGCCGGTAACTCAAGCCGTCCTGCAGGTCGTCGTAGAGGCCGAAGCCGGCTCGAAGCACGGTCTTACTGTGCCATGGCGGACTCCATGCCAATCCCACGCGAGGCTCAGGCAGCAACTTGGCATGGTTTGCCGCGAGGGCGGAGCGGCCCACGTGGGGCTCGGCTTCGATCACGCCCGCCGCATTGAAAACGTAATTCGCCGCCCGCCCGAAGGCTTCGTTCCAGCCGTTCGTGAGCTCCGCACGCAAGCCGACTCGCAGCGTGAGATTTTGACGCAGCCGCATTGCATCCTGCGCGTAGAACGCTCCCTCGAGCGATCTCCAGCCGAGCAGCGTGGGGTTGGGAATCGCGCTGAAATTTGTCACCTGCCCCTCGAGAAAGCTCGTCAAATTGGAAAACGCCGCTTGCCCGTATTGCGTGAGCGCCCAGCGGTCGTTCGCCTGAACTCGCTCGAACCACACGCCGAAGCTCAATTGATGCGCGCCGCGCGTCGCGGAGAGCTTATCTTCATAGGTGAAAAGATTTCGCGCGCCGTAAAGATTGCTGCCGATGTTGTCACCGGCAAGCGAAATCTGGCTCTGTGAGTTGGGCGTCGCGCTTCCGCCGATCACGACCGCGCCGACCGGCTTTCCGGCGATAAAGCCCGGCACGTTCGCCGATGTCTTTCCCGTATAAAAATAAGCCGCGCGGGAAAAACCGAATCGGGCCGTATTGACGGCCGCCGGAGAAAAAATGTGCGTCTCCGCCAGGCTGAACACCTGCTCTCCGAGATTTTCCAAATCGAGGCTCAAGGGATTGGAGGTCGGCGTGTCGCTCGAGCTATCGTCAATCGTATAGACTCCGGTCAAAGAATCACGTCCCGTAAATTCATGGTCGAGGCGCGCCGTCCCGAAATTTTCCTGAAGCGTCTGCAAGGGATGGCTATAGGCAAGCGCGATGCCTCCGCCCAACTCGGGACCGTTCGCCGAGGGCCACAACGCGAGCAACGGCGCAACGCCTGCCGCGATTCCGACGTTGTCAAGCGTTCCGCCGGGGCCCGGAAGAAATCCGAGGCGAGCTTGCTCGTCCGGCACGAGCGTCACGTCGCTCAAGCCCAAATGCTGGCGGAAGCCTTCGAAATTCCCGAAAAGAAACGTGCGGTTCTTTTGGACCGGCCCGCCCAGCGCCGCGCCGAATTGATTGCGCTCGAAGCGAGGAATGCTTCCGGAATCGAAAAAGTTTCGCGCATCGAACGCGCTGTTCCGCAGATATTCATAGAGGGAGCCGTGCAGGCGGTTCGTCCCCGACTCGGTGTCAATGATGACTTGCGCGCCCGGCCTTTTGCCGTATTGAGCGCCGTAGTTATTCGTCAGCACGTTGAATTCCCGGATCGCATCCACGCCCAAAAGCTGCCCGCTCGTTCCGCCGGGCTGCAAATTGATTTCTGCTTCGCCTGTGTACTCGACGCCGTTCAAAAGAAAGAGATTTTCCTGCGGCCGCCGTCCCGATACGGCGAACATATTGGCAACGGCGGAGTTCGAGACGCCAACGCCGCCGGTCTTTTCCGAAGTGTAGTTCACGACGCCGGGATCGAGCGTCATCAACTGATCGTAACTTCGGCCATTGAGCGGCAGGTCCTTGACTTCGCGCGCACCGACAATGCCCGAAGCGCCCGTCGTGGAGACGCTGACGAGTGCCGGCTCCGCGCGCACGGTGACACGCTGCTCGATGGGGCCGAGCTTCAATTGAAAATTCACAGCTTTTTGCTCGCCCACCGCGAGCGGGACGGCCGTACGTTGGGCCGTTTCAAAGCCCCGCCGTGCAACTCGCAGGCTGTAAAGTCCCGGAGGAAGCGCCATAATCGAGTACCGGCCGGCCGCGTCCGTCCGGGCTCGGCGAACCATTCCTGTTCCGGCGTTTTTCACGACGACGGCGGCTTGCGGCACGGGCGCGCCCGTCGGATCGAGCACGGTTCCGACGACTGAGCTTCGGCTCTGGGCGCGAGACGATGGGCCAAAGGCGAATACGGCTGCCAGGAGCGCCGCCAACAGCGCAACCGATTTTTGCCGGTTCGTAACCATAAAAAACCGCTCCAAAGAGTCTCCTTATACTGGATAATGCGATAGTTGTCAATTAGAAGATATGATTCAATACTGTTTTATACGAATAATCGAAAGCCGCCGCTCGAGCTTTTTACGCTGGCGTACGCTGCCGAGTTCGAGCGGGCCGCTCGAATCCGCAGACGGACTGAATTTCTTTGCTTGCGGGAGGTTGCCGCGGGGGGTTTGAGAACCTACCATCGAAGACCGATTTCGAAAAACGATAGCGCGATTGAAGAACTCTTCGAGGAGGAAGGGTGAAGAGATGCCTGGTAACGCTCGTCGTCCTGGCGGGCATGATGGCGGCCGCGCGTCCGTTGCTTGCGGGGCCGCCGTTCCCATGGCGCCGTCATCCCGTCGAACAATCCAGCCTATTTGCCCGGAGGCGTGGGACCGAGCGCCTACGGCCTGACAGATACAGAAGTCGGCGCAAAGTACGAATGGTTCAAGGAGACAAAGCATCGGCCAATGATTGGTACGTTCACGATGGTCGAGCTTCCCACCGGCAGTTATTTAAAAGGGCTTGGAGTCCGCAAAGTGTGGTACAAACTGCCGGTTTGGATCCAAAAAGATGGGGGGCACTGGAGCACTTATGGCGGAGGGGGAGTCGAGGTGGTTCCTCAATCGCCATACCGCAATTTCGCATACGCGGGCTGGCTGGTTCAGCGCGACTTCGGCAGGAAGTGGACGCTCGGGGCCGAAGTGTTCCATCACGGCAGGGAAGGTTATGCAACGCCTCAGACGCAGGCTTCCACGCTGGTGGATGCGGGCGGTTACTACTATTTTCGCAATCCGGGATTTCAGTTGCTCTTCGCTTACGGCCACAGCATTGCGGGCATGACGGAAAACTACGCTTACCTTGGACTTTATTGGACCTGGGGTCACCGCGGGGCAAAGGCCTGAACGGATTTTTTGCGCATCATTTTTTGCCCCGCTGAAGTCTTGAGGGTTGAATGACGGCATGCTTCTTTTTGAGGTCCGCCCGTCCTTCTCGGCAATCCGTCGGACTCGGTATTCACCAACCCGATGCTCTTCGGACGAAGCGCCGCTTCATCACGCCGGGGGGGCGCTCGACAGGAGTTTCGCAAAATCCCGAACGCTCGCCCGTCCTTTCGCTGCCTCCGGGAAAATCTTTGACGCCGGCGTCATGTCAACCGATTCGCCATGGGCGTAATAGAGCATGAGACCTGCAAAGGCCTCCTGCAAAGAATCGGTTGCTGAGGCGGCTTGCGCGCGCAGCGCATCTTCGGGCACGTGGGTGACCTCGAATTTGCGGCCGCTTGCCTTCTCGACGACCTCAACCACTTCGAGCGGGCTGAGTGCGTCCGGTCCCCCGAGCTTGACGACAACATTGCGAGCCGCCGGATTATCTACGGACTCCGCAGCAAAGCGGGCGACGTCCGCGAACGAAATCCAACTGATCTTGTTCCGGCCGGAGCCATAAATCGTGGCTGTCGAGTTCGCAGCATCGAATCCCACGGCGGGACTGAGCCAGACTTCCGTGAAAAACGTGGGCTGGAGAATCGTGTAGGCCATGCCGCCCGACTTCAGCGCATTTTCCACGGCGCGCTTGGCCCGCTGCAGGGCGAAGTCGGCTGGCGCAGGGGGGAATGAAATGTAAATAAAATGGCGGACGCCTGCCGCCAGGGCCGCCTGCAGGAGATTCAATTGCCCCTGCGCGTCAACCCTCTCAATCGAATCGCCCGGCTGGCGCGAGAGCGTGGAAGACGCGGTTGAGATCACCGTGGCTGCGCCGCCGCATGCCGCCGCGAGGCTCGCGGAGTCTTTTAGGTCGCCGTAGGCAAGATTTGCACCAAGCTCTTTGAGCCTCGAAACCTTCGCGCGATCGGTGGTGCTCCTCACGAGGGCTCTGATGGGTTTGCCTTTTTTTGCGAGCTGCACGCAAATCTCGCTTCCGACCAAACCGGATGCTCCAACGACCAGATTCATGATTTCACCTCCCTAGACGGAATCGGACCAATTGTCGGCTCAGACCTCGGAACCACCCGAGATAAGCGGCAGTATACTCCCGCAAGTGGTCTGCCGCAACTCGTCACTCGAGGTCACTCGAGGAAGGATATTTAGAATTTTTCAGTCTTGCATCCGAAGGCCTCAAGTGATATGAAAATTAGGCTCTATGGAGAAGCCCAACGCTTCCGGCGCGAACCGGATATCGCGGCGGCGATTTCTCGTCAATATCGGAGCGGCGACAACAGCCGGTTACGCCGTCACGCCGCGCGGGGCCCTTGCCCGGCAGGCTCCGGAGATGGGCGCTCACGCTTCGGAGGTTGCGACCGTTCGCATCGAAGCGGGAGCCGGCCGATCAACGAATACCATCCGGCCGAACCGGGCGCTCGGCACTTCGATTGATATTCTTCGCGCCACCACTTCCCAGGGCGGCCAGTGTTGTCCTCACGGAACTGTGGACCAGCTCTACGTTGAGCCTGTCATCAAAGAGTGCCTCAGCGCCGGCTGGGGATCCATGACCTACCGACAGAACACTGAGCTGCAAATGGCTGCGTGGCATTGGAATCACAACGGCAAATGGAGCGACCCCGCGCGGCAACAGGGCTACTTCACGGGCAGCGCCGAGCCGACGGAATTCCTCCGCCATTCTTACGCTTATCCTCTTCCCCATCGCGGCACCACTCGCAACGGCGGCGCCACCCAGGGATATTCGCGCTTGACGGACGGCGATCCGGACACCTATTGGAAAAGCAATCCCTACCTGACCCGCCGTTTCACCGGCGAAGATGATTCATTGCATCCGCAATGGGTGGTGATGGATCTCGAGAAGGCGGAAGAGATCAACGCCGTTCGCATCGCCTGGGCGAATCCTTATGCGACCCGGTACGAAGTCCAGTATTGGACCGGGGCGGACGCGATGGACAAACCGACGGATGGCTCATGGAATACGTTCCCCGGCGGAATGGTCGAGAACGGGCGCGGCGGAACGGTGACCTTGAAGCTCTCGACAGAACCCATTAAAGCGCGTTTTCTCCGGTTGCTGATGACGCGCTCGTCGAACACTCCGGACACTCACGGGGCTGATGACCCTCGCAACGCAGCGGGCTACGCCATCCATGAAGTTTTTGCCGGCACGGCCGGGCGCGGCGGCGAGTTTGTGGATCTGATGACGCACTCTCCCGACCAGAACCAGACGCCCACGTATTGCTCGTCCATTGACCCGTGGCATGCGGCAAGTGATTTGCGAAAAGCTTCGGGCGACCAGACCGGCTTCGATCTCTTCTTCACGAGCGGCGTAACGAATAATGTCCCCGCCATCGTTCCGATCGCCATGCTTTACGGCTCGCCGGGGGATGCCGCCGCGGAAGTCGCTTATCTTTTCCGAAGGAAATATCCGGTCGGCTACGTCGAGATGGGCGAAGAGCCTGACGGCCAGTACATCTTGCCCGAAGACTACGCCGCGCTCTATTTGCAGTTTGCCTCGGCGATTCATCGTCTTGTCCCCGAAGCGAAACTCGGCGGGCCCATCTTCCAGGGCGTGAACGAAGACATCAAAGTCTGGCCGGATGCCGAAGGCCGCACGTCCTGGCTCGGCCGGTTCCTCGATTACCTGAAATCGCACGGCCGGATTTCCGATCTCGCTTTCATGTCCTTCGAGCACTACCCGTTCGACCCATGCACGGTCACGTGGAGCGACCTTTACCGCGAGCCGGAGATTGTCAGCCACATCCTTGACGTGTGGCGCGAGGACGGTGTGCCTGAGGACATACCCAAGATCATTACGGAGAGCAATCTTTCCTGGGGCGTGGACCAATCCTTCGTTGAGATGTTCGGCGCGCTTTGGCTGGCGGATTATGCCGGAGCGTTTCTCACGGCAGGAGGCAGCGGGATCTATTATTACCAATTCTTTCCCTGGCCCCTATTCCACGGCTGCCATGGCTGGGGAACGTTCGGCATGTTCACCGTGGGATCGGACTTCAAAATCAAGCAATACACTTCGCAGTATTTCGCTGCTCGCCTGATCAATCTCGAGTGGGTGAAACCCGGTGGCGAGCCGCACCCGCTTTACCGCGCGGCCTGCGATGCGCTCGATGGAAGCGGAAATCGTTTGGTGACGGTTTATGCCGCCGAGCGGCCGGATGGCGAGTGGGGGTTGATGCTGGTGAATCGCGATCAGGAAAATGCGCACCGCGTAAGGATCAATTTCCACGATGGGAATGACGGCCGCAATGCCTTCTTCTCAGGTCCGGTCGCAATGACCACTTTCGGGCAAGAGCAATACCATTGGCATTCGAACGGCGCTGAGGGACATCCGGACCCAGACGGCCCTCCGCTCTCACGCACGCTCGCGGGCGGCGCCGATGCGCTCTTCAATCTGCCCCGCGCTTCGATTACCATCCTTCGCGGCAAGGTCGAAGGCTTGCCGTCAGGGCGCTGATCCAGATCAATCCGAATGGAGCGATTTACGGCGACGGCAGCGATTCAACGGGCCGCGCAAGCCAACTGGGCGCCAGCATGAGCGCGACGGCAACTTTGAAGCGGTTGCTCCTCTTTTGCCCCACTCGGGCGAGAGCGCCGCGCGTCACGGCCAGGCTCTTATAATAGTCGTCATAATCAAAGCCTGTTTCACCGCGCCACATAGGGAAGGCTTCGCACGCCTCAACCCAGCGGGCAAAAACCGGAGTCACATCGAGGTAAAGATCATCCTTGAAGCCTTTGGCGTCTTCCCAGTTCTCCGCAAACAAAAGTTGAGAGACCGAATGCGCAGGAAGCTCGCGCTTGATGCCGGGCAAACCCGCATAGAAAATTGCGTCGCCGACGATGTGGTAGCAGGCGCGGTGGTCTTTGTGCATGCTCCCTTTCCAGTGGGTAATGATGATGTCGGGCTTGTATTTCCGGATCGCGTCGCAAACCTGAAAACGCACTGCCTCATTGTTGGGCAGCTCGCCATCGGGATAGGGAAGGAAGAGCGCTTCGGCTCCCAGAATTTTTGCGGCCTTTTCCGTCGCGGCCACCTGCATCGCGCCATATTCCGCGGGCGGAATGGCAGGATCGCCGTGTTCGCCGTGCGTGAGGCTGAACAGCACACCGCGTCCGCCCGCGTTCACCTGCCGTCCTGCGGCCGCCGCCATGGTAAACACCGTATCGCCAGGATGCGCTGCAATCGCCATCAGCGTGGCGTGCGCGGAAGCTTCGCTTGATGTCTTCGACCGCGCCCCGGGCCAGACAGTTCCTTGCGGAGAATCCTTCGGACGGGCGGACATGACCGCGGCGCCGATTCCCAGCTCCTTCAGAATTTCACGGCGGGAACGTTGTTTCATATCAAGCCATCCTCGGAAATAGGCGGGCGGCCAATGTCGCGGGGAGGCCGCAAGATTTCGCGCGCTCTTTGTCAAGCCGCCGTCAGGCGGACGATCCAAATTTCGCCGCCGTCGAGCGACTTTTTCAAAATCGTATTCGGACCGTTCGTGCTGAGGCCGACCGGCTGGTTCGTTACCCAATCCTTTGCCTCGCGCACTTTCCACGGCAATCGAATCGAAATCGCTGTGCGAGCAGGCTGGTCTGCGTGGTTGAAGGTGAAAATCAATTGCTCCTTCGCGCTCACGAGCCGCCGCACTTCGATCTTTTTCGTACCTTTGTCGCTGACGCGAACTTCCGGCCGCACGCCTGCGGCCGCGGCGAGCGCGAGCATTGCGCGAGCTGCGCTCGCGTCCCGGTTTCGCTCGCAAGCAAGCGCGGGGAACGATCCAATCCAAATCGCTTTGCCCCGGCCGTAATGATTCAGGGTCATTCCCGCCGCGCCGCCGCTGAATCGAGCCAAAACGTGCGCACCCGGCTCGGGCACGAGGTCCTCTTCAAAAGCGTAGCCCGAAAACATTTGGCCGGCTTCAAGGCCCGGCAAGCCTGCTGACGGCGTGACGCGCAACTGCGGGTTCTTTGACGGCCGAATCATTTTCTCCCGCGCGCCAAAGACTTCACGAAGTCCGAGGCCGGGAATGACGTCGCTTGCAAAGCCGCGCGCGTTGTTCCAGCCGGGGCGCGCTTCGGCCACGGCAACGCCGCCTTGCGCGACGTAACGCTTCACGCCTTCGGCGACGTCTTCCGCGAGCATCACCGCATAGGGGAGAAAGAGAATCTTGTAAGCCTTGACGCGGCCGTCGCGAATATCCTTGGCGCTCACGAAATCTACCGGAATCTGCCGGTCAAAGAAAGCGCGGTGCAGCCCGAGCAGCGAATCGCGCTCGGCATCGCCGAGCTTTGAGAGTGACGGCTCCGATCCGCCCACCATGTAAGAAAGACGGTTATAAAGGATCGCCACCTGCGCGCTTGCCGGCTCGGCGCTCTCCAGTTCGGCTGCATGGCGCGCGATCGTCCGGGCAACCTTGCCCGCCTCTTTTGAGCGATCTGTCAGCGTTCCATCCAGATTGATAAGGCCATATCCATTCGATTCGTAGCCGGAATCCATGGGATACCAGGCATAGACCGCAATTTCCCGCGCTCCGTGGGCGATCACCTGCCACATCCAGAACGCTTCATCCTGCGACGTCACAGGATCAGCGATGCGCATGCCCGTCACGCCCTGGCCGGCCTGCAGTTCGCCGATCCAGAATCCTTTGCCCGAGCTGTGGCCGGCCGAACGTTCGAAGTCGAGCCCGGCGGACAGATGATGATAGGAAATCGGATGAACGATCTCCGCGTGCTTCGGATATAGAGACGTGCCGAAAAAATCCGCGCTTTCTGCCATTTTCCAATCGTCCGGTTCGCCGTAGCCGTCCCGAGGATCGGTGAAGATTCCCGGACCTGACGCGTGGCTCGTGATCGGATGCGTGTGGTCGGCGCTGCGAACCGCTTCAACGCGCGTCTTCAAATCCGCAGCCAGCTTATCGGTGATGAACGCCCGCCAGTCGAGATAATCCGTGTAGGAAAGGATGGTCGGAAACCGCGGCGGAGTCACCGCATCCCAGCTCGTAAACCCGCGGTACCACGCTTTGTTGACTGCATCGAGCGTCTTATATTTCGCTTCGAGCCATCGGCGAAATCGCGCCTGCGTGTGCGGGCAATAGCAGAATTCGGGGCTTTTCAAATAAGGAAATTCAGCCCAATTCACCAGATGCGGTTCGCTCCAGACGTCCCAGCCGAAGAGCGCCGGAAAACGGTTGGCGTCTTGTGACAAGGCTTGGTGAAACTTGACGAATTCGTCGCGAACCGCGCCATCGTCAATGCAGAATCCCGGCGCGGCCTGCGAGTTGATGACGGCGCCCGAGCGGTCCACAAACCGGGCGCTCGGATGCCGCTCGCCCACCCAATCGGGCGCGGAATCCGAGTAAACCTGCACAATCACACGAAGGCCGCGCGCTTGCGCGAGCCGCATCAGCAGATTGAGATTCTTGAAGTCGAATTGCCCCGGCTTCGGCTCGGCCGTGGCCCAATCCACCCAGCACTTGACGGTGTTGAAACCCACCGCCTTGATTTTGTCCAAATCTTTTCCCCAACGCCCGGCGCTCGACGCGTTCACAGGCTCGAGCATCGGGGCGCGCACTTTGCCGCCGCAGTACCAGACGGCGACGGGGAAGAACGGCGTTCCGGAGGGCGCCGGGTGAGCCGCTTCTCCCTGGCTTTCGCGCGCCTGATCCGTGACGGGGGCGACTTCGTCCTTTGAAACATAAGGCGCGATGGAGCCCGCCGTGATGGCCTTCATAAAATCGCGCCGTGTGGTTTTGCCGCTCATCGCTGACCTGGGGGAAAGCCCGCAAACGGGAGGCGCATTCTTCGTGCGGATCTTTCAGGGCACACGCTTTGAAACGCGCCGGGCGTATTCCTCAAAAACCCGCTGGTTGTGGCCGGGCTCGAGCCCGACGTTTGGCGAAACGAAAGTCGGCGGCTTCGCTCCGTCCTTCACCAGCCGCGCGCCGACTTCCGCCACAAGCGCCATCGCGATCGTAACCGCAGCCACCGTCGAGCCTGCCGCGAATTTCTCCCGAATTCCCTCGACGCCGACCAACGCATCTTCGGGAGGGACGCAATTATCAATCGCGATGTCCGCGACGTCCGAAAGCATTCTACCGCTCGAATGAGTCGCTTGCGCCTGGCGAGCATTCTGGTGTGAAGAAACCGTGATGACTTTCACGCCGCGCGCTTTCGCCTCGATCGCGACTTCGATCGGCGCAGCGTTCAGTCCGCCATGCGAATAGACCAGGATGGAATCACGCGGCTCGAGCTTGTAGCTCACGAGAATGTTCTTCGCGTAACCCTCCTGCCGCTCGAGCCATAGCAGTTCGCGCGCGCCGCCCGGGCCCACCACGTTGAACCACATGAGGCGAGGATCATAAATGGGGCAAAAACCCACGAAACTGCCGTAGCGCGGAAATACGTCGAGCACGGGAATCACCGAATGGCCGCTACCGAAGAGATAGACCAGACCATCCGCCTCGATGCTCTGCGCCATCACCTGACCGGCTCGTTCGATCGCCGCCTGCTGAGTCCGCGCAATCTGCTGGAGGATTTCTTCGATTCGAGTGAAATATTGCCGCGATGACATAGGGGTCACACCGTCTTATCCGGCGAGTCGCAAAGCGCCTCGATGGGGCATTCGATGCAAAGCGGTTTGCGCGCCTGGCAAATTTTCCTGCCGAACCAGATCACCTGATGACCGAAGGAAATCCAGCGGTCTTCGGGCACGAGCTTCATCAAATCCTGCTCGACTTTCTCCGGAGTTTTTCCGCGCGATAATTTCAGGCGATGGGCGATTCGAAAAACGTGCGTGTCTACCACGACGCCGGTGGGAATGCCGAACGCCGTGCCGAGAACCACGTTCGCGGTCTTCCTCGCGACGCCGGGAAGCGTCAGCATGGAGTCCATCGTGCGCGGCACGTTTCCGCCGAAATCTTCGACGATTTTCTTCGAAGCGGCAATAATGTTTTTCGCTTTGTTCCGGAAGAATCCCGTCGAGCGGATCTCCGCCTCAAGAACTTCCTGCGAAAGCGCAGCGAAATCCGGAGCCGCGGGAAATTTCTGGAAAAGCCCCGGCGTCACTTTATTGACGCGCTCATCGGTGCACTGCGCGGAAAGAATCGTGGCGACCAGCAATTGGAAGGCGCTCCCATGCTTGAGCGCGCATTGCGCCTGGGGAAAACGCCGATCGAGCGCGGCGAAGATCTTGCCGACACGCGCAGGTGAAGTGTAATTCTGTTTTTTCGCCCGCGGTTTCGCCGGCTTTTTCGCCCGGCTCTTGGGCTTCGTTTTCGTTTTGCTGGCCATGCGCCGATAGATTATTACAAAACTTCCGACGCTTGTCATCGTCCTCGCGAAGTTCGGCGCGGGCCAAAGGAGGTCAATAGTCGGTGTGGCGTTCGACGTCCACGCGGCGTCCGGTCTTCAACTCAATCTCTGCAAGATAGGGCCGCATGACGTCCGGAGGGGCTTCGAGAACCACCAGATGAACTTTGCCGGATTCCCTGAAGAGTATGGTGAAAAGGTGATTCTTCTTTCCTCCGACCCAGTCCGGCCGAACCTTCCAGTGGAGCTTCAATTTGCGCACCGGCTTGCTCAAGTCGGAGCGAAACTGCATCAGCTTGATATCACCAAATGGAGCCGTGATGGAGCCGCCGGGACAGGTGAAGGTCAGCGACGATGAAGTGACGGCGAGCCTTCCCGCGCAATTCGCCGAGATGTTTTCCGTTCCTCCGGCGTAAGTGAATACTGCGACTGGAGGGAAGGAGCGCGCTTGCGCCATTGCGGCGCAGAACAACGCGCCGAAGAAAAGTGCGCCGCCTTTCAATCGGGCTTGCCCCCTCATGGCTCGTCTCGGATTCCCCCGCGATTGAGTGCTTCCGGACTTTCGCGCGAGGCCTTCCATGGCGCAAATTCCCCTTCGGGATATTATGACCCCGAGACCCGCCAAAAGATACCACAAACTACCGGTGAAGTTGACTTTCCATCTGCGCGTGGACAAAAGGCCTTCCAATGGGCACATTCACGTCGGTCGTCCAGGGAATTGCGAGCGTCCCCCAATAGGCCGGATGAAATCTTAATCTTTGAACGATTTTCCGCGCCCGCTTCAAAGCCGCGACATTCCCTCGCAGGAGTTTCGAATCAATGACCCTGCCTTGGGCGCTCACCAGCACGCGCAGCTCCACGACCGGCGCGGAACCAGTGTTGCGTTCCAATCCGAGCGCATACGGCGGATGGACCTGCCGATCGAAGTCGCGCATCGGCCGAGCGGGAAGGTTTTCAAGCTCCTGACTCCCGCCGGAAGAGAGAAACATATGCTGGGCATCGAGCCAAAAATTGACTCTCGCCATGGTCACGAAAGGCGTGGGGCGGCACCCTTTGATCAAAGGCTTATAGCGCCAATGGCGCACCGCCGGGATGGCCGCGGCGGCAAGGAGCGGGAAGCCCTTGAGAACATGCACGGCTTCCACCTTCCCCGTCTTGCCGACCAAAAGCTGGAGCTTCACGGAGCCTTGGATGTAGTTGACTTTCGCAATGGGAGGATAATCCGGCGTTTGAGTCTTGATGAGCAGTGCGCGCGCTTCAGCCTGATTCAGAATCACCGGCTGCCCGGACTGCGGTGAGCGCGCCTTCTTCCGCGCCACGCACGCCCGGGGCAACGCCAGGGCAAGCACGCCCGCGAATCCGAGCGATAACCAATTAGCTGTCGCTTTCAAGGATCACCTGCGCTACCACATATCGGTCGGCGTGGGAAATAGAGACGGCGGAGCTCGTGACGCCGAGAGAGTCAGCCACCTGGCGGGCGCGCCCCGTCAGCTCGAGCTCGGGCTTCCCGCTCGGCAAGTGAGTGATTTCGACTTCAGTCCAGCGGATCCCTTTGCCCCAGCCGGTTCCGAGGGCTTTGAAGGCCGCTTCTTTCGCAGCAAAGCGCGCGGCGTAGCGCTCACCCTTCTTCTTGAATTTTTCGCAGTAAGTGATTTCGGCGGGAGTGAAAATTCGCTTCGAGAAGCGCTCGCCATGCCGCTCGAGGGCAGCTTCGATGCGGCTCGTCTCGGCGATGTCTACTCCGGTACCGACGATCATCGGGCCAGCCCCCGGGCATCTTTGCGCGCAAGCGTCGCTCAACCCTTCAGATGCGGGCGACGCGCGTTTCTTCCGGCGCCTCGCGCCGAACCGCCTCTTCGTATCCCTTCACGGCGTAGTAAATGCACTGGTCGAAGAAGCGTCCGAGGAGGTGCTGAAGTTCCTGTTCCTGATAAAGGTCCTCCGCGGAATTTGTAAGACCGGAAGCGTTGATATATTTCCTCAAATGGTACTTAATAAGGATGCTCGCATAAACCATCTCGCTCAAAGGCACGCCTTCCTCCCGCCGCTTCATTGCGAGAAGAAGATAGGCCGATTCAATTCGGTCATCTGAAAACACCGTCAGCCACTGGCCAAGATTGCGATAGGCGTCAAACACTCGATCGTTGAGCGTTTCCTTCGACAGCGAATGATAAGAAGGGGTTTTCGGGTTGGTCCACAAATCCTCGACGGCGGCCGGGGTCAGCTTGCTCGAATGTTCCTCAATCATCCCGACTAAACGTGATGAAAGCAGCATCACATTCGACTCCAGACGGGTATCAAAATGATCCGTCTTCGCCATGCTACCAAACGACTGCACGAATTTCAATTTTGGACAGCCGCGTTCGG
>JAKASG010000036.1 GCA_021828285.1 Acidobacteriota bacterium | reverse complement strand
GAAGGCCATCGATCAGTTCGTGGCTGCCTATAATCTGACGGCAGCCCCCTTTGAATGGAGAAAGACTGTGGTTCATCCTACAGCTCCCAAACGTTATTACGCGAACTTGCGCAACTAAGCACTAGCCGCAGTCGTTGCGGCGTTGGCCATGAGCCACTGGGCCAGGCCAGCCCGCGCGGCATCGGCATGCTCGACCTCGCTTCTGTCCGGGGCGTACGGGGGGTACGGCTTCGGGTCAATAGATAGCGGAAAGGTAAACTTTGTCTACTTCTTCAACTTCGACGGGGCTGGGAACTTCGAGATAACTGAAGGCGACGAGATGGCCAACGGCAAATTCGAGCAGAATTCCAACTACGGAACATACACTGCCCTGACCCTGGCCAACGGGGAGTGCAAGATTTCCCTTCAGCCCAGCCAAGGCGGGGAGTCAGCCATCTTGGCTTCCCCGGCGGGCTCCGGCTCCGAGCTGTTCATGCTACCGACGACGTCGAACTTCAACGTCAGCATCGTCCTCACAAAGCAGCAAATAACATCGTGCGACGACTCGGTTCTTTCCGGCCAGTACGGAGGGTACACTTTCGGGCAGGACGGAGGCTACATCAACAATGGTGTCGTCTACTACAAATTCGACGGCGTCGGCGACTACCAGCTCACGGAGAACGACTTCATGAGCAACGGCGTGTTCGGCTCCGCGAGCAACTTCGGGACGTACACCACTACCCTCCTGTCGAACGGCGAGTGCAGGGCGAAGCTGGTGCCCAGCGAGAACTCCCAGGCGCCCATTTACGCTGCGCCCGTGGACGGCGGCTCGGAAATCTACATGCTGCCTACGACTTCAGGCCTCAACTTTTCACAGGTCCTGAAGAAACAGTAGTCCCTCCGAGCGCGCGCCGTTGGGTGCGCCAAGCGATGGGGCGCCCGGTGGCCCGAGTGCCCGAGATGGCGTTACGTCGGGCGCAGGACGGTGTTGCGGTTGAAAGTGTGGGTCGCCCTGTAGCCGAGCCGCCCCAAATGCTCGGACGTCCACTCGTCCCGGGGCGCTGTCTCCACGAGCAGGGTCGGTCGGCACCTCTCGATCGTGCGCAAAGCTCCTTGCAGGGCCCGCTCCTCGTAACCCTCCACGTCGAGATGGATCAGGGAAACTCGCCGGTGCTCAGGGACGAGACCGTCAATCGTGACGATCCGGACCGCCTCGGTGCGACTCCCCTTTGCTGGCTGGCCGCGCAACCCGGCGCCCGCCATCGTGCTCCTTCCGCCAAGCCCGCCCCTCCGGCGGTCGTGAGTCACCAGTTCGCCCCAGCCCGGCTCTTCCCCCAGCGCCGCGTTTTCCAGCTCGATGCCCGTAAGTTGGTTGAGCTCCATCGTGATCATCGCGCAGCGGTGGCTCTCAGGGTTGGGCTCAAAGGCCCAGACCTTGCTGCCCGTGTCCAACGCCCCAGCCAAAGCGGGTAGGAAATCGCCAAAAAAAGCCCCGGCATGCACGATGTCTCCACCCTTGCAGTGACTTGATATGAAATCCAGCGTGGCGGCCTCCCAGACATCCCCAGCAAGGACGTACAGGGCCGCGAAACTGCGCGAGGCGGACATCGGCACGCAATAGGCGCCGTACTTGTTGTAGGCGACGACGCAGTCGAGCGCCGACCGGGAGTGCGAAGGCGAAACGACAAAGGGAAACCGTTTGCCGCGAATGCGGGCGCGAACAGCGAGCCGGCGCAAAGCCTCACGTGCGCGTACCGGAAGTACTCCCTTGACCAAGCGCGGCACGGCCATCCTCGACTTAGCATGCCACAAAAAGGCGCTTTCGCAAGCCCTTGACGCGCAAAAGCGCGAAGGCCAAAATATCGGGCATGACCCGCGACGGGGAGTCCCTGGCACGCAGCGCTGGACCCTCCGAGGCGGCACGCTTTCCACGTACAGCCTTCCCCGGCTGTCGGCCCCGCGCTATAATGGATTCGCGTCGGTGCGTCTGTCTGGAGCGAAAAGGATGGAATTGGGGAAGGCGGTGCGGGGCATGCGCCACAAGGTTGCGACGGCGGGCCGAATCCTGTTGGGAAGAGAGTGGGCAGAGCGCAATATGACCATCCTGCCTGACGACGTTTTTCTGGTCTCATACCCCAGGTCCGGGAACACTTGGCTCCGATTCCTGATTGGCAATATGATCCACACGGACACTCCTGTGACGTTCGCAAACGTGGAGTCCCTGCTACCTTTCACTGACCTGCACTGCGACAGAGTGCTGCTACGCGCGCCCAGGCCCCGCATCCTGAAGAGTCATGAGGGCTTCTTCGCGCGATACCCAAGGGTAATCTACATTGTCCGCGACCCCCGGGACGTGGCGGTTTCGTACTATCACTTTCATGTGAAGTCCCGGGATCTAGCCGAGGGGTTTTCTATCGACCAATACGTCCGCCTCTTCGTGGGAGCGGAGCAACCCGATGGGAGGTTGATCGGACCCTGGGCGGATCACGTTAGGGGCTGGGTGAAGATGCGGCAAGGCACTTATGATTTCCTGCTCTTGCGATACGAGGACCTTCTCAAGGATACGCAGCACGAGCTGGCTCGCGCGGCTGACTTTCTGCGCGTCCGTGTCACCCCAGAGCGGCTCGCCCGTGCTGTGGAGATGAGTTCCGCGGACCGCATGCGGAGTTTGGAAAAGGCGCAGTGGCGGCTTTGGAAAACGACCCGCAGAAGCAGGGCCGACAAACCATTCGTGCGCACGGCAGACGCGGGCGACTGGAAGCGCTTCTTGGAGGGGCAATCCGTGGCGGCCATCGAGTCGGCATGGGCTCCTGCCATGCGCGCTTTAGGCTACCAGCCCGTGACCGACCGAGCCGGGGCTGTCCGTGCGGGCGCAGACGCGCTTCCCTAAGAGCTTGACGCCCTCACCTATCGCGAAAATGCGGCCCGCCAGCGGCGAGGCCACCCCTTTCCGCGTCCTCGCGGTCACCAATATGTGGCCGAACGAAGCCGACCCCGGTTTCGGCAGCTTCGTTCAAGACCAATTGGAATCGCTGCGTCCCTTGGGCGTGGATTACGACGTGCTCTTCATCAACGGGCGCGCTTCGAAGCGGAATTACTACCGCGCTATTCCGGAATTGTGGCGGCGATTGCGTTCGGGAAGCTACGACCTCGTTCATGCGCATTTCGGCTTATCGGGCTGCGTCGCGCGGTGCGAAATCACGCGCCCGCTGGTCGTCACTTTCCACGGTGATGACGTTCTCGGCCAGCCGCGGCGCGATGGGAGCATCACACCGATGGGAAGGCTTTTTCAGGCCTCGAGCTTGCTTCTCGCGCCGCTCGCTTCCGCGGTGATCGTCCAAAGCCGCGAGATGAGGCGGAAGCTGCGGCTTGAATCCGCGGAGGTCATTCCCTGCGGCATTGATCTTGAATTGTTCCATCCCATGGACCGCCTTGAAGCGCGCCGAATTCTCGGACTCGATCCTGCGGCGAAATTCGTACTCTTCGCCTATAATCCTGAAGAGCAGCGCAAGCGCTTCGACCTCATTGCAGACGCTGTGGAGCGGGCGCGAAAGGAAATCCCCAAGCTCCAGATTCTCCATGCGCGCGGAAAGCCGCACGGGCAGATGCCGCTCTATATGAATGCCGCCGACACGCTGGTTATGGCGTCGCTCATGGAAGGCGGACCGCTCGTGACCAAGGAAGCGATGGCCGTGGGATTGCCCGTCCTCAGCGTGAACGTCGGCGATGCTCCCGACATCATCTTCGAGAGCGACGGCAATTTCCTCGTCCCGCGCGACCCGCAGGCGATTGCCGAAAAGATGATCGCCATCTGCCGCAGTGGAGAGCGCAGTTCGGGCCGCGGACGCCTCGCGTCCTATTCGATGGAAGCAACGGCCAGGAAAATTCTTGCCGTTTATAAGCGCGTGATCCGGCCGCAGAGTCACGGTGCGCCGGGCCGGGGATGATGAACTTTGCAAAAGGAGATCGCCTGATGAAAACCGGCCGCGGAAATAAGCGGAATCAGGGAATAACCCTTTGGTTTACGGGCCTCCCGTGTTCGGGAAAAACGACCGTCTCGCGACAGGTTTTCGAGCGATTGCAGCGGGCGGGCAAAAGGGCCGAGCTGCTCGATGGCGATATCGTGCGCCAAAGGCTGACCAAAGGCCTCGGATTCAGCAAGGAAGATCGCGATGAGAACATTCGCCGCATCGGTTTCGTCTGCCATCTGCTGACGCGCAACGGCGTGATCGCACTCGCCGCGGCCATTTCTCCCTATCGCTCCGTGCGAGATGAACTTCGCCGTCAGATCGACTCGTTCGCGGAAATCTTTGTCCATTGCCCGCTCGAGGTCTGCAAGGAAAGAGACGTCAAAGGCATGTATCGCAAAGCGCTCGCCGGCGAGCTTGCGCACTTCACCGGCGTCTCCGACCCTTACGAAGAACCGCTCAACCCCGACCTTGTTTTGCACACGGACCGCGAGTCGCTCGAAGAAAGCGTCAGCAAGGTCATGGATCTGCTCGCCCGGCGCGGGCATGTCGCATCCGAACGCCGCGTGGCCGCAAAAGGCCGGACGCGGCCCGGTCGCCGAGCTTCGCGCAGGCGTCCGGCCTCGAGCAGGAATATCCAATGACGCCTTGAGCTATGAGCGTTTCCTTCTATAAAGACGCCTTGCGGAGCATGAGCCGGCGCTCCAGGCTGAAGAAATTCGATTTGCTCGGCCGTATTTTCAAACCCAGGCCGGAAGATCGTGTGCTCGACGTCGGCGCGAGCGGCGTCACGTTCACGGGCTATACCTTTGAAGACAATTACCCGTTTCCCTCGCGGATTGTCGGCGGCGGAATTGATTTGCGCCAGATCGTTGAAGCGCGCCGCTCCTATCCCCAGGCGCAGTTCGCAATGTTCGATGGCTGCGCGCTTCCTTTCCCCGACAAATCTTTTGACCTCGTCTTTTCGAACGCCGTCATCGAGCATCTGACCGGGCCGGCGCAGCAGGAGCGGTTTGCGAGGGAAATCATGCGCGTCGGACGAAGCTGGTTTATCACCACTCCGAATTACTGGTTCCCGTTCGAGGCGCATTATCATCTTCCATTCATTCAATTTCTGCCGATTGAAGCGCAGCGTTCGTACAATCGCTGGCTCGGAGGATCCATTCCGAAGGGGCAGGTGCAGGCGCTGGCGCTCCTTTCGCGGCGCGCCTTGCGCGAACTTTTCCCCTCGAGCCGCATCGCCGGTGTGAGGGTGACGTTCTGGCCGGAAACGCTGGTCGCCTATTCGATTGACCCCGAGCGAGGAAAAATGAATCATTGAGCGATTGCGCGAGAAGGTGATTCCTTAGCGGCGGCCTGCGAAGGCACCACAATCAAAGACCGGCGAATCGCTCGATCCATCCGTCAAGACATGTGCGGCATTTGCGGCATCTTCAATTACGAATCGAACGCGCCCGCGGAGCGCGCCGCGCTCCAGAAGGCGGCGCACGCGATGGCCCATCGCGGGCCGGACGATGAAGGATTTTATGTCGACGAAGGCCTCGGGTTAGGCAATCGCCGGCTCAGCATCATTGATCTCGCGGGCGGCCATCAGCCGATTGCCAATGAAGACGAATCCGTCTGGATCACCTTCAACGGAGAAATTTACAACTATCAGGAACTTCGCACCGAGCTTGAAGCGCGCGGCCATCGCTTTCGCACCTCCTCCGATACTGAAACCATCCTGCACGGTTATGAAGAATACGGGGTGAAATGCCTCGAGCGGCTGCGCGGAATGTTTGCGTTTGGGCTATGGGACCGGCGGGCGCGCCGCTTGCTCCTCGCGCGCGACCGCATCGGCATCAAGCCTCTGTTCTACCGCCTCGAGCGGGGACGAATCACCTTCGCCTCGGAGTTGCGTGCCTTGCGCGCTCTCAGCACGAACTCGGTCGAAATCGATCCGCAAGCCGTTTACGACTTTTTCGGCTTCCGCTACGTGCCCGCGCCCGGAACCTTCTATCGCGGCGTCGAGAAGCTCCTTCCCGCGCACTATCTGCTCGCGGACGCCAAAGGGCTGCAAATCGCGCCTTATTGGTCCATTCCGCCCGAGGATACGGCGCCGCTTTCCGCAGAAGATTACGGCGGGCAGGTAGTCGAGATGCTGCGCGAATCGGTCCGTTTGCGACTGATTGCCGATGTGCCGCTCGGCGCTTTTTTGAGCGGTGGCGTGGACTCTTCAGCCATTGTCGCCCTGATGGCGGAGCTCGGCGCGAAACCGCTTCGAACTTTTTCGGTGGGCTTCAAGGAGCGGGAATTCAGCGAGCTGCCTTACGCCGCGGAAATTGCCCGCAAGTTCGCTACCGAACACACGGAAATCATCGTGCACGCCCGGGACCTCGCCGAAGACCTCGAACGGCTGGTCGCTTTTCGCGATGAGCCGGTCGCCGAGCCGGCGGACGTCGCGCTTTACAGGATGTCGAAGCGCGCCGCCGAAAGCGTGAAAGTGGTGCTTGCGGGCGAGGGCGGCGACGAGCTTTTTGCCGGCTATCCAAAATACGCGGCCGATCGCCTCGCCGGCCTTGTTTCCGCGCTCCCGAAGGAAGCGACACGCGCCATCATTCGCTGGCTTCCCTACCGTCAGCGGCGCGCCAAGATCGCGCTTGAGGCGCTTTCCATCGCCGATGAAGCCGAACGCTCCGCCACTTGGTTCGCCTCGTTTTCGCGGGAGGAACGTGAAAGCCTGTTTGCTCCCGCGTTTCTCGAGCAGGTGGACGTGGCCCATCCCGCGCACGTTTTTGCGAAGGTTCTTGACCAGGTGCGCCAGCGCTCGCCCCTCAAACGGATGCTTTACGCCGACCTCAAAATCTGGCTGCCCGATAATTTGCTATTGCGCGGCGATCAGATGACCATGGCCGCTTCGATCGAGGAGCGCGTCCCTTTCCTCGATCACAAGATGGTCGAACTCGCCGCGCGCATTCCGGGCCGCTTGCTGGCCGGCGCCTTCCGCACAAAGACCCTGCTAAAGCAGGCGTTCAAACCTCTGTTGCCCGCGGAAACGATTCGCCGGAGGAAAGTGGGCTTTACGGTCCCGGCCGGATTGTGGTTCAGAAATTCGCTTCAATCCTTTGTCAAAGACCTCGTCCTTTCGCCGCAGGCGCGGTCGAGGGATTACTTCAACTCGAGCAATATGGAACGGTCCGTCCGGGAGCATCTGGAGGGTGTGCGCGACCGTTCAAAGCAGCTTTGGGCGCTCGTCAACTTCGAGCTTTGGCTGCGCCGCCAAAAGAGCGGAGGGTAATCCGAAACATTGTGAAATCGCAGGGAATCGCCGTTTGCATCATCGTTGAAAATCTTCCCGTGCCTTTCGACCGGCGCGTGTGGCAGGAAGCTCGCGCGCTCGCGGAAGCCGGCTACCGCGTTTCGGTGATTTGCCCGAAAGGCCGCGGATTTGAGAAGAGCCAAGAAACGCTCGAAGGCGTGGAAATCTATCGTCATGCCCTTTGGGAAGCCTCCGGCACGCTCGGATACTTCATTGAATATCCATGGGCGATCGCAGTGGAATTCTGGCTGGCGCTGAAGATTTACTTCCGCACTCGCTTCCGCGTGCTCCAGGCCTGCAATCCTCCGGATACGATTTTTCTCGTCGCGCTTTTCTATAAGTTGTTTGGAGTCCGATTCGTCTTCGACCATCATGACTTGAATCCCGAGCTTTTCGAATCAAAGTTCGGCAAGCGAGGACTCATCTATCGCCTGATTTGCCTGGCTGAGCGCATGACGTTTCGCGCCGCGGATGTCTCGATTGCGACGAACGAATCATTCAAGGAAATTGCACTGACGCGCGGCAAGATGCCGCCGGAAGCGGTCTTCATCGTGCGAAGCTGCCCGGAGATAGCGCGAATCCGCCCAGGCCGGCCGCGGCTGGAACTGAAGCAGAACCGGAAATTCATGGTCTTGTATTTGGGAATTATGGCGAAGCAGGATGGACTCGAACATCTGCTCGATTCCATTGAATACATCGTAAAGGAACGCGGGCGGCAGGACGTTCTTTTCGCTTTTGTCGGCGACGGGCCGGAGTTTCCGGCGATCACGCGCGCCGCGAAAGCGAAAGGGCTTGAACCCTTCACCCGATTCGCCGGCCGCCTTTATGGCGACGCTCTTGCCGGATATCTTTCAACCGCGGATGTTTCGGTCGCGCCCGATCCGAAAACACCGATGAATGATAAGTCCACGATGAACAAAATTCTCGAGTCCATGGCTTACGCGCGTCCGGTGGTGCTTTTTGATTTGGTCGAGGGGCGGCGCCTTGCGGGCGATGCCGCGCTCTACGCGAAGCCGAACGATCCCGTGGATTTCGCCGACCAGGTTCTCCGCCTGCTCGATTCGGAAGGAATGCGCCGGGAATTGGGGGCGCGCGGACGCAAACGCATCGAGGAGCAATTAAACTGGGAGAAGGAGAAACAATCGCTGCTTAAAGCTTATCAAGCCGCGCTCAAGGAATGAACGGGCGCGCTGGACGTGGTGTGAGACCGTGGTCGAGCGGTAGAATAGAAGATGCGATTTTGCCGGCCGCCGGGCGACCGGCAGGCGCGTTTATCCATGGAATGAGCGAATGGCAAGCTCCAAGCAGCCGCTAGAAAACGGGAACTTCGCGCCGGCGGGCGGAAGCCGGCGCATGCATTCATTCGAGCCGGGAGACGGCACGCAACACGCGGAAGACTTCCCGTTTCCGAGGCTCTGGCGGATGCTCGGCGCGCTTGGATTCGTCGCGGGCGTGACCCTTGTTTTCTCAAGAGGGATTCGCGTCGACACGACGACGGCGGCGCTGACTTATCTACTGGTGGTTCTCGGAATTGCGACGGCGTGGGGACTGGCGGAAGCAATCGTCGCCTCGATTTCCGCGCTGATCGGTCTGAATTTCCTTTTGCCTTTGGCGGGGCGCCGGACGATCGGCGAACCCGAAAACTGGGTCGCGGTCATCGCGTTCCTCGCGACCTCGGTGATTGCGAGCGAGCTTTCCTCGAAAGCGAAGCAGCGGGCCGAGCAGGCGATCCTGCGGCAGCACGAACTGGAGCGGCTCTACGCGCTGAGCCGCAGCCTGCTGCTGGTGGACGGCGCCTCGGAGCCGGCAAAACAAATTGCGCATCAGGTCGCCCGGGCGTTCGAGTTGCGCGGCGTGGCCTTTTACGACCGCGCGTCGAACCGCGTTTACCGGGCCGGGCCGGAAGACGTTCCCGCGGATGAATCGAAGCTGCGCGACGCGGCCATGCTAGGGAGCGTCTCGCGGGAAGCGGGCGCACTGACCATCCCGATACGCCTCGGCGGCGAGCCGATCGGCAGCCTGGCGATTGAAGGCGCCGGCGTTTCTGAAACCGCGCTCCATTCGATTGGAAATCTCGCGGCGATTGCGCTCGAACGCGCGCGCGCCCAGGAAACCGCGAGCAATGCAGAAGCCGTGCGGCAGAGCGAGGAGCTGAAATCTGCGCTGCTCGACGCGCTCGCCCACGAGTTCAAAACGCCGCTCACTCCGATCAAAGCGGCCGTGACTTCCATGCTCGCCGATGGAACCTTAACCGCCGCGCACGAAGAGCTTCTGCGCCTCGTGGACGAGCAGACGGACCGGCTGAGCTCGATCGTGAGCGAGGCCATTCGGCGTGCGCGCATCGAGGCTGGAAAAGTGCAGCTCGAAACGAGCCCGCATGCCCCGGCCAGCCTCATCCAGCCGGCGCTTGAAAAACTTCGAGATGCGATGGAAGGACGGAGCGTGGAGGTGAATGTCCCCGAGGACTTGCCCGCCGTCAATGCGGATGCGGAGCTCGCCGGCATTGTGCTCTGGCAGTTGGTCAACAACGCGCTTCGCTATACGCCGCCGGGCTCGCCCTTCGCCATCCGCGCGCGCGGCGTTCACGGCTTCGTTGCCATCAGCGTGGCGGACCGCGGCCCTGGAATCGAGCTCGAAGAGCAAAGCCGCCTCTTCGACAAATTCTATCGCTGCCGGAGACATCGCGACTTGATTCCCGGGACGGGAATGGGCCTCGCTATCGCGCGCGAAATCGTGCGGGCGCACGGAGGAAAAATCTGGGTGGAAAGCCGGCCGGGCGCCGGAGCGGAATTCATTTTTACGCTTCCGAAGGCCGGATCGGACGCCCCGCTATGAGCAATGCCCGAGTCCTGGTGGTTGACGACGATCCGCAAATCCGGCGGGTGATGCGCATGACGCTCGTCGCGCACGGCTACGTGGTGAGCGACGCGCGGAGCGGAGAAGAAGCCCTCGAGACGCTGCGCGGCGCGATGCAGGACCTTGTGCTCCTCGACATCAACATGCCGGGCATGGGTGGACTTGAGGCCTGCCGGCTGATCCGTGCGTCGAGTGAAATTCCAATCATCGTGCTGACGGTGCGGAACGCGGAGCGCGATAAAGTGGAAGCGCTCGACGCGGGCGCCGACGATTACGTGACGAAGCCATTCGGCACGCCGGAGCTGCTCGCGAGAATCCGCGCCGCACTTCGCCGCGCACCCTCGCTCACCGAGGATTTCACGGGCGTGCTGGCGCTCGGAGCGGCCGAAGTGGATTTCACTTCGCGCCGGATTCGAAAGAACGGAAAAGAGCTTCCGCTGACGCCAAAAGAATTGGATGTCCTCCGCTATCTCGCCGCCCACGCCAATTCGCCCGTCCCGCATGCCAAGCTCCTGCAAACCGTCTGGGGGCCGGATTATGGCGGCGAAGTGGAGTATCTGCGCGTCTTCGTGAACCGCCTTCGCAAGAAAATCGAAGAAAACCCATCTGAACCTCGCTGCCTCCTCACTGTGCCCCGCGTGGGTTACAGGCTCCAAGTGGCCGCGGAGAGATAAAGAATAATTTACGAATTGTTTATGCCTCGTTTACGCGCGGACGATTAAAGTCCCTTCGAGTGGAATCGCGACCCGTTTCCGCGAGCCCTTGAATGAAGTGTAAGCTTCCAGGCGCGGGTGGACCCCGTGAACGAAGCCCGCGACGGCAGTATTCCTGGGCCGGAGGGAGATGAAGCGGCAGTGCTCGATCTTTTCTACATGCTGATTGCCGTTGCTTCTTTCCTGGCGCTTTGGCTTTTCACCAAGGCGAGCGAAAAGCTCTGAGTGCGCGCGGGCTGGGAGGTTTGAGCGATGGAATATATCATTTCCGGAATTGTCGCCGCGGGTTTGTTGGTTTACCTGGTGTATGCGCTCCTGCGTCCGGAGCGCTTCTGAGGAGACGCGCATGACTTTCGCCGACGTACTCTACATTTTGGTTTACTTCCTCATCCTGCTTGCGATCACGAAGCCGCTCGGGCTCTACATGGCGAACGTCTACGAAGGGCGGCGAACGTTCCTCCATCCCGTCCTGCGTCCTCTCGAACGGCTGACGTACCGCGTGTGCGGCATCCGCGAGAGCGCGGAGCAGCGTTGGACGCAATACGCCGCCTCGGTGCTTGCGTTCAGCCTCGTCTGCTTTCTTTTCGTTTACGTGCTCCAGCGCCTCCAGGGATTTCTGCCCTTCAACCCGATGGGATTTGGCACAAAACATGCGCCGGCAAATCATACGCCGATGACTCCGGACCTGGCCTTCGGAACAGCGGTGAGTTACATAACCAACACGAACTGGCAGGCTTACGGCGGCGAAACGACGATGAGCTACTTCACGCAGATGGCCGCGCTGACCGTGCAGAATTTTGTTTCCGCCGCCGCCGGTATCGCCGTCGCCATCGCCGTGATCCGCGGCTTTGCGCGGAAGCAGATGAATACGATCGGCAACTTTTGGGTGGACCTCACCCGCGGCACGGTCTACGTTCTTCTGCCGCTCTCGTTCGTCTTCGCTCTTTTCCTTTGCGCGCGGGGCGTGCCGCAAACACTCCAAGGGTATATCCACGCAAAAACGCTCGAAGGGCCTGCGCAGACGATTGCCGTCGGGCCGGTCGCCTCGCAGGAAGCAATCAAGATGCTCGGCACGAACGGGGGCGGGTTTTTCAATCAAAACTCCGCGCACCCTTTTGAAAACCCCACCCCGCTCACCAACTTCGTGGAACTCCTCGCGATCCTTGCGATCTCCTCGGGACTCACTTATACGTTCGGCAAGATGGTGGGCGATACGCGGCAGGGGTGGGCGCTCTTCTCTGCGATGTCCGTGGTGTTTCTTGCAGGCGCGCTCATCTGCACTTGGGCGGAGCAACGCGGAAATCCGGCTCTCGCACGCTTAGGCATTGAATCCACGCCCACCCGGACCCAGCCGGGCGGAAACATGGAAGGGAAAGAAGTCCGCTTCGGAATCGCGGGCTCAACTCTTTGGGCCTCGGCCACCACCGACGCGTCGAACGGCAGCGTCAACAGCATGCATGACAGCTTCACGCCGCTCGGCGGATTGGTTCCGCTCTTCAACATGGAAACCGACGAAGTGATTTTCGGCGGTGTTGGCTCCGGGCTCTACGGAATTTTGCTCTACGCGATCGTCGGCGTCTTCATCGCCGGGCTGATGGTGGGACGGACGCCCGAATATCTTGGAAAAAAGATCGAGCAGAAAGAAGTGAAGATGGCGATGATTGCCGTCATCGCCACGGCCTTTTCGATCCTCGTGTTTTCCGCCGTCACGCTCGAAGCGCGGTTCAAGCCGAAAAGCTACTGGAACCCTCCCGGCCCGGCGGTCGCGAACGTGGCGAACGAAGGCCCGCACGGTTTCAGCGAGATTTTATACGCCTATTCGAGCGCTTCCGAGAACAACGGCAGCGCCTTTGCCGGACTCAACGCGGACACGCCGTGGTTCAACCTGACGCAAGGCCTGGCAATGCTGATCGGGCGCTTCCTGTTTATCTTGCCGGCGCTCGCGGTGGCGGGAAGCCTGGCGGCGAAAAGGAAAGTGCCGGTGACCAGCGGGACGCTGCCCACCGACGGCGCGCTCTTCGTCAGCCTGCTGGTGGCCGTGATCCTGGTGGTTGGAGCGCTGACGTTTTTCCCGGCGCTCTCGCTCGGGCCGATTGTGGAATACTTCATGATGATCAAAGGAAAGCTGTTCGCGTCGCTGGTGTTTCCGGTTTGGAGCTAAGACAATGACGACCGCGTCTCCAGCGCCTCCGAAAGACGACCTCACAGCGCTCATGCCGAAGAAGCCGCTGCGCTCGCGGCCCCTCTTCGACCGCGAACTGACGGGGCGGGCGGTGAAGCAGTCGTTCATCAAGCTCAATCCCGCAAAGCTGCTGAAAAATCCCGTGATGTTCGTCGTGGAAGTCGGAGCGGCGCTGACGACGCTTTTCATGATCCGCAACATCGCGACCGGCAGGGCGAACATCGGCTTTGAAATCCAGATCGCGCTGTGGCTTTGGTTCACGGTCCTCTTTGCGAACTTCGCCGAAGCGATGGCGGAGGCGCGGGGAAAAGCGCAGGCGGATACGCTGCGCAAGACGAAGACGGACTCCATCGCCAAAAAATTGCTGCCCAACGGAAAGACGGATACTTGCGTGTCCTCCGATTTGCGCGCCGGGGACGTCGTGTTTTGCGAGGCGGGCGACGTGATTCCGGGCGACGGCGAAGTCATCGAGGGCATCGCGACCGTGGACGAGTCGGTGATTACGGGTGAGAGCGCTCCGGTCATCCGCGAATCGGGCGGCGATCGCAGCGCCGTAACCGGCGGAACGAAAGTGCTCTCCGACCACGTCAAGATCAAGATCACTTCGAACCCGGGCGAAACGTTCCTCGACCGCATGATTGCCCTCGTCGAAGGCGCGGCGCGGCAGAAAACTCCGAACGAGGTCGCGCTCAACATCCTGATTGCGGGCATGACGCTGATTTTCCTGCTTGCGGTCGTCACGCTCGAGCCCTACGCCGCGTATGCCGTCCGGGCGGCGAAAGCGGGATCTGTTCCGAGCGTCGCCGTGCTCGTTTCGCTGCTCGTCTGCCTGATTCCCACCACCATCGGCGGCCTGCTTTCGGCGATCGGGATTGCAGGCATGGATCGCGTGATGCAGCACAACGTGCTCGCAATGAGCGGCAAAGCCGTCGAAGCGGCGGGGGACGTGACGACGCTTCTGCTCGATAAAACAGGAACCATCACTCTCGGCAACCGGCAAGCGGTGGAATTCATTCCGGCCGAAGGAGTGGACGCGCACGAACTGGCGGATGCGGCGCAGCTCGCAAGCCTGGCAGATGAGACGCCGGAAGGACGCTCCATCGTCATCCTCGCGAAACAGCAATTCCAGTTGCGCGGCCGGGACATTTCCGAGATGAACGCAACCTTCATTCCCTTTTCCGCCTACACGCGCATGAGCGGAGTGGATCTGGACGGCAGGCGCCTGCGCAAAGGCGCAACGGACGCCATCATCAAGTTCGTGAAGGAACAGGGCGGGAGCGTTCCGAAAGGCATCGAGGAGGCTTCCGACCGGATCGGCCGGGCCGGCGGCACGCCGCTCGCGGTGGCGGAAGGGGCGCGCGTGCTGGGCACGATTCATTTGAAAGACATCGTGAAAGGCGGAATGAAGGAGCGGCTCGCGCAGCTTCGCGCGATGGGCATTCGCTCCGTGATGGTGACCGGGGATAATCCGCTGACAGCCGCGGCGATCGCGCAGGAAGCCGGCGTTGATGATTTTCTCGCCCAGGCGACGCCCAAAGACAAGCTCGAATACATCCGAAAAGAACAGGCGGATGGACGCCTGGTCGCGATGACCGGCGACGGCACGAATGACGCGCCGGCGCTCGCGCAATCGGACGTCGGCGTGGCCATGAACACCGGCACGATGGCCGCGAAAGAAGCGGGCAACATGGTGGACCTCGACAGCAACCCCACCAAGCTCATCGAGGTTGTCGCCATCGGAAAGCAATTGCTCATCACGCGCGGCGCGCTCACCACTTTTTCCATGATGAACGATGTTTCGAAATACTTCGCCATCATTCCCGCCATGTTCGCGGCGACTTATCCGGAATTGAACCGATTGAACATCATGCACCTGCACTCGCCCGAGAGCGCGGTGCTCGCCGCGGTGATTTTCAACGCCTTGATTATCATCGCGCTCGTGCCGCTGGCTTTGCGCGGAGTGGCGTACAAACCGCAAAGCGCTGCGGCCATGCTGCGGCGCAATCTGTGGATTTACGGCGTGGGAGGGCTGATCGCGCCGTTTCCGGGCATATGGCTGATTGACAGGATTCTGGGACTGCTTCACCTGGCATGATGCGGCTCGAGCGCCGCGCTTCGATCGGCGCCGGACGGCAACGCTGGGACGTTCGAGGAGAAAAATCGATGTGGCGGCAAATCGCGCCGGCTTTTCGCGTGACCTTGTTCTTTACCGTGCTGACGGGACTGATTTATCCGGGCGTGGTCACCGGACTTTGCCAGGAGCTCTTCCGCTGGCAAGCGAATGGCAGCCTAATAAAGGTTTCGGGGCAGGTTGTCGGCTCGTCGCTCATCGGCCAGAATTTCACCGAGCCGTGGGATTTTCATCCTCGCCCCTCGGCGTGCAACTACGATGCGAGCGATTCCGCCGCCTCGAACCTCGGCCCGGTCAGCCGAGTGCTCATGGACCGCGTGAAAGCCGCGGTCGCGAAGTTTCGCAAAGACAATCCGCGCTATTCCGGCCCCATCCCCGCTGACTTGCTCACTACGTCGGCCAGCGGGCTCGACCCCGATATCAGCGTCGCTTCCGCGGAGGCGCAGGCGCCGCGCGTCGCCCATGCGCGAGGCGCTTCCGTGCGCCAGGTCATCGCCCTCATTCATCAGAAAGCGACGCGGCGCGAACTGGGATTTCTCGGCGAGCCGGAAGTCAACGTCCTCGATCTGAATCTTGCCCTCGACCGGAAATACCCACGCCGGTAAGTCCAGGGGAGGACAAGGGGCGGTTCGCTAACCCCCGTGCGCCTGGTCGTATTGCCTGTCCAACTGCGCCCAGCGCTTGACCTGCCAGGTGGGGTAGTGGGTCACGCCGGCTATCCGCATCCCGGCCTTCTCCCACTCGGACGGAGAAACTTCCCGGTAGCCGGTCCCCGGGTTGAGCAGACCCGCGCTCGGCTCCCCGATTTCGAGGCTCACAGCCTGCGTGAAGCTCGTGAGTTTATACGAGCCGTCGGCCTGGCGGGTTTCGGCCCGGTACTCGAGGTCGGCGCATCCAAGGTCACGCGCCCGCCACGTCGTGATGAGCGTCTCTGCGCCGAGGGCACCGTGCCGGATCTCGTCCGCCGGATGGCCGAGCACCGCGGCGTGTGAGCTAACAAGCGCCTCCATGTTGCTGAACCGGACACAGTTGGGCGGAGGATTAAGCGTCTGGGACTTGAGGAACGCGGCATCACGGCGAGAAGGCGGCCACGTTGTCTTCACCCTCGCAGCGTCAATGAGCCCGACGACACTGCTGTCCGGATAAGTAATCTTCCGTGCAATCAGGCCGGCCGACACAGGCCCGAAGGTTCCGGCGACCACCTCTGTCCCGTCACTGGCCCGGGCGATGGTCTCTATCTTGGCCAGTCGCCTGGTCTGGCCCGGACCATAGAAGTAGATGTCGCGTTGGACAACAAAGGGGATCACGCTGACCTGCGCGCTCGCGAGCCGCCCAACGACCAGCGCCTTAGCACCGTAGAAGGCACCAACCGCCGCGGCGACGACCGCCACGCCCACCGCCGCCCGGTGTGCCGAAGAGAATGTTGTCTTCATACCTGCGCCTCCCTCTTCACCAAATTACGTTCGACGCAGCAGAAGGAAGCGCCGCCTTGCCGCGTCCTACGGCTCAAGGGGTCCCCGGGCTTGCGCATTGGCCGCGCCTGAGGTTCGGGTCGGAGCAACCGAAGTACACGCGCAGGTCGAATTACAGGTGCGCCTTCGCGACACGCCGGGTAGCCGGCGCACTCGTACTCCACGCATATGTAGTCCTCGGGGCATCCATTGACATTGTAGCGCTCCGCATCCGCTCGTGGAGATCTGGCACTGCGACCAGCCGCTCTTGGCTCCCACTAATGCTCCGAAGCCGATGACCATCGCGGCCGCCAGCACCATCCGCCCCGCGCTGCCGAAGGCCAGCTTTGCCATAGCTGCGAGCCTCCTGACGCACCCTCGCCAAAGCGTGCCCCCGCCCCGAGTGGGTGTCAAGGGGAATTTTTACACTTCGTAAACATTAACTACTAATAACGTTCGGCTCGCCGTCGCGCCGCCCTTTTGCTTTTCTTCAAAAGCCGGTCATAATCGGATGCGGAAAGCTTCGTCTCCATGGCGAAAACGACGATGAACCGGCCCGATCCCGATCAGCTCCTCGAACAGTTGGACGCGCAGGAGCGCCTGCTCAGCCACGAGCGGCTGAAGGTGTTTTTGGGCTACGCTTCGGGCGTCGGGAAGTCATTTCGAATGCTCGATGAAGGGCGGCGGCGCAAGCTGCGCGGCCAGGATGTGGTGATCGGCGCGCTCCAGCCGGGCATGTCTCCTGAGGTCGAGAAGATCATTCAAACAATGGCAGTCATTCCGCTCAAGAAAATCGGCGCGGGCGAAGCAATGGATGTGGACGCGATTTTCGAGCGCCGCCCGCAGGTCTGCCTGGTGGATGGCGCCGCCCACGATAACCCTCCGGGCAGCCGCAATCCCAGGCGCTGGCAGGATATCCTGGAACTCGTCCGCAACGGAATCGTTGTGCTGACTTCCGTCAACATCCAGCACATCGCCGAACACCAGGAAGAGGTCAAGCGCATCACGGGCAAGCGCGCGGAGGAAACCGTTCCTGAAAGCTTTCTTCACGACGCGAACGAGATTGTCATCGTGGACGTCCCTCCCGAGCTGCTCCTCGAGCGCGCGGCGGGCGGCGGCTCGGCCGACCCCGCCCAGACGGAAACGCAGCGGCAGCTTTCCGCATTGCGCGAGCTTGCACTGCTGCTTACGGCGGAAGCGGTGGACCGCCAGCTTGAGGATTATCTTCACGCCCACGGCATCGAGCCGCTGTGGGGAACTCAGGAGCGAATCCTCGTTTTCCTGACGCCGGGCTGCAACAGCGAAGCGATGGTCGCGAGCGGCCTGCGCAACGCCAACCGGTTTCACGGGGAGCTCTTCGTCGTCTACGTGCGGCATCGTTCGCTCAGCCGGCCGGACGATGCCCGGCTTCAGCAGCTTCTCGGCCACGCGCAAAAGATTGGCGCCGAGACGGAAGTCCTCGACGGCGACGACCCCATCGAAGAGCTGATCGTGTTCGCGCGCCGCCATCGGATCACGCAAATCTTTACCGGCCACCGCCGGCACCGGCATTGGTGGAACGACATTGTCGGCGGGCCCATTGACCGCCTGATTCGCGCGGCGGAAGGCATTGACGTGCGCGTCTTTCCCCACTGATTATGCCCGGCCTCGATTCCCCAAAACACGGCCAGTTGAAGGTCTATCTCGGCTACGCCGCCGGCGTGGGCAAAACCTATCAGATGCTCGCCGACGCGCACGAGCTCCATCGCAAGGGGTTCGATGTGGTCATCGGATATCTCGAGCCGCATGGACGCAAAGACACCATCGCCATGGCGCAAGGGCTCGAGCTGGTCCCGAGAAAAAGGATCGAGTACCGGGGAACGGCTTTTGAGGAAATGAACCTGGAAGGCATCCTCGAGCGGAAGCCGCAGGGCGCCGTCGTGGATGAATTTCCGCATTCAAACGTCCCCGGCTGCTCTCACGCCAAGCGGTGGGAGGATGTTCTGACATTGCTTGACGCGGGGATCGACGTGCTCACGACCATGAACATTCAGCACCTCGAGAGCTTGAACGACCAGGTGTGGCAGATGACCGGAGTGCGCGTGCGGGAGACGATTCCCGACTGGGTGATGAAACAGGCGAGTGAAGTCGTCATGGTAGACCTCACGCCGCGCGCGCTGCTCAATCGCCTGGAACGCGGCGTCGTTTATCCGCCGGAAAAAGCGCAGCGGGCGTTGCAGAACTTTTTCAAGGAATCGAGCCTCGTTGCGCTGCGCGAGCTGGCGCTGCGCCAAACGGCTCACGAAATCGAAATCCGGCAGGTCGCGCTTCCCGATCCCCCAGTCGCGGACCATCTCACGAAGGAAGAGGAACCTGTAACTCCTCCCGCTCCGCCCACTCCCACCGACCGCATCCTCGTCCATCTCACGGAAAATCCTTCGACCGCCATGCTTATCCGAAGAGGCCGCCGCGTGGCGGATTATATCGGCGCTGAATGTTTTGCCGTGTTCATTCTCCGGGAATCCGACCTGGCCGAGCTTTCACCGGTGCGGCGAGAGGCCATCGAGCGCCATCTTAACTTCGCACGCAATCTGCATCTCGATACCCACGTCCTCGAAGGCGACGACATCGCTCGAACGCTCATTACGTTCGCCCGGCTCCATCGCGTGACCCAGATTTTCATAGCCCGCCCGCGTTATTCCCACTGGCACGGATTCGTGGCAAGAAACCTGGTGCATCGAATCGTCGCCGAAGCGGGCGATATGCAAGTCACCGTCGTCGCTGAGAGGCAGCGCCAGCATTCGGCTTGACTCGGTGCGCGATGCTGCGGCTCGAAAAGCGGCGAAGTCATTGCAGCTTCAAGAATAGTTTAGAATCGAAGTGTCCGTTGGCTTCACGAGGAGGGCCAGTGCGGAAATTCATGGGAAGGCAAGCCGGCTGCTGCTTTCTGGCGTTCGCAGCCGCCGCGGTTTTCATTCTGTTCTCTGCCGGCTCCGCGCAGGCTTTCGTGCGCGTGTTGGTGAATCAAGTGGGGTATGAACCCGCAGCGCGAAAAGTGGCAATCATTGAGGGAAATCCCGGCGATCATCCCGCGGACTTCGAGTTGATTGACGCGGCGAATGGAGCGACGGTGCTGAGTGGGCCGTTGCGTTCGGACGGCCAAGTTTACGACTGGCAGGAGCGGCTGCCCTCGGGGAAACATCGGCCGTGGCTGTTTTGGACGGCGAATTTTTCCGCTTGGCGCCGGACGGGACATTACCTTGTCCGCGTGGGGCAAGCGCAATCCTGCCCGTTTGCGATTGAGAATGACGTCCTCGAGCGCAAAACCATCTCGAACGTCATCTACTACTTCAAGGGGCAGCGCGCCACCGGCAGCTTCAACCAGGCGGATGCGCATATACCTGACCCGAACCATCCGGGACATTTTCTCGATCTGCGCGGCGGCTGGTACGACGCCACGGGCGACTACGGCATTCATCTTGCCGAGCTGGGATTCACCAATTACTTCGACAATCAGCCGGTTCCGCTCTCTGCCTGGAGCCTGCTCGCGTCCTACGGCGCGCTCAATGCGCGGCACGACTCGAACTTCACGCAATACGAGCGGCGACTCCTGGATGAGGGACTCTTTGGAGCGGATTTCCTGGTGCGGGCGCAACGGCCGGGAGAATCCTTCCTGGATGGCGTCAGCGCGCCGGGAGTGCACAAATGGGCGCGCGACCGCCGCCTGGACAATCCCAATTTCCGCCCCAAGATCATGACCAGGCCGAACGGCGCGCACGGCGTGCTCGCACAGGAGCCGGAGCGCCGGTATGAATTCCAGATCAGTTTCCGCGAAGGCGGCGGGATGGCGATCGCAGCGCTCGCGCTCGCCGCCACGATGCCTCGGCACGCGCCGGATGGTCATTTCGCGCCCGCGCGGTATCTGCAGGCGGCGGAATCAGCATTCCAGTTTTTGCAAACGCACAACCGCCAGATGAACGGCGAACCCGCGAATTTGCTGGACGACGAATCCGCTTTGCTTGCGGCGACGGAGCTTTACAAGGCGACGCATCAGGCGGCGTACCTCGCGGACGCCGATCGCTGGGCCGGCGCGCTGACGGCGCGGCTGGTGAGCCTGGGGCCGTACCATAACTACTGGCAGGTGGCGAGCGGTACTCGTCCGTTCTTCAGTCCTTCCGACGCCGGGCTGCCGGCGGTGAGCCTGTTGCAATACGCCGCAATCGCCAACCCCGCGAATCGTCTCCGCGCACTGGACGCAGTTCGCCGCTCCCTTCAATTCGAACTCTGGATTACCCGGCAAGTGACCAATCCCTTCGGTTACGCACGCCAGCTCGTTCAGATGGGACCGCACGGAGAAATCCGCCCAGCCTTTTTCTTCCCGCATGACACGGTTGCAGCGCCCTGGTGGCAGGGTGAGAATGCGCGACTGGCGTCGTTGGCCGCTGCGGCGCGCCTTGCGGCGCCGTTTTTTCCCAATCATCCGCATTTCCAGGCGGAATTGGAGCGCTACGCCTGGGACCAGTTGGATTGGATTTTGGGGCGAAATCCGTTTGGAGCGTGCATGCTGAACGGGAGCGGACACGGCAGCGCGCCCTATATGTTTTTCGGCTCATGGCAATACACCAGCGCGCCCGGCTCCATCGTCAACGGGATCACGGCGGGCTTCCACAGCGAGGACAGCATCGCCTATAACCTGGGCTACGCAATCACCGGCAAGGATACGGACTGGAGGTGGAAGGAGCAGTGGCTGCCGCACGCAGCGTGGTATCTCTATGCCGCCAGCCTGCAGCACTAGGACCTCAAGGAGCTGCACGCCGCGGGCCGGATTGGGCTAAAATGGACCGGACGGCGCGCCAGAAAAATGGGCTGGCGGCGTCCGCACTTCATTTATCGAAGGCGCCGGTGACCGGCGCGTGCGCAAATTATTCATGATTCCGTCAATACGAATTCCTGGAGGAAGGACTTATGAGAAGAACGACCACCGTCTTAGCGATGATTCTGCTGAGCGCCTTTGCGGCGCAGGCCCAGCCGAAAGCGCTTTTTTATATGACGAACGCTCCGAACTCGATTCAATCCTTCATCGAGCATGCGGACAAAGTGGACATTCTTGTTCCAACCTGGTACTCCGTTGATAAAGATGGGTTGGTTTGGGGCGGCCCGAACCCGCTCGTTATGAAAGTGGCGAGAGAGCATCACGTGCCGGTGATGCCGATCGTGACCGGCATGCATTTCAATCCCGAGATATTCCATCAGTTCCTGAACGACGGCGATGCTCGCGCCGCTTTCGTCGCGGCCCTGCCGCGCGACTGCAAGCTGAACGGCTATTCGGGTTTCCAGATTGATTTTGAGAACATCAGTTGGAAAGACCGCGACGCGCTTTCAAGCCTGGTAATGCAGGCAGCCGCAGCGCTCCATGCCGCGGGCTATGAATTGACGATTGCGACCGTGCCGAACGCTCCCGGGTTTCCCGGCGAAACAGGATTCAGCTACTGGAGTTTTCGTGACTGGCAGGGCGCCTACGATCTGGCGGCGCTCGCAAAATCCGTGGATCTCATCTGCCTGATGACCTACGACCAGCACACGAGTTACACTCCGCCGGGCCCCGTTGCCGGATATCCCTGGGTGGTTGAGAATCTCGACTACGCCCTCAAATTCGTGCCCAAGAACAAGCTTTCGCTTGGCATCCCGCTTTACGGTTACCACTGGTATGCCGGAATGCCGGCTCCTCAGAAGCCCCGGCCGAATATCGCCGCCGGCTCAATCAGCGCGCCCGCTGCGATGCAGCTCGCAGAAGCTTACGGCGGCAAATTGACCTGGGATCCCGCCGATCGTTCAACTTTTTTCTTCTTCTATCGGGACTACATGCGCGAGTGGGTCTTCTTCACGGACGCGCGCACGTTTGATGCGCGGCTGAAGCTTGTGAAGGAACGCGGACTCGAAGGTTTCTGCTCGTGGGTCCTCGGCACTGAAGATCCAGCGATTTGGAACTCTCTGCCGGCACATCATTGAGCCAGAGTTGTCATGCAGAGGGACTTCGGGAGGAGAGCAAACGCTAAACAACATCCAAAGGCAAACCGGCTATTCCCTCCTGGCGTTCACGCTCGCAGCCGCCGGATGGAGCGCACAGAAACCCGCTCCGCATGCCGCTCCGGTCCCCGAGCAGATCGCGACCGCAAAAACAGTTTTCATCTCAAATGAAGGCGGCGCTTGCGGCAGTCCCTATCACCAGGTCTTTAGCAACGGGCGGGACCGGGCCTACAACGAATTTTACGCCGCAATGGCGAAGTGGGACCGCTATCGGCTGGTTGATGAATGATTTGAAGCGGTTGACGGCACGCGCCTCATCGCCCTCTGCTTCCTCACCCTAACCCAATCCTCCGCGCCCTCCGGAGGAGCCTCTTCGCAGCGCGGAGGTGCGCGCGGCTTTGGCGTGCCGGCGTGAGACAGCGCCCTTCAGAGCGCCTTATCCGCCTGGGCGATGGCCGCGTTAAGCTTCTGCTCGCCCGTCTTCGCCTCTTGGTCGAGATATTCGAAAACGGCGTATTCCGCGGCATTCGGCCGGACGTAGCCGAGACCGACATCGCCGCCGAGATAGGCCATGTGGCTGCGCAGCTTGGTTTCGAAGACCAGGCTCGCTTCGCTCGATTTGATGTTGAGCTGGACGAGATTGCCAATTTCGCGGTCAAGCGCGGCGAGCACGGGCTCGGCCGCGGCCGCCCTCAGCTTATCTCGCGCGTCGATGGCCCGGTTGAGGGTCTTATCCAAACGGTCGAGCGCATCGCGAATTTTCAGCTCGAGCGCGAGTCTCGCATCGAGTGCTGCGGGCGTCACATCAAGTCTCGGATCGAGCTTCACATCGAAGGCGGCCTCCGCTTTCTGTCCGCCGTAGTCGAGCACAGCGCGATACGTTCCGGGCGTCACCTGCGGCCCTTCGACCAGATCCGCCAGACCTCCTGCCGGCACGGGCGGCTCGAAGCCTTTTACCTCTTCGGCGCTCGCATAACGGAGATTCCATTGGAAGCGGTTCATGCCCGGCTCGATTCCCGTCAGCCGTGCCTCGCGCGCCTTCGCGAGCTCGGCGGGATCGAAGAGCGTTCCATTCATCGTCAGTTTCTTCGCGTGTTTCTCCGCCAGGTGCAAATGGAACGTCCGGATCGCTTCTCCCGATGCGTTCTCGAATTCAAGCGTGGCCGGCGTCTTTCCGTCGTAATCTTTCGGGATGTTGAAGAACACCGTTGCGCCGAAAGCCGGGTTGACGCCCGCCTCGGGCGGTTTGAATCCCCCGCTCCTCGATCCGTATGCGTGAGTGAGCCACGCCGCCTGCGGTTTGAAGAGGTAAGCGTCGCCGGATGCGACCGTGGGGGATTTCGTTAGCTGCTCGAGCAACGAAAGGTCGTCGAGTGCCCAGAACGACCGGCCATGCGTCGCGGCCACCACCATGCCTTGCCTTGTATCAATAGCCAGGTCCCGAACCTGAGCCGTCGGAAGATTCAGTTTGAGCGGCAGCCATTGCGCGCCCGCATCGAGGCTCACGTAAACAGTATTCTTCGTGCCGAGGAACAACAGCTCCGGATCGGCCGGGTCTTGCCGCAAATCGAACACGTAACTATCCGAAGGCAAACCGGCAGTAATTTCCGTCCAATGCGCGCCGAAGTCCGTGGTCTTGAAAACATAAGGATGGAAGTCGTCCCACATATATCGCCGCGCGGAGAGATACGCCGTTCCCTTCGCGGCATAGTCCGGCTGAATCGAACTCACCCACGACCATGCGGGCAACTGCGGCGGGCGGACGGATTGCCAGGTCGTTCCGCCGTCGGTGGTGACGTGCACCCTGCCGTCATCCGAGCCCGCCCAAATCACGTTGCCGTCAAGCGGAGAAACAGCCAGCGCCGAAATTCCGGGATAAACTTCCGCGCCCGACGCATCCACGTTGATCGGTCCGCCGCTCGGGCCTTCCGTGCTTTTGTCGTTGCGAGTCAGGTCCGGACTGATTCGCCGCCAGGTTTGGCCGTAATCGTCGCTCTTGATAACGTACTGCGCGCCGATCAAAAGCTCTTTCGGGTTGACGGGCGAAAAGAGAATCGGGTGGGTCCAGCCGAAGCGGTATTTCAGATCGGCGGAAGGCTCACCTTCCTGATAATCCGGCCATGGGCTGATGCCCTGATATTGTCCGGTCTTTGAGTTGTAGCGCATGAGAATGCTGAAGTAGCCGCTGCCATAAGTGATACCGGGATTGTCAGGCTGCGGCACCGAATACGTGGCTTCGCCATAAGCCACGCTGTGCCAGGCGTTGAGCGGTATCGCGCCATCGGGGCTCGCGCTTGGCCCTTCGAACGAGCCTTCATCCTGCTGCGCACCGTAAATGTGGAATGGAAATTGATGGTCAATGTTTACGTGATAAAACTGCCCCGTCGGCTGATTGTGCTCGGTGCTCCACGTCTTTCCGCCGTCGGTTGAAACCGTCGCTCCCCCGTCGTTGCCTTCAAGCAGAATGTGGGTGTATTTCGGATTGATCCAGACGATGTGATTGTCCCCGTGAGGCGTATGAAGCTTGCGGAACGTTTTCCCGCCGTCGTGCGACACCCAGAGCGCATCCACTTCCGGCACGTAGACCGTGTTCGCGTCCTTTGGATCCGCATAAATCGTCATGTAATAGAACGCGCGCTGCCGCATCGCCCAGGTGCGATTCACTCGCGTCCAGCTTTTGCCTCCGTCGTTCGAGCGGAAAACGCCTCCGTGATCGGCTTGCGCGATCGCATAAACCACTTGCGGATTCGCCGCCGTCACCGAAAGACCGATCCTTCCGAGCACGCCTTTCGGAAATCCGGCACTGTGAGTCAGATTCGTCCAGTGAGCGCCGCCGTCGGTTGATTTATAAATTCCGCTGCCTGGTCCGCCGCTCATGAGGATCCACGGCTTTCGGTATGCCTGCCACATCGCCGCGTAAAGCACTTGCGGGTTGTTCGGTTCCATTTCGAGGCTGATCGCGCCCGTGTGGTCATCCACGGTGAGAATTTTTTTCCAGGTTTTGCCGCCATCCGTCGTCTCGAACACGCCGCGGTCGGGATTCGGGCCAAAAACGTGCCCCATTGAAGCCGCGTAAACGATGTCCGGGTTTTCGGGATTCACCGCGATTTTGCAAATCGTGTGCGTATCGCGCAGCCCGTCGTAGCGCCACGTTTTTCCGCCGTCAACCGATTTATAGATTCCATCGCCCGGGATGGCGTCGCTGCGAATGTCGCACTCGCCCATGCCCGCGTACAAGATCTTGGGATTCGACGGGGCGACGGCGATCGCGCCGACGCTCGGACTCGCGCTCGGCAGCCGGCCATCGGAAATGTTCACCCATTTGACGCCGAAGTCCGTGCTTTTCCAAAGGCCTCCGCCCGTCGCCCCCATGTAGAATAAATCCGGATCGCTCGGCACGCCGGCGACCGCGACAACTCTTCCTCCGATATAGGGACCCACCAGCCGCCAGTGCATCTTGCTCATCAGGGCTTCGGCGGAAAGCTGGCGCGGGGCCGCCGCCCTCAGCGGCAGCATTCCAAACGCAACGGTCAACGCCGCAATAAGCCGCCACTTGCTTTTCAGTTCGCACACTTTTAGAAGTCTGTTTTTCATGAGATAGTCCATGCCTTCCTCCGTCTCGCCACCGATTCTATGCATCCGGTTTCGCGCGGTCAAGCCCGAATCGCCGGCTGCACGTGCTTCTGCTTCGCATTGACCGGCTCATATCACTCCTCGATCCTCCGCGTTCCCCTGGTTCGGTTGAGACGCCCCAGGCGTTCGCGATATAGTGAAAGACTCGGTAAGCAAAGGAAATTGGCCGCCGTCTTGACCCAAGGAAAGCGGAGCAAAGAGAAAGCTGATCGCTCGCGCCGGGATTTTTTGAAGCTCTCGGCTGCTGTCGCCGCGCAAGCTGCGTTGGGCGGCGTTGCGGGCGCACGGGCGGTCTTCGCCCGGGAACCCGCAAAATCTTACCCCACGCCCTCCATCCCGGTCACCTTCACCAACGTTCGCGAGCAGGCGAAAATCACTTTCCAGCAGGACTCCACTGAAAGCTCGCAGAAGTATTACCTCGAAACCATGGGTACCGGAGCCGGCTGGGTTGATTACGACCAGGACGGCCTGATGGACCTTTACTTCGTCCAGTCGGCCGCGACGGAGGCTTATAAGCCGCCGCATCCGCTGTGCTCAGCGCTTTATCACAATAACGGGGACGGGACGTTCACCGATGTGACGGCAAAAGCCGGGGTCGGCGGCGAGGGCCATTACGGCCAGGGCGTCGCCGTGGGCGATTACGATAACGACGGCTATCCGGACCTTTACGTAACCGGCTACGGTCGCGCGATTCTCTACCACAACAATCGCGACGGCACGTTTACGGACGTCACGGCGAAAGCAGGCGTGGGCGACGCGGGCCAATGGTCCACGAGCGCCGCGTGGTTCGATTACGACCGCGACGGCTGGCTCGACTTGGTCGTCTGCAATTACATCAATTGGTCGCCGAAAAACAATATTTGGTGCGGCGACCACCGGCCCGGCTATCGCGCCTACTGTAACCCGAACAATTACTCCGGCCAGCGGATCGCGCTCTTCCACAACAATCATGACGGAACGTTCACCGATGTCAGCCTCGCCTCCGGCGTGGGCAAGCCGGAAGCGAAAGGCATGGGCGTGGTGACGGCGGATTTCAATAACGACGGCTGGCCCGACATCGCCATCGCCAACGATACGTGGCCGAATTTCCTCTTCATCAACCAGCACGACGGAACGTTTAAGGACGTGTCCTTTTTCTCCGGCGTGGCGGCGAGCGAAGACGGACGCTTCGAAGCGGGCATGGGCATTGATGCCGCGGACGTCTTCGGCAACGGCCGAATGGACATCTACATTACTCACCTCGATTACCAGCTCAGCCGGCTTTACCGCAACAACGGTGACGGAACCTTCGACGACGACACCTACGGATGCGGCATCGGCGACCAGGCCACTCTGCTCAGCGGCGTTTCCATGAATTTCATGGACTATGACAATGACGGGTGGGAAGACATTCTCCAGGCGAACGGCGCGATGATTGACAATGTCCGGCTTTATCACCCCGACGTCCATTACCGCGAACCGCTGCTCCTGTATCGCAATCTCGGCCGCGGCCGCTACGTTGAAGTGTCGAAAAAGCTGGGCGCGGACTTCAATCATCCGATCGCCGGCCGGGGATCCGCTGTGGCCGATTTCGATAACGACGGCGCGCTCGACATCGTCGTCGTGGACCGCGGCAATTATCCCGAGCTTCTGCGCAACGACGGCGGCGCCGCGAACCACTGGCTCACCGTGCGCCTCATTGGCGTGAAATCGAACCGCGACGGCAACGGCTCAACCCTCAAACTGACGGCCGAAGGATTCACCGAGACCCGGCAGGCCAAGGGCGGAATGAGTTACATGTCCGCTCACGATCCGCGAATCCACTTCGGCCTCGGCCGCCGCACCGGGATTGATTCGCTCGAGATCCGCTGGCCGAGCGGGCACGTGGATCAGCTTAAGAAATTGCCCGTTGATCAAATCATCGCCGTCAAAGAAGGCGAGGGCATCGTCCCCATGAAGTTCCCGAAAATTCAGTGGAAAAAGTAGGGGCAAGCGGCCGTTTTGCGGAGGCCTGACGTCCCGCCGCAGATTCCTCGGCCGGCCAACAACTCCGAACCCGGCCCGAGCGCCTGAGACTTCGCCCGAGCCGGCGCTGCGTTCAAGAAACAATGGTCAATCCTGACCCGGTTGAACAACGCGCAGGGCAAGAATGTTCGTTGTACTTGTTGAAGTGTTGTAGAGCACGAGTCCCGCCACGCGAAGAGCGGTCCCCGGCATCATGCCGCCCGAATCATCCTGGAAATCTGTATTGAATTCTCCTGACTGCAGCGTCTCCACCGTGACAGGATTCGGAAGCAGTACGCCTGCCAGTCCTTCGGCATTGAACGTGAACACTCCATTGCCGACGTCCGATGCGACGGTTCCGGGAAAACCTTGCTTGGCGAGCATGACCTGGGCGGCCGTCAAGGTGCTCCCGCTCATGGACCCGCCGATGGTCAGTGATTGCCCGGGCACAATCGCGCAGGAGTTGAAGACGAGATTACTGAAGTTTGCAAGCAGATCATCGTCTTGATGAACAAAGAAATATTTCTCGCTCCCGCTCAGCGCAACACTGGAGATTTTATCCTCGGCCAGCGCCGAGCTTTGGGCAGCGGCAGGGAGGACTCCGCGGACCAGCAAACTCAAGGTCGAACCGCAAGGCGTCGTGCCGCCCGTAGCCGCCGGCGTTTCATTCGTGACGAGCCCGGACACGAGGAATTTGTCCGGGAAAACGTCAACTTCTTTCGCATTGATCTGCAGTGTGGATGGGTCAATGCTTGCGTCCTCAATTTCGACCAGGTCATTCGTCGAAAGAGTCGAGAAGCTCTGGCCCGAAGGCTCGAAAAGAGTGTTGCTATCCGTTGCGACCGTGTATTGGGAGCGGTTCCCCGTCTCGATAACGAACGTCCCGTTCGAGCCAACGCTCACAACCCCGCCGCGCAACTCGTCCATGTCGAACTGATCGTGATCGGCGTGGAGAAAGCGGAGCGTAATCACGGGTGTGACCATCACTGTCCCGTTCGTTTCCACGATATTGCCCGAGGAATCCACCGGAATGGATTTGTCGAGATGAAAATCGAGAATCATACCCAGCGTGTTTGACGCCGTGATCTGCTCATCCGAGTCTCCCTGGGCGTCCTGCATCGGGAAGTTCACGGTAACGCTCGATGCGGTGAAGGCCGCCGGCAGCGTGGTGAGCGTCGGCGGGCTGGAGGTGGTGTTCAAGATGCTGAGCGTGGGGTTGCCGTTGAATGTGATCGTGGCTGAGGTGTAGGTTCCGGGCGTGGCCGGCTGCACGCTAATCAACGACCGCAAGCCGACCAGTTGCGAGAAGTCAATGCTCGTGGGAGCATTCAGGACGGAAACATTGCTGGCGCCGTTGCCGGAAAGCGTGATGTTGCTGATGGGCACGACGAAAGAGACCACGTTCGAGGTGGTCGGATAGTCTGTCCCCAGAATGACCATCGTTCCTGCGCCGCTGGGTGAGGGAGACTGCCCCGAGTTTGACCCGCCGCATCCAATTAATAGCCCGGCAGCAAGAAATAGCACTGTATATACACACGTCCTGCTTGCGTTCATCATTCCGCCTCCTTCTTCTCCGGACCGACGACGGCCTGACCGTGCGAACTTTGACGCATCCTGCCCGCGACGGGTTGTCCGCCCCTTTCCCATGCGCCAAATTAATCCTTATATCCCCTTCGCCTCAGATCGCCGGCGTACTCCGCAAGCGATGCCTCTTCCCAGACCCCTGAGAAAGCATCTCAACCCGCCGTCTCCGGCCGATCGACGGGAGCATGTTCGTGAACTGGTGATTCAACCGGAAGTACCGCCGTCTCGTTTGGGGAAGGTTCCCTCCGTTCCATATTTAACCTCCGCGTGTATTTGTCCTGCCTTGTACGATCAAGAATAACTGGGGCCTATGACAAGGAAGGTCATCCCTTGAGGGTGCTTACGGTTGCGGACCTTAACCCGCCAGGTGTACGATTGGTGCCATTGGCTCAGGTTCGGATCAGGTTCGGGCCAGGGCGCGAATCACCAATGTCGAACGCAATACCACGAGCAAAGCGGAGCGATTGGAAAACTGCTGATATGCCCGCAGCACATGTTGCGCTTCAGAGTGCGCTTGTCCCCTGGGGTGAGACAAACAGTTAAGGCACTGCTTGCCGTTCGCTGGAATCTGATTGTACTGCGAACGGCTTTTGTTGCAAGCTGAGCCCCGGCTGGTGAAGCGGAGGCCGGCTC
>JAKASG010000035.1 GCA_021828285.1 Acidobacteriota bacterium | reverse complement strand
TCGAAGCGTAGGCCACCCATTTGCCGTCGGGCGAAATCATGCCATTCGTGATACTCGCCCCGCTCTTCTCGATGAATGGAGCCAGCTTGCCGGTTGCGACATCCAGTATCTGCAAATTCGAGCCGCCAATTACCGGTTCGTAAGTGCAGAGGACCTGTTGGTCATCGAGCGACCACGAATTGGGCAGGACGACGTCAACAGCGGATTTGTATAGTGTTCTTGCTGCTTCAAGACCGGTCGTGGGCTTGGACAAAACTGCTGAACCCACACCCTTCGATCCCGGCAGGAAATTCGCGTCAAAAGCGATCGCCCGTCCGTCGCGTGACCAGATGGCATCCGCATCTTGGCCATGGGTGAAAGTGAATTTCGACGAGGTTCCATTCTTGAAGTTTTCAATCAAAATGTTGTCGGCTGTGGTTTTCATATCGCTGATGTCCACGACGGCGCGTTCTCCGTCGGGTGAAATCGCGGGGTTTGCCTGAGTTGCGCTGCCACCCAATTGCCCGAGCGTCTTCCCGCTTCGGGCGACCCATGTGAGAACGGAGGCATCATTCTCCGCGCCGGTGTTATAGACGACCGTGCCTCGTCCGCCCGCGCTGAGCAAGCCGTAGTAGACATTCGGCTCAAACGTCACGTGCTCGGCCACCACTTGCGAATCGCCCGTAACTTTCTCTCGGTGGGCGCTGAAAGGAATCATCACCAAATCATTCCGAGCATCCTCGAAATATAAATGCCCGTGCGCATAGCTGAAATTGGAGTCTTCCGGGTGAACCAGGCTTTTTGTGTCGGACGAAAGCGAACTGAGATATATCCCATCGGTGATGCCAGGCGTCCCGTTATTAAAATCGCTAGACAGAAACAGAAAGTGCTTGCCATCCGGCAGGAATTCCGGCCAGCGATGCGAACCCTCGCCGGGAAGAAAGCACTTGTTCGTCAAAGGCGCAGCCCCGCTCCCATCAGCATTGATGCGCCACACAGGTCCGGACACGTCCGGAGTGTAAATGATGACGCCGCTCGTCCCCCATGAACCGCCTCTTCCGTGCGGCGTTGAGGCCAGCGCTTGCGGCGGCCCACCGGAGATTGAGATTCGCTGCAGCTCGCCGTCGGCAAAAAATCCAATGTTCTTGTTGTCGGGAGACCAGAAAGGATAGGAAGCGCCTTCCGTGCTGGCCAGACGCGTCGCTTGCGCTGCGCCCAAGCGCTCAAAATAAATCATGTCCGCGCCTGACGCTTCGTCGCGCGCCACATAGGCCAGCATTTTGCCGTCGGCTGAAAGCGCCACGTTGACTGCTTGCGAAGGAAGCGGGATTGCAAACTGCATCCGCTCCACTCGCTGCCGCGGGGCCAGCGCGAAGTAGCTTGCGACGACCCCTGCAACGGCGAAAACGCAAGCTATCGCCCACGGCAGCGCGCGGTGGATTCCCGCCTTCGCGGGAATGACAACGTGAGGCGTGGCATGGGCATCCTGCCCATGTGCGTCCACGGGCGTCCCGCCCGTGCCACCCGCCTGCACTTCTTCAATCGTGATGCGCGCTTCGCCAATCGCCTGCAACCGATGCTTCAGGTCTTTCGTCAGGCAACGGCGAATCAGCCGCTGAATTGTCTGCGGCGTTCTTTCCGGTATTGCCGTCCAATCCGGATCGGCGCGAATCACGGCTGCCAGCACGTCTGAAAGCGTCTCGCCCTCGAACGCGCGCTTGCCCGTCAGCATCTCGAAGAGCACGCAGCCGAACGCCCAGATGTCCGTCCGGCGATCCACCGCAAGCCCCTTCGCCTGCTCCGGACTCATGTACGCCGCTGTGCCGAGGATCATTCCCGCCCGCGTCGGTTGCGGCGAAAATCCCGCCTGCGCCGTCAGGCTCAGCGTCGGCGAATTCTGCAGCGCCGGCGTCTCGCCCGCTTGCCCGCCCGACGCCGGCACGGCGGAAACGTTCATCGCCTTCGCGAGGCCGAAATCGAGCACCTTCACCACGCCGTCGGACTTCACCTTGATGTTCGCGGGCTTCAAATCGCGATGGATGATGTTCTTGTCGTGCGCGGCTTCAAGCGCATCGGCGATTTGCCTGGCAATCGCGAGCGTTTCGTCGAGCTGTAGCGTCGCTCTATGAGCCGCGGTTGGCGCCGCAATCCGTTCGGCGAGCGTCGGCCCTTCGACCAGCTCCATCACGAGCGCGCGCGTCTCGCCCGATTCTTCAAGGCCGTAAATCTGCGCGATGTTCGGATGATTGAGCGAAGCGAGGACTTGGGCTTCGCGCTCGAAGCGCGCCATGCGCTCGGGATCGCGCGCGAAGGTTTCAGGCAAAACTTTCAGCGCCACGTCGCGATTGAGCTTCGTATCGCGCGCGCGATAGACCTCGCCCATTCCGCCAGCGCCGAGCGGCGAAACGATTTCGTAAGGTCCCAATTTATTGCCTGGCATCAATCCCATAGGTGGCCTGCATTATACACAAGTTGTGGTGATTGGGCCGTGGGCGTGGGACCGGTGCGCGCGCCTCTTGGTGCGAGGGAGCAGCGCTATAGACGGTCGAGGTCAATGCCGGACTCCCATCGCTCGTTCTGGCGCAATAATTCATCCCAGGAAACACGTCTTCCGGAGTAGGCCGCTTGACGCGCGAGAATGCAGCTCAGAGTTGCAGTGGCTCCGAGCTGAGCCTGATTGTGAAAATCGCCGGTGAGGATGCTGCTGACGAAGGAATTCATCTTCTCCGCGTCCGCTTGCGCGAGATTATCTCGAAACGCGCCGGCCGGCGAAAATGATTTTGACTCGGGAGTGAGCGGCGAACCGGCGGTATCCCAGCTCCACGCTTCGTCGCCGTAGATGGCGACGGGCCCGGAATAGTGCGATTGCGAAACACCTTTCGCGCCGAAGAATCGCTCGTTCACGTCCCACCAGCCTCGATCGAACTGCGTTGAGGTGAAGCTGACGGTCACATCCTCCGGATAAGAGAAAATGGCGTTGTAATGGCCGTAGACGTCACCTGGATCCGTTCGGGCCTTGCGCCCGCCCGTTGCATTCGCGGCGATAGGGCGGCTTCCGAGCGCCCAGTTGCAAACGTCCACGGCGTGAATGTCCTGCTCGACAATGATGTCGCCGGAAAGCACGCGATCGTAAATCCAATTGCGCAGGCGGCGCTCAGCCGGCGAGGCATTCGGCCAGGAGGGGCGCTCGATCGCCGTGCCGAAATAATAGGCTTCGCCCGTCGCAATCGTGCCGAGCGCGCCTGCGTGAATCCGCCGCATGAGTTCGGCGAACGGCGGGGCAGAGCGCACTTGGAGGCCGACATCGAGCGAAAGCTTGCCTTCGGCGCGGCGGCCGGTTTCAAGGACACGATTGACGCCGTAGGGGTCCACGCCAACGGGCTTTTCGCAATAGACGTGTTTGCCGGCCTCGACACCGGCGGCGAGATGCTCGGGATGGAAATAAGGCGGCGTCGCAATGACCACAACGTCCACGGCGCTCGAATTGGCGATGTCCGCGTAAGCTTTCGGCCCGAGAAACAATTGCGACTTCGCAACCGGAGCGAATCCCTTGGATCGCTGATATTGATTGAAATAGGCGGCGGCTTTTTCAAGCTGATCTTCGAAAAGATCGGCGAGCGCCGTGATGCGGACTTTGCCCGTGTCAATCAGGTTCCGCGCGTCAACGGTTCCGCGTCCGCCGCAGCCGAGCAGCCCGGCGCGAAGGGCCGAATTCGCTTCGCTGCCGCGCACCCATTGCGGCTTCATCACTGCGAACCCGGCGCCCGCGGCCGCGCCGATGAATTGCCGCCGGCCGATTTTTTTTGCTCGCTTCGTCGTCATGCTGGTGGTCCTTCTTTGAAAAGTGATATCGCTCGCCTGCGAACTGCAAATCGCCGCGTCCTTGCGCGAATGACCATCTTACGCCGGAAGCCCAACGCGGCGTTTCTGAAATCGCAAGATTCGGATTGCGGGCGAGAGGGACATCGCTGAAGATGATACTCAGGCCGGGAGGAGCGGCCCGTGATGCCAGCCATTGCCGACGATTACGCGCGGATCGAACGCGCCATCCGTTTTCTCGACACGCATTTTCCCGAGCAGCCCGCGCTCGAAGAGGTCGCGCGCAGCGTGAATCTGAGTCCGCACCATTTCCAGCGCGTTTTCAAGCGCTGGGCCGGAATCAGCCCGAAGCGTTTTCTTCAGCACCTGACGCTCGATTATGCAAAGCGCACGCTCCAGGAATCGCCGAACCTCCTGGATGCGGCTTACGCGACCGGCCTTTCAAGTCCGAGCCGGTTGCACGATCTCTTTGTGACCGTCGAGGCCGTCACGCCCGGCGAATTTCGGCGGCATGGCGAGGGGCTTCCGATTGAATGGGGATTCGCGGAGACGCCTTTTGGTGAATGCTTGATTGCGGCGACCGCGCGAGGCATTTGTTCGCTTTCCTTCGTTCTCGCGGATGACCGTCGCGCGACTTTTGCCGCTTTCGAATCGAATTGGCCGAAGGCGCGATTCGCGGAGCGGCCGGAAACCGCGCGCGGACTCGCCCGCCGCATTTTTGCAAGGGCCGGTGGCCGCCCGCCGTTTCACCTTTTCCTCAAAGGCACGAATTTCCAGATTAAGGTTTGGGAAGCGCTGCTGAAGATTCCCGCCGGCGCAGTGACCACTTACGAAGCCGTCGCGGAACTCGCGGGCAAGCCGAAGGCGATTCGCGCGGCCGGGAGCGCCGTTGGCGACAATCCCATCGCTTTTCTGATTCCTTGCCATCGCGTGATTCGCAAAACCGGCGCGCTCGGCGGCTACGGCGGAGGAATCTCGAGGAAGCGCGCCATGCTGGCCTGGGAAGCGGCGCATTGGAATGAAGCAGCGAAAAGCGCCTGAAGGGCTCCAACCTTATGGATGATTCAAGAATGCCTGCAAATTCATTATTGCTCGATCCTGAAACGCGCACGAAACTGTGGGCACAGGTTACCCGCGCCATCGAAAAATACATGCAGGAGGTTCAAACCGCTCGTGTCGCCCCGGAATTGGACCCGGAGAAAATTCGAGCATTGCTCGTTCCCTTTGATTTCGCTCACTCGCGCGATCCGATCGAAACCGCGGAATTCATGGTCCGCGCGCTCTGGGAGAACCAGACTCACACGCCGCATCCGCGCTATTACGGGCTGTTCAACCCGGCGCCCACGGCGATGGGCGTTGCCGCGGATGCGCTCGCGGCGGCATTCAATCCTCAGCTCGCCGCCTGGAGTCACAGCCCTCTCGTCATTGAAATCGAGCAACACCTGATCAGGGCGTTGGGCCGGCGGTTCGGATTTTCATCCACCGACGGCATTTTCTGTTCTGGCGGCGCGGAAGCGAACCACACCGCGCTCCTCACGGCGCTCACTCGCGCATTTCCCCAATTTGCAAGCCAGGGTGTTCGTGCCGTCAAAGGCCAGCCTGTCTTTTACATTTCGGCCGAAGGCCATCACTCTTTCCATAAGGCGGCGCGGTTATGCGGCCTCGGAACTGACGCCGTCCGCGAGATTCCTGTTGATGCGAACTTGCGAATGGACATGGCTGTGCTCGCCGCGCGCATCGAGCGGGACCGGCAGGAAGGGTTCGCGCCGTTCATGATTATCGCCACGGCCGGAACCACAAATTCGGGAGTCGTGGACCCGATTCGCGAAGCCGCTGAAGTCGCTCGCGGGGAAAACCTCTGGCTGCACGTGGATGCCGCCTGGGGCGGCGCCGCGATCCTCGTAGATGAAATTCGCCCCGTGCTAGCCGGCGTCGAACGGGCGGATTCGATCACTTTCGACGCTCATAAGTGGCTTTCGGTCCCGATGGGCGCTGGCATTTACTTGACGCCGCATCTCGAAATTCTCGACAGCGCCTTTCGAGTCCCTGCTCCTTACATGCCGCGCGAAGCCGCTGGACTGGATGTTGTTGATCCTTGCCTGCATTCAATCCAGTGGTCGCGCCGCGCCATCGGCCTCAAGGTTTTTCTTTCGCTCGCCGTGGCGGGCTGGGAAGGGTATGCGGCTGCCATTCGGAACATGATCTCGATGGGCGAGCTTTTGCGTGACCGCCTGACAGCGGCGGGCTGGTCCATCATTAATCGGACGGCGCTCCCATTAGTCTGCTTTGTGGACGGGAAGAGCCCTCAGGGACGGTCGGCCGGGTATCTCGACCAGATTGCGCTCGAGGTTGTCCGCTCGGGAAAAGCGTGGATCAGCACCACGCGCATCGCGGGCGGAATCCCGGTTCTGCGCGCTTGCATTACGAATTACCGCACCGGCCCCGAAGATATTCACGCGCTCGTCGCAGCGCTCGACGCGGCGCGAGGCGCTGCCGGAAGCTGAGGATGAGGCGTGTATGTTATACTCTCGTCGTGCGCTGAAAGCTTGATTCGTCGCTCGGATCGAAAGCGTGAAAGTCTCTTTTTGAGCAAGTCGGAAGCCGGGAAAGCGCAAGCGGCGAATCAACTGAGCCGCCCTGGTAACGGCGAATCGAGCGGGGGTAATTCAGCGGTAGAATGCCAGCTTCCCAAGCTGGACGTCGCGGGTTCGATCCCCGTCCCCCGCTCCATCCTTTTCAATCACTTACAGAATCTCCTCTTTCGGTCCGCTCCATTTCTGCTCCATTGACACGTCGTTCAGCGGCCGAAAACTCGCTCCAGATGTGGGACAAAATTCCCGGGCTGGTCACTTGGTGCAAAGAACCGGGGCTGCTCACAAGTGAATTCTCTCTCATTTCACTTGGCAAAAAATGCCGGTGAGTTCAGTTCACCAGTTGAAAAATCCGGCCGAGGCGCGCGACAATACGCTTGACTTGACATGACAGACACCCGGTCGCCGTTGATGCCAGGTGCCAGTCGTTGAATCGAAGGATAGGAGGCAACCTGATTAGGAAACGCTTTTTGTCACACAAGCCAACCACTTCCACTCTCCCAGAGAGTTTTCTTGAAAAGCTCCTGCAGGGAAAATCCGTTCACGAATTCCGGAACAAGCAGCGCATTTTTTCACAGGGCGATGCGGCAGACTCGGTCTTTTATTTGCAGAACGGCAAGGTCAAAATGACGGTCGTGTCCAAGCGTGGCAAGGAAGCCGTCATCGGAATGGTTGAGCCCGGGCAGTTCTTCGGGGAAAGCAGCCTGGTTGCCGGGCACCCTTTGCGCATGGCGAGTGCCGCCTCCATAGGACATTCGACTATCCTGCGCTTTGAAAAAGGCGCCGTCATACGCCTGCTTCATGAGGATGCCAAGTTCGCCGACTGTTTCGTGACTTACACGCTGGCGCGCGCCGTACGAGTGGAAGAGGATCTGGTTGATCAGCTTTTCAATTCCACCGAGAAGAGGCTTGCACGAGTCCTCTTGCTCCTTGCCAACTTTGGTCAAGACGGCAAACCACAGGCTGTCATTCCCAGGATCAGTCAGGAGACTATGGCGCAGATGGTCGGCGCCAGCCGGCCCAGGGTGAGCTCCTTCCTGAACAAATTCAGAAAACTGGGCTTCATTGAATACAATGGCGGCCTGAGAGTCAATAGCTCTCTCCTCCGAATGGCCCTTCACGACTAACTCGGCCGATTCGCCGCGTGCCGCCTCCACGGCAGTATTCCCCCGAGTGTTCCATAAAGAACAGTTTGTTGTTGCGGTTATGGTACCCTATGAGCGGGGTCTATTCTCCAGGGTGGATCTCGCCATCGCTTTGCGAGCCGGGAATGAGGACTCGGCTTCGCCGATCAGTTCTTGCTCCACGGCCCTGCTGCCGACATAACCTCCGGCACATCAAGGATCTGATTCGGGGGCAATGTCCAATGAAGATTCTGCTCTACAATCCCGACAATGAAGTTACAAACAACTTCATGCCGCATCTCTGGATGTTTTTGCTCAAGTCCTTGACGCCTCCACACCATGAAGTGCTATTGCTCGATGGCAACGCGCACCGCATGAGCGATCAGGAAGTCGTTGAGTATGTCCGAAGTCATCACATCGGCTTGGTGGGCATTGGGGCCATGACGCGTATGGCTGCCAAGGCCTATCGAGTGGCGGACGCGGTGCGCGCCATCGGTGTGCCAGTGGTCATGGGCGGGCCTCACGTTACCGAAGTTCCGGACGAGCCTTTGGGGCGAGACGGCGGCCCACGTCATGCAGACTCGGTGGCCCTCGGTGAAGCCGACTTCACCTGGCCCAAAATTGTGGCTGATGCAGAGCGTGGCGAGCTTAAAGAAGTTTACGCGCCGTTGGATGCGGACGGCAAGGAAGTGAAACCCTCGCTGGAGGATTATCCGCAGATTCCGTGGGCCCGCATGGATCTCGAACAGTTCAACCTGATCAAGCATATGCCCGGACTGGCGCGAAAAATGATCCATCGCCTGGGGCTGAAATGGCAGACTTTCCACCTGATCCCTATCGAATCCGGCCGGGGCTGCCCCTATGGGTGTGAATTCTGTACGGTAACGGGGTTTTTTGGAGATTCAATCCGCTTCCGTTCCAATGAGAGCGTGGTGAAAGAGCTGCTTGCGCTGAAGGCGCTCGCCAAGCAGCAAAAAGGCGAGATTGCGGTCTTTTTCGTTGACGATAATTTCGCCATCAATCCCCGCCGCACGAAGGCTCTCCTGCGCGAAATCATCGCCCACAACGCGCAGGTCCCGTGGGTTGCCCAGATCAGCATGAATTTGTTGCGAGACGAAGAACTGGTTTCCCTGATCGCGCGGAGCGGCGGCAGATGGATCTTCATGGGGCTGGAATCGATTGATCCCGAGAATCTGAAGAGTGTTTCCAAGGGCTTTAACAAGCCGGCCGAATACGGCGCTGTTCTGGAGCGCCTCAGCCGCCACAATCTTTACGCTATTACGTCATTCATCTTTGGCCTGGATGGCGATCGCCCCGGCGCCGCCGAGCGCACGCTTGATCAGATTCGCTCCTGGCCGCCCGGGCTTCCCGTCTTTGGCCTCCTGACTCCCTATCCGGCCACCCCTCTTTATGACAAGCTCGCGGCCACAGGCCGACTGACCCGCCCCAAACACTGGCTGGATTTTAAACCCTTCGTCATGGCGCACTCTCCGCTAGGGCTCTCCGCAGAACAAGCTGAAGCTGAGGTACGGCAGGCCTGGCAAATCTCATACTCACACCAGACGACGAGGTCAGCCCTGGACCGCCTCAAGGATAAACCGGTGGTCGACCGGATCATGCATTTGTGTTCTCGCCTGGCGTTTCGAGGCATTTACTTCCCTCAAATGAGGCGCAGAGACTGGGCGCGACTGGTCTTCGAAAACCGGGGCCCGATCTTCGCGACCGCTCTATCGGCCCTGGCGGCGAAATTCAAGCGCCACCCGCCCGCTGATTTTAGAAATGTAAATTCGGATGAATTGTTACTTGCTTCCGCTGCAACTCGGCAGGAGACGGCCTTTGACCCCGGGCATTCCGGCAAGCGCCGATTGACCGGGTGAAGCGATTCTGCTGGTGGCCCGCTTATATCCACTGGAGAAGATGAGAGGCTAGCGTCCACAGGAGGAAAAAGTGTGAGCGATGTAGGCCACGATTCATTTATGACACACGAAAAGGGTCAGTTCAACCCGATGGCCTGGAAGGCGGTTGTCGCCACCTACCAGCGGCCGTCGCTATGGCGCAGCATCTTTCAGATTGTTAACTCGGTTGTGCCTTATGCGGCACTCTGGTTTTTGATGGACAAGTGCCTTGCCTTTTCCGGCTGGCTCATCGCCCCGCTCGCCATTCTTGCGGCCGGTTTTCTGGCACGCATCTTCATCATCCACCACGATTGCGGCCATGGGTCATTCTTCAAGTCCAGAATCGCCAATGACGTTGTTGGATTTATTACCGGAGTCCTGACGTTCACTCCCTATCAGTATTGGCGGTTTGAACACGCCGTGCACCATGCCGGCTCGGGTGATCTGGACAGGCGTGACCTTGGATCCGTGTGGACGATGACGGTGGAGGAATATCTGGCAGCGCCCTGGTGGAAGCAGTGCGCCTATCGCGTAATGCGCAATCCGGTGGTTCTGCTGCTGGTGGCCCCGTCAGTCCTCTTTCTGGTGAGCCACCGATTTGCCTCCGCCCGCGCAAGCAAGAGAGACCGGTACTCCGTGTATTGGACGAATCTCGCAATCCTGGCCACGGCCGGCGGGCTGAGCCTGATGATGGGCCTCAAAGCATACCTCGTGATTCAGCTCTCGGTGATAACAGTGGCGAGCGCGGCGGGAGTTTGGCTATTTTACGTCCAGCATCAGTTTGAAGGCGTCAACTGGCAGCGTCACGGCGAGTGGGATTACACAACAGCAGCCCTGGAAGGCAGCTCGTTTTATAAGTTGCCCCGGATCCTGCAGTGGTTTTCAGGCAATATCGGCTTTCATCACATTCACCACCTGAACCCGCGTATTCCCAACTACAACCTGGAGAAATGCCACAACAAGGGTTCGATGTTTCAGCAAGTCAAAGCCATAACTCTGCGCTCAAGCCTAAAGTCTCTTTCCCTGCACTTGTGGGACGAATCCAGCCAAACCTTGGTGGGCTACGGCTACCTCAGAACCCTTCGCAAGGGGGAGCGGCCTGTTAAGCTTTTGTGAAGATACGCCCCGACAAAGCGAAAATGGCGGCCGCTGAAATCCCCATTCACTTCCTGCCGTCGAGGAATCCGCAGGACGCCTTGCTTGCGGCTTGAAAGGGCCGAGGATACAGCAAATTTACACCCTCTCGAAATCGAGCTTGGGCCATGGGGATTAATTCCCTGTGCTCGCAGTGTCTTGGCCCAATGTTAGCCGGCGCGGCTTCGGAAGCGCTTCAGGTACGCTGCGCCAAAAGCATGTTGCGCGACCTCAGCCGCTCTTGAAAGGTCAAAGACGAGATCAAGAACGTCAAATGCTCCGATCTGCATCGCTTCTGCCCATTGGCCGTGGTTGAAGGTGCGAGCTAAGAGGATGATCTCAAAGCTTAGACTTTGCTGACTCGCAAGCCCGATCAATCGCTTCCACGAGCTGCCACCGGTAAAGGGGGTGGTGAAGATGACTTCGAACCGGCCGGATATTGCCGCCTCACACGCCGCTGTCATGCTATCGACGCTTTCTGAATCCAAGCCCGCTCCCCGTAAGAGGGCCTCCAGCCGGCGAGTGTCAGAATTAGTCTCGCAGACAATCAGGATTCGAGCGGTATCGGACATTCTTGGCGTTAAGTCAACGGGAGGTTTAATTCCATGAGTGCCTTGAGGTGCTAGGAGAATACTCATTACTTGCCTCTTCTGTTCTCTCTATCGGCCCCAAATCAGTTTTACAAATTAAGGTCATTCGATAGCCGTAATCGTGCTACCGGGCCAAAGAAAAAATCTGTTGACCTTGGGAACCGGAGACCCTACGGCTTCACACGAGCGGTCCATTTTTTGAAATGCTTCGGGTAAGTCTTTTCGACGTACTGCTGAATGTCGCTGGGTGTGATCCTCAGGTGATGCTTGGCGGGGGCTTCACTTGTCTCGCGGTCCAGTTCCTGCTTCAATCGCCCAAAGCATATTCCCGGTCCATCCTGGAATTTAAAGGGAAGGATGCGGAAGGCGCTATTTTCAACATTGATTGTGAATTCCCGAGTTTCCTGCGCTGAGTCGATTACGTGAAAAGCGTAGGCCCGAGAAGCCGCTTCGAGAGAGAAACCATGATATTGGATGTACATATCAGAATCCTTTTGCCGGCCGGCGCGTCGGTCATTCGCGGCTTTTCCGACAAAGCGGGCCTGCCGTCGTTCGGCGAATTATGGCTTTTTCGGTCCTGGCTGTGTATGAGCCGCTTGCGACCGGGCCTCCAGTGCTTCTCGCAAAGCCCGAGAAGTCTTTCGCCGCCGCAGCTTCTCCCGCCGTAACCGGCCGAACCTCGATTTATCCCCATTCGTTTGCGACATATCTTTCTCCCGGAAAGCGCTGGCCCCTCTTTTCTGCGCCTATTCCTCTTGGCATAACGAGCGGTTGTTGCCCGTCCTCGATCGCTCCGCCGCCTTTGCTGCGTCGCCCTTTATCCTCCCGGCCGGTTTTAAAGTGATTCGCTTCCCGGCGTTCGATCGGTGATGGAGGGAATGGAGAGGACCGGTCGTCTCTTGAGCGCAGCGACTGAGAGCAGGAACGCAACGATGCAAACCATGTCCACCCAAACAAACACTTTGCGGGAAAGTGTGACGGGGATGGCAGGATTGAAAGTCACTGCAATCGAGGCAAACCCGGCAGCCCAAATGTACTTCGGCCTGGAGATCGCTTCCATGGCGACCGTTATCGCGCCCACACAGACCAGCATTTCAAGCAGCAACTGAACAAGTGGCGAGGCCAACCAGAATGTCATCAGCAGCAATGCCCCGGCACAAGCGAACTTCATGATTTTCGAAAACCTCGGATTCGTAAACATCACGCACCTCTTGTCTTCCCGCTATCGGCGGGTCGTCATTTGATGGAAAAGAAAGAGGGCGGACTTGCCGCCCCCAAACCCTGCCAAGGCCTTAGGCCTAGGCTGCTGCATGACCGGCGATCTTGTGGAAAGTCGAGTTGGTAACCTCGTAGGTCAGAACCGCCGGCGTCCCTTCAAGCACCCTTGCCAGGGTCTTCTGGACTTCGGGATAAGAGTCGCGCTTATAAGCTTCAGCGCTCTCCTTATCGTCCCAAAGACTGATTCCCACCGCTTCCGTCCCGCCGGGAACCGTGAAAACGATTTCGTCCAGGAAACCCTTCTGCTTGCGAAGCGACGGAATCACTTCGTCGTTCATCGTCCTGGTGAACTCGGCTACGCTTCCGGATTTCAGACGGATTGAGACACTTCGTGCATACATAACAACCTCCCTGGTTGTGGTCTAAGACGTGCGATTGCAGGTAACCTGACTTAGTTCAGATTGTCTGGAAGCGTTAAAGTATTTTCCGCCTCATTAACTATAATGAGTTAATTTACTTTACCTGTCAAGCGAATTCAGAGATAATTCGACGTGGCTGAACTGAAGAGAGTTAAGTAGCGGAGAAACGTCATGGATATCTCCATAGTGATCAAGCGCCGTTTGGATGAATTGGGCCTCGATCAGCAGGATCTGGCAACTGCGGCGCAGGTTACGGAGTCTTACATCTCGCAATTGCTGAATCGAAAGAAAGCCCCGCCGGCGCCTGCTCGTACGGATATTTACGACAAGATGTCAAAATTGCTGAAGATCCCATGCGGCGAGCTCGCGAAGCTGGCGGAGCTGCAGCGCCGGGAAGAGCTGAAAGTAAAATTGAAGGAGCCTCCGGCGCCTTTGTTCAAAGGAGTTCGCGAACTGGTTCTGCGCAAGTGTAAGCCGGGAAAGCAGAAGCACATGCGAGCGATTTTTGAGAAACAGCCCTTCGGCGAGGTCGAACGCTTGGTTACTCAGAAGCTCCTGGACGTGGTTAAGCGAATTGCGAGGGAGGAACTGGGAAGTGAGAACTGGCTCCGTCTAGTCGCACGAGTCAGTGATCGCAGCTTCGAAGACATGAGGGTTTCCATTCTCGAGTTCCTCGATACGGAATTGTTTGAAGTGTCGATTGAGAATTGCGTCTCCTTTTTGGATCCGCTGATTGAATCCTGGGACATTGATCTCGCCACGTTTAGCGTTGAAATCGTTCTGAACCGGCGAGTAGCCCCCAACCATACCAAAAGGTTTGAGTTTATGGAGAAGGAGCCCGATGCGGATGAGGAACCGGGACTTAAAAAATTCCTTCGCGATTCTTCTCTCAGTGGCGGCGCAACCGACCAGGAACTCGATTTTTTAAGAAAGCTTCGATTCAGCGGGAAAAGGCCTACGCCCCTCTACTATTATCGTGAGCTGCAAAACCTCAGAGATCCGCTCCATTTTCGCGCTCCCCGAAAGGAATGACAAACTTCCGTGTCGAGACGAGTTCAATGTACCCCTAAAGAGGTTCTAAAAACAGACTTATTGGGCCCCAATAGGGCAATTACATGCTAGGCGCACAGGCGAATCACGCTTATAGTGGCTCTAGAAGCCACGGCGTCTGTCCGTGGACTGCCGATTCCTATGGCGTGATAAGCGGGTGGGAAATGCAACAATTCCCAGCGCGGCGATTTGTCTGGATTAACGGGGCACTAGAGGTGATAAAGACAGACTGCCTTCTAAATTTTGACCTCGGGGACATCCCCCTCCCGGTTGATTTGGCACACAAGCCCCTCGATGAAATAACAAGAGATCGCGCGTTGCGAGGGCGTGGTCAATAACCTCATGCCCGTATCTTTCGGCCAGCTTGTTATACGATTGCAGCGAATCGGTAAAGACCGCAGAGCCTTCCGCGATGCGCCTACGACGCGCCGCGTCCGAGCAATACGACGGGAATGGTTTTGAGCATGATCTTCAAGTCGAGCGCGGGCGACCACGTGTCAATATATTGGAGGTCAAGCTCCATCCAGCGGCGGAACGTGAGGTTATTGCGCCCTTCGAGCGCCCACAGACAGGTAAGGCCGGGTTGCATACGCAGCCGGCGGCGCTGCCACGGCTCGTATTGCTCGACTTCTTCCGGCAGCGGCGGCCGCGGCCCTACGAAGGACATATTCCCTTTTAATATATTGATGAGCTGCGGTAATTCATCGAGTGAGAACCGGCGCATGAGCCGCCCGAGCGGCGTGCAGCGCGGGTCGTTCCTGATTTTGAAGACCGGTCCGTCCATTTCGTTCAGCTCCTCTATTTCGGCGCGTTGCTGGTCGGCGTTGTCCCGCATGGAGCGGAATTTGTAAACAGTGAATTTTCTGCCGCCCAGCCCGCAGCGCGTCTGGCGGTAGAGGACGGGCCCGCGCGAAGTCAGCTTGATGGCCACGGCAAGCAGCAGAAGTACCGGTGAAAGGAGGAGGAGAAGCGCCAGCGCCATAACGAAATCCGCCACGCGCTTTGCGAGCAGCAGATAATCGCTTTCTGGCGTTGTGGTGAAAGTAAGGAGCGGCATTTCCTTCAGCCGCTCGAGATACACGCGCGAGATGACCTGCGGGAAGAAGCTGAGCAAAACTCGCGTCTTGACGCCTTCCTCTTCACAAACCAAAAACGCCATTTCGAGGCGTTCCAGATCGTCCTTGCCTGCGGCGAAAATGACTTCATCAATCACGTGACCGCGCAAAAGTTGCGGCAATTGCGAAAGCTCATAAACCGGATAGTTCTTGGCCAGCCCGGTCTGATCCGGCATGTCCTCGGGCCGCGTGCCCAGGCGAACGAAGCCGAAGAGCCGCATCCCGTGATCCTCGTTTGCTTCTATCGCGCGCGCCACGTCGCCGGCGTCCGGCGACCGGCCCACCAGCAGAAAATGCCTGAATCCGCCGAAGAGCCGGCGCAGCGGGCTCGCCGCTCGCCGCGCCAGCAGGCGGAAGAGCGTCATCGCCGCCAAGTCAATCACAGCGAAGAGTCCGAGCAGCAGGCGGCTGATCGCTTCAAGCCGGAAGGCGGAAGCAAGAGCGAAAAGCGCGAGCGTACCGAGCACGAAAACTTTGAGCGGATCGCCCAGCGTTCGCCGCAGCGAATCGCTTTCCAGGTCGCGATAGATTCCCGCAATTGCCGCCGCGCTGATCCAAATAAGGACGGAAACCGGGATGATCCAGGCGTAATTTGAAAGCGGGATGAGCGGCCGCGGCGTGATCCAGCGCAGGCGAATCCAGTAAGCGAGCGCAAAGCTTGCAAGCGCAAGCGCCCCATCCGCGCCCGCGTAGAACGTCTGAATCAGCCGCTGGTAGCGGGAAAACAATTCATGCCTCCGGGAACCGCCGCCGGCTCTCTATGTTATCAGAATTGGCAATCCAGATGGATTCGCCCGACCGAACGCGTCACGTATCGGTTCGGTACCTTCGCCCTTTCCATGTCACGCCGCCGCCGAAGAGGGTCGCAAAGGCGGAGTGGAGCGCGGCGCACGAATAAAAGACGCTTGCTGCGGGCAGAAAGAGGACCATGGCGGGCGATGCCCTAAAATAGTGCAGGACCGGCATGTAGACCGTTGTGCACGCGGCGCACGCGGCGAGAGCGAGAATGAGCGTCGGGTCGTGCAGCGCCGGGACGCCGTGGAACCGGTCGTAAATAAACCGGGCCACAGCGGCCGCCCAGGGCAGCACCGCCATGCCATTTTCGACGACCACCTCACCCAAGATATTGGCCAGCGAATTTCCCGCCGGCTCGAAAGCGCACCGCGAGAGCCCTTCGAACATTTCTCCCCAGCCGCGATACATCTTCGTACGGAGCAAGCCATGCGCCACAGCGTAGCGCAATCGGCGACCACCCGCTTTGAAGAGCTTCGCCATTTTCAAGTCTTCGACCACGCTTCCACGGAGCTTGGCGTAACCGCCGAGCGCTTCGAGGTCTTCGCGGCGCATTAGGATGAATGCGCCGATGGCAAGGGCCTTGCCCGATCCTCGATCGTTCACCAATCGAGGCGGATAGATCCCGCTCAGCAAAATGCTGAACGCGGGCAAGACCGCTTTTTCGGCAAGGGAATCGAACTCGAGGTCCGGCGTGAGCGTCACGAGCTGCGCGTCGTCACGCTGCGCAAGTGCCATCGCGCGGCGCAAGGCTGAGGGGTGAAAAATGACGTCTGCATCCGTCGCGAGGATCCATTCGCCCGTTGCGGCCTGCTCGGCGAGGTGCAGCGCGTGGACCTTGCCGCGCCAGCCCGGCGGGACGCTGTGATTGTGAATGATTCGCAATTTGCCCTGAGCTTCCGGCCGGCGCGCCCATTCATCCGCAATTGCGCCTGTCCGATCCGTCGAGTCATCATCCACGAGGATCACTTCATAGTCCGGATAATCGAGGTTCAAGAACGATTCGAGCGCAGCAGGCAGAGCATCCTCTTCATTCCGCGCCGCGGCAATGAGCGTCACTCGCGGCGCGGAAGCAAGCGGCGGCAGGGGATCATTGGCATCGAACTGAGGAACGCCTTGCAGGCCCCAATAGAGCCTCGCTCCGACAGCCAGCCACGCCGCGCCGGCCAGCAGAAGCGAGCCGTTTAGGATTGCGATTCCCGCCATTCTCCTGACTATATTGAAAGTGCGCTAGAAAACTCAACTCTTGACCCGGCGCAAGTTACCCGAGTGGACTCGTCTCCGAAGTTCCACCGCCGCAGCCGGATGCATGATGCGGCGCAATTTTGAGCAAGCGCGCGAATTGCCGAATATTCTTTCGATGAGGAAAGCTCTACTTCCGATTGCGAGGCGAACGGCTCGAGTGGCGTGAAATATAGCGCGCGGAAGATGAGCTTTTTCTCTTTTTCTGTGCGCCCGGCCGGGCCGCGGAATCGGCGGGCATCCCGGCCGCCACCTGGTCGAATAGCGTCATTCGTCCTCCCCCCGCGGCTTTCTTTGGCGGCGCTTTGGCGTGATGATAAGCGTGTTCCGTGTAGCAAGTCTTGCAGATGACTTTGGCTACTTTATCGCCCGCGAAGCTAGCCACCGAGTGATTCAGGAGGAGCTTGCAGCGCGGGCAATAATCGTCAATCATGTCGCCGAGCCGCGGAACCGCCTCTGACATCTCATCAACTCCTTTTGCTCGCATTATACCTGTGCTGGGCGCAAATGCGACGATGTGTTGACATCGTTTGTTGGCGCGGGCGCAGAATTCGATGACCTCGCTCTTTTGTAAAGAACAGGGAACCAGAAGGCGAGCCGAATTGACAGGTTTTGAAGGCGCGGATATTCTGAAGGAGGAAGCAATCTTCGCGGCTGAATTTTAGACTTCGATGATGTTGGACCAGGAGCGCGGAGCCCTGCGGCGCCGCGACTTGCGCGATGGATTTTATTCGCCAATTGAACGAAGTTGAAGCGCGGTACGAGGAGTTGACGGCGGCGCTCGCGCGGCCGAATGTGCTGGCCGATCCCCCCCAATACCAGAAGCTTGCGCGCGCGCACGCCCAGATCCGCGAAGTCGTCGAAAAATATCGCGATTGGAAGACGACGGAAAAGGAAATCGCGGAAGCACGCGCGCTGATCGAGGAATCCTCCGAAGCGGCGATGAAGGAACTCGCACACGAGGAGCTGGTGCAGCTCGAAAAACGCCGCGACCAAACCGAACAGGACTTGAAAGCGCTCCTGCTGCCGAAAGACCCGAACGACGAGAAGAACGTGATTCTCGAAATCCGCGCGGGAACGGGCGGCGACGAAGCGACTCTCTTCGCGCAGGACATTTTCCGCATGTACACGCGCTTCGCGGAATCGCAGGGATGGAAAACCGAAGTGCTATCGAGCAGTCTTTCGCCGGTCGGCGGGCTCAAGGAAATCATTGCGCTCATCGAGGGGCAAAAGGTTTACAGCAAGATGAAGTACGAGAGCGGGGTTCACCGTGTCCAGCGGGTCCCCGCAACCGAGCAGCAAGGGCGTATCCACACCTCCGCGGTGACCGTGGCCGTTCTGCCCGAGGCCGACGAAGTGGAAATCGTTGTTGATCCGAAGGACATCCGCATCGATACGTTCTGCTCTTCGGGCCCGGGCGGTCAATCCGTGAACACGACGTATTCGGCGGTGCGCATCACGCACCTGCCCACGGGGATCGTGGTCTCCTGCCAGGATGAAAAATCGCAGATCAAGAACCGCGCGAAAGCGATGCGTGTTCTGCGCTCGCGGCTTTACGAAAGGGAGCTGCAGGAGCAGCAGAAACAAATCACCGAAGAACGGCGCGCGCAAATCGGCTCGGGCGACCGCAGCGAAAAAATCCGCACTTATAATTTCCCGCAGAACCGCCTCACTGACCACCGAATCGGTCTCACGCTGCACCAGCTCGACCGCGTGATGGACGGAAAAATCGAAGACATCATCGAGGCGCTCGTCACGCACTTTCAGGCCGAGCAGTTGAAGCGCTCCGCGGCGGGGCGCCCGGGCGAACCTTCCGCGGCGGCCTGAACGCGCCTGAGAGAATTTGGGCTTCCCATGCTGGTCCGCGACGCATTGAAGGAAGGCCAGGCCCGGCTGCTCCAGAGCCGCGTTCCGTCGGCGAGCATCGCCGCTGAATGGCTCCTGATGCATGCGCTCGCGTGCGATCGCGCGAGCCTGCACGCGCGGGCGAGCGCTGAAATTCCCGCGGGGGCGCTCGAAGGCTATTTTCACTCGGTGGCCGAGCGCGCCCGCGGCAAGCCCACGCAATACATCACGGGGCATCAGGAATTCTGGGGTCTCGATTTTGAAGTCACGCCCGACGTGCTCATTCCGCGCCCGGAGACCGAGCGCCTCGTCGAGCGCGTGCTGGAGCTCGCCGCGCGCGAAAAGTCCGGTGGCCAAGGCGCGCAGCGAATTGTGGACGTGGGCACAGGCTCCGGCTGCATTGCCATCGCGCTCGCTTCGGAACTGCAGCAAGCCGAAATCACGGCGGCGGATATTTCGCCCGCAGCGCTCGCTGTTGCGCGCCGGAACGCGAAGCGCCTCGGGTTCGAGCCGCGGATCGACTTCTTCGAAAGCGATTTGGTGGAGGCGGTGCTCGTGCGGGAGCCGGCGGCTCGCTTCGATTTCGTCGTTTCCAATCCTCCTTACGTCGGCCGCGATGAATGGGGCGCCTTGCAGCGCGAGGTCCGCGATTATGAGCCGCGCATTGCCTGGGGCGGCGTCGAGCGCGGCGACGAGTTCTACGGCCGCATTTTTCCGCAGGCGCTGCGCGTTCTCGATCCCGGCGGTTACGCCGTGGTTGAAATCGGCTACAACCTGCGCGACCGGGTTCTGGCCCTCCTCGGCGCGCCCTGGGATGAGATTGAAGTCCGCGATGATTACGCGGGAATTCCGCGCGTGGTGAGCGCAAAGAAGCGGCTATAGTTCCCGCACGGTGCACCGATGACAGCAACGCAGTCGATCCTTCACGTGGATATGGACGCCTTCTTCGTCTCGGTCGAAGAGATCGAAGACCCCTCGCTCAAGGGGAAAGCCGTGATTGTCGGAGCGGATCCGGACGGCCGCGGCGTGGTGGCGGCGGCGAGTTACGAAGCGCGCAAGTTCGGCGTCCATTCGGCCATGCCCATCCGCACGGCGAAGAAGCTTTGCCCGAACGCGGTTTTTCTGCGCGGCCATTATGAGAAATACCGGCAATACTCCGAAAAAGTCGGGAGGATCTTCGAATCCTTTACGCCTCAGGTTGAAATGGTCTCGATTGACGAAGCCTACCTCGACCTGACGGGAACGGAGCGGCTGCACGGCGGGCCGTTGCGCGCCGCGGACCGCCTGGTCCGAAGTGTGAAGGAGCGAACGGGACTCAATTGCTCGGTGGGCGCGTCAACGTCGCGTTTGGTCTCGAAGATCGCGTCCGACCAGGCGAAGCCGCACGGGCTTCTCTGGATTTTGCCGGGATATGAGGCGCGATTTCTTGCGCCGCTGCCCATCCGGCGCATGCCCGGCATCGGGAAAGTCACGGAGCCGGAGCTCTTGTCTCTCGGAATTTCCTCTATCGGCGATTTGCAGCATTTCGGCCTCGGACATTTGCGCGAGCGATTCGGAAAATATGGCGAGTGGCTCTACCGGAAAGCGCTCGGGAAGGATATCGAAGCGTACGCTTACAGCGAGGAGCCGAAATCCATCAGCCACGAAACGACGTTCGATGAGGACACGGCCGATGCGGAAGAACTCGAGCGAACGCTGTCCTGGCTGAGTGAACGCGTGGCGCTGCGTCTGCGCGAGCATGGCCTATTCGCACGGACGATCGGGCTCAAGCTGCGCAACGCCGCTTTCAAAACGATCACGCGAGATGTTTCGCTCGGTGAGCCGACACATTTCGATTCCGTGATCTTCGAAAACGCGCTGCGGCTTTTTGAGGGGTCGTGGAACCCGGGGGACAAAATTCGCCTCGTGGGAGTGCGCGCGATGAACCTTGAGCGCGCGTCGTTCCAATGGGGCCTGCTCGACGCCGGCGAACGGGCAAAACGCGAGCGGGCGGTTGAAGCGGTGGATAAACTCCGGGCCAAATTCGGGTTCGAGGCTATCCAGGTTGCGCGCTCGCTTGAGCCGGGCTGCGAACCGAAGGCGAGAAAGACGCGCCGCTTCCTGGGGCGTGAATGACGCGGTCCGGTCCCGATGCGCCGCGCCGGCAATTCGCATCGAGCCGGCCACGGCTTGCGGCGGGCCAGCGTTGTCGGCTTTAATGGATTCGGATGGAAAGCAAACGTGCGGCTGCGGCGGAAATTGTACGACGATTGCGGGCCAAAGGATTCCAGGCCTACTTCGTCGGCGGATGCGTGCGCGACCTGGTGATGAAGCGCGAGCCGAAGGATTACGACGTGGCGACAGACGCGCCTCCCGAACGCGTTGCTGCGCTTTTTCCCGGCAGCCTGACGGTGGGCGCGCAATTCGGCGTGGTTGCCGTGCCGCGCGAGAGCGGAAACGTCGAGGTCGCGACGTTTCGCTCGGACGGCCTCTATGCCGACGGGCGTCATCCTGCCGAGGTGCGCTTCGCGAAAACGGCGGAAGAAGACGTCCGTCGCCGCGACTTCACGATCAACGGTTTGCTCTACGATCCCGAGGACGAGCGAGTCCTCGATTTTGTGGGAGGAGAAGCGGACATCCGCCGCCGCGTGGTGCGCGCCATTGGCGACCCGGTGGCGCGGTTCAGCGAGGACCATCTGCGAATGATGCGGGCGGTGCGCTTCGCCGCGCGCTTCGCCTTTTCGCTCGACCCCGCTGCGCGCGACGCCATCCGGCGGCTCGCTCCGGAAATTCGCTCGGTGAGCGCCGAGCGCGTCCGTGATGAATTGAGCAGGATTTTGACCGAGGGGCAGCCGCGGCGCGGCTTCGAGCTGCTCGATGAAACCGGCTTGCTCCGGGAGATTCTGCCGGAAGTGAAAGCGCTCCAGGGCGTCGCGCAGCCGCCCGAATTCCATCCGGAGGGCGACGTCTGGACGCATACGATGATGATGCTCGAAGGATTGGACTCACCCACGTCGGCGCTCGCGCTCGGAGTGCTGCTGCACGACGTGGGGAAACCGCCGACGTTCACGGTGCGCGAGCGGATCCGCTTTGACAATCACGTGGAAGTCGGCGCCCGCATGGCAGAGGCGATTTGCGCGCGGCTCCGTCTTCCCGGACGTGACGCCGAGCGCGTCGTCGAGCTCGTCCGCCATCACCTGCGCTTCAAGGATTTTCCGCAGATGCGCCGGTCAACGCAATTGAGATTTTTGAGGATGGAGGGCTTTGCCGAGCATCTCGAGCTTCACCGCCTCGACTGCCTCTCAAGCCATCGCAACCTGGAAAATTATGAGATGGCGCGCAAAATGAGGGAGGAAACTCCCGCCGAAGTCGCCAAGCCCGCGCGGCTCCTGACCGGCGACGATTTGATTGCGGAGGGTTACAAACCCGGGCCAGTCTTCAAGGAAATCCTGCGAACGATCGAGGATGCACAACTGGAAGGCGCGATTCACACGCGCGCCGAAGCGCTTGAAATGGCTTTCAAGCGCTTTCCGCGCTCGGCCGCCTGATCCGCTCACTTCAAATAGAGGACCACGCCGTAGAGCACTCCGCCGAGAGCCGCCAAACCCACCACAAAAACTCCAACCTTCACCCAAAGCATTTTGCGGTCTTCTGGGCTGGCCTTTTCCTCGTTGATCATTTGGAACATATACCCTCCTCCCACCTTCTGGAATTCGGGTGAGGAGGGAAATGGAGGCAGGCGCAACGTTAAGGCTCAAATATCGTCGGGCATCGCACTAGCCCGTCGGCGCGAAATGGAAAGGGAACCCGCCTGAGATCGGCTCGCTCCTGCCCTATTCCCCCCAATGTAACTGTAGCCCTTTCATCTTCAATGTCAAGGGCTATGAACGATGCGGCCCGGCTGATGCCGGACGGCTTCGCCCGCACCAGGCGGCCCTTGCAAACTCGAGGATCGGCGGGTGTTCAAGCAGGGAAATGATGGAGCGGACACGGACTTCGCGATTCTCCGAGGCTCGCGTATAATCGAAAGCCTTTGATCCCGCCGGAGAGGGGCGGCGGCGCGCGAAAGCGCCGTTTTGAGTGCAGTTCGATCTCCGGCTCCGGGAGCGAAAGCGCGTGTCTGCTCTGACTTATTTCGGCAATCTCCCTCCTTTCCATTGGATCCCCATTGGAATCTTTATTGTCACTTACGTTCTGATTGCTTTTGAAAGCCACACCTGGAGTTATCTGGACCGTACGGCCGCGGCGTTTTGCGGCGCAGTCGCGATGGTGCTTGCGGGCGCGCTCACACTCCCGGCCGCGTATCGGGCGATCAATTGGGACACCATCATTTTTCTGCTCGGGATCATGATTCTTGTCGCTCACTTCCGCGTCTCCGGATTTTTTGACTGGATCGCTTTGCGCGTTTCCGCAATGGCGCGCTCGCGGACGGAACTGCTGACGCTTCTGGTGTTCACTTCTGGATTTCTCTCCGCCTTTTTTGTGAATGACACGATTTGCCTCATCTTTACTCCCATCGTTCTGGCCGTCACCGACCGGCTCGAAGTTCCTGCGACGCCTTACGTCGTGGCTCTCGCCACTTCCGCCAACATCGGCTCCGTCATGTCGGTCACCGGAAATCCGCAAAACGCGCTGATCGGGGTTTCGGCGGGCTTCACGTTTCTCGGCTTTCTCGCGCACCTCGCTCCGGTGGCGATTTTCGGCCTGGCCTTGAACGTCTTAATCCTCCGCGCCTTCTTTCGAAAAGATTTGGAGGCGGGCCCGCTCGCAGCCCGGCCTGTGATGGATGCGCCGCCTCTCAACCGCACGCTGCTTCTTAAGTGCGGAATTGCGCTTTCTCTGGTGCTGGTGCTTTGGATCATGAATTTTTCATTCCCGCTCGTGGCCATTTCCGTCGGCGCGCTGATTCTTCTGATCGGCCGGGTCAAGTCGCAGGAAATTCACGAGCACGTGGACTGGACTTTGCTGCTCTTCTTCGCGTCGCTTTTTGTCGTCATCCAGGGGCTTGAGACCTCGGGATTGGTCAGCTACCTGATCGCGCGATTCCTTCCGGGATTCCACGGCGGCGTTCTCGCGCAGTTGTCGTCGCTCAGCGGCGCGATGCTGGTGCTCTCAAACCTGGTCAGCAACGTTCCCGCCGTCATCCTTTTCCGCCCGCTCGTCCGCTCGCTTGCGAATCGCCATTTCGTCTGGCTCGCTTTGGCGAGCGCAAGCACGCTCGCGGGCAATTGCACGCCGTTCAGCTCCGTCGCCAATCTGATTGTTCTTCAACAGGCGAATCGCCGCGTGAAAATCACTTTCTGGCAGTTTACGCGGGTGGGCATCGTGGTCACTCTGGTCACAACCTCGCTCGCCGTCGTGCTGCTGTCGCTCCAAAACATTCTCTTTCCTCATCTGTAAAATTTGAATCCACGCCGTGAGGATCGCGTCCCTCGGCGCGCAGCTCAGAGTCGGGGTACAATAGTCCGCGTTGCCCCTGCTTGCGCCTGAAGCGCCGGGCGGCTCGATTCCCTGATTGGCAGGGCGCGCGCGAATAGAAATTCGAGGGGAGCGTATGGTGAATTTTCCCGCGAGGCGGAATGGGGCCATCGTTTTCCAATCCGCGTTGATCCTCGCCCTTTGTCAAGGGCCTTGTGGCGCGCGGGGGGCGCAAATCCATCCGGTGAGTTCTCAGCCGGCCGGGAATTCAAAACTCACCACGCTGCTTCGGGACCTCGCCCGCGCGATTCCTCAGCAACCCCAGCTCGTCGCCCTTCCGCGCGGCGAGGCGCGGCATGAACTCGCAAGCGTCACGCTGCCGAAAGCGGTCCGGGACGCGACGGCGGTCCGAATGATGCGCTTTGACCCGGAAGGCGGCGTTCAGGTCTATCTTGAAATTCGGAATCTCACTTCCACGGAAAAGCAGGAGCTCCGCTCCGCGGGCGTCGCCATCGAGATCGTCTCGCGCAAACTCGGCATGGTTCAGGCGCGCGTTCCGGTAACGTTGTTACAGGCGGTCGCCAACCTGCCCTATGTTGAATTTGTCCGCCTGCCCACCTACGCCATCGTTAATCAGGTTTCCACCGCCGATCCCGAAGGCGACGTCATCATCCATGCGGCGCAAGTGCGCTCCCAGTTGGATGTGGACGGATCGGGCGTGAACGTGGGCGTGATTTCGGACGGCATCAGGGGAATTTTCGCAAAGAATTGCACCACCTGCGGGCCCTCGACCGCGACGCCGAGCCCCATCAATGACGGCGACTTGCCGAGCGCTACGGGAACGCGCACTTCGAGCGGCATTTTGGTTTCGGCGAGCGGCGGCATCACGGCCGTAGGTTTTGCGAAGAACGGCGACCTCGAGGATCTCAGTTCGATTCCGAGTAATTGCGCTTTTTCGGGTACCGGCGCGGAAGGCACCGCGCTCATGGAAATCGTCCATCGGCTCGCGCCCGGAGCGAAACTGTTTTTCTCGAACGCCGATGACGATTTGGAATTTGAAAAAGCGGTGGATTACATTGCGGCGCACGCGGACGTGGGCGTGGACGATTTGAGCTTCCTCGGCCTGCCGGCCGACGGCACGAGCGATGTTTCTTCGAACACTTCCGCTCAGTTAAATAGCAGCGCAAATCCGCTCCGCGCCTACTTCACCTCGGTCGGAAATTTCGCCGGGTTCCACTATCTTGGACAGTATCTCGATTCGCGCGTGGACGGCGCGACGGTTCCCGGCGTAAAGAATTCGGGCGATCTGCATCTATTTGAGCCCAACGCGACGACGGATGACGCGCTCGGCCTCGGGAATCAGCCCTACGACCTCATCATTCTGCCGCCAAGCGGCGAAGCCGTGATCGTGCTGACCTGGAACGATCCGTTCACCGATTCGACGAACAATTACGACCTTTATCTGGAGGATGCGGGCTCGAACAACACGGCAGGCTCGATTGTCGCGAGCAGCACCGACGCGCAAAGCGGCTCCGGCGCCGAGCCGGTCGAATTGATCACGTACGTCAACAACACGGGGCAGACCGCCTATTTCCGCATTCTCATTCAGAATGTGAACAACGCGGCCGCCACGAAAAATCTCAATCTTTACGTTTTCCAGCCGGAGTGCGCTCCCACCGGGCCGGAGCTGCTGGGCGGGCTTTATCAGGACCACAATTACAACACGATCAGTGAAAGCGTGCCCGCGGAATCGGACGCGGGCGGCGGCGTGATTTCGCTCGGCGCCGAGGAAGCGTGCAATTTCAGCGAGTGGGCTTCGAACCCCAGCTCGACTTGTCTTTCGGGCTCACCATCGAATCTGCTCGGAACGCCTATCGAGAGGTACAGCAGCCGGGGTCCCACGCTCGATGGCCGCATGAAGCCGGACACGACGGCAGTGGACGGCGTTTCCGTGGATGGCGCCGGAGGCTTCGTGACGGATTTCCACGGCACTTCCGCCGCCGCTCCGCACGGCGCGGGCGAGGCGGCGCTGCTGCTCGAATCCGCTCCGTGCCTTCTCGCCGGCTCGACCGGCGCACTCGATCCCGCAACGGCGCGCAGCGATGTGCACGGCCTGATCCTCGACAACGCGACGCCGATTGCGGCTTCTCCGGATGACACTTATGGCGATGGGTTGCTCGACACCCTCGCCGCGGCCCTCAAAACGATTCCTATTGCCGATGCCGGCACGAGCATCACGGCGAGCGGAAACGTGCCGAGCGGCGCAAGCGTGGCGCTCGATGGCAGCGCGTCAAGCGATCCCCAAAGGTGTCCGCTCGTTTACTCGTGGACGGGCGGTTGCGCATCGGCGACCGGCGCTTCGCCGACAGTGGATTGTCCCTTCGGAAGCAGCACGGAAACGCTCACGGTCAGCGATAACGGTGTGACCCTTTCCGCGCCGTCGAGCGTGAGCGTGACCGTTTCTGATTTCACCCTGACCCTGTCTCCGGCGAGCGCCACCGTCGCGCCGGGCCAGTCGGGGACGTACAACATTTCCGTCGGAACGAAATACGGGGCCTTTCCGAGCGCCGTTCAGCTAACCTGCTCGGGCCTGCCGACGGGTGCGACGTGCAATCTTACGCCCGGCGCCGTCACACCCGGCTCCGGCGTTGCGCCTGCAACGCTCGTCGTCACCACCACCGCGCCATCGGCCGCACCACCCGCCGACCCGGTCGGCGGATTGCCGCTCGCGTTGCTCCTACTTGCTGCGTTCGGCATTGCCTCGATCGCCTTTGCAAGGACTCGGCCGGGCCTCAGATCTTCGACCGTGGTTGCGTCGTTTCTGCTCGCCCTCGGCTTGTTCGTCGCGGCCTGTGGCGGAGGCGGCAAACCTCCCGCGCCCATCCCGACGGGAACGCCATCGGGGACCTATTCGATTATGGTGACGGGAACATCAGGAACGCTCACGCACTCCGTCACGGCGACTTTGGTGGTTCAGTAAGCGGCGCGAAATCGTCCCGATCCGGAAGGCAGGACGGCCGCCTTCAGCTTAGAAAGATCTCAGCGGTTTTTCCTTAACCAGTTCACAAACCTGCGGATGCCTTCTTCAAAGGGCACGGCGGGACGGTAGCCGAGCTTTTCGCGCGATTTGGTCAAATCGGCGAAAGTGACAGGCATCTCGCCCGGCGGCGCGGGCAGATATTTTCGCATCGCCTTTTTGCCGAGCGCGATTTCAAGCCCCGCGATCAATTCGTCGAGTCGAATCGTGCGCGAGTTGCCAGCGTTGAAGATCTCAAACCGCTCCTGATAATCGAGTGCCTGTCGAATCGCGTCAACCACGTCGGTCACGTAGGTATAATCGCGGCTCATGCTGCCGTCGCCGTAAACGGGAATTTCTTTTTGATCTTCGATCAGCCCGGCGAATTTGCGGATGGCCAGATCGGGCCGCTGCCGAGGGCCGAAAGCCGTGAAAATTCTGAGGCAAACGGTTTGAAGGCCGTAGAGGCTCGAATAAGTGAAGGCCAGCGCTTCGCCCGCGAGCTTCGTCGCCGCATAAATCGAAAGAGGCTTGGCGACCGCATCGTCTTCGCGGAAAGGCACGCGGTCGAATTTCCCGTAGACGGAGCTTGAGGACGCGAAAACGATCTTTTCGACGGCGAATTGCCGGCTCAGCTCGAAGACGTTTGTCGTCCCGAGAACATTTACGGAAGTGTAGAGCTCGGGCTCGCGCAGCGAAGGCGCGACTCCCGGCCGCGCGGCAAGATGCACCACCGCATTCGGCCGTGCGGCGGCAAACGCTTCCCGCAAGGAGCGAGCGTCGCGGATGTCCGCGGGGAAGAGCTCATAACTTCCCGCGAGTTTGATTTCCTCGAGGTTTTTCCGCTTGAGAGCGGCGTCGTAGTAATCATCCAGATTGTCAACGATGAAGATTCGCTCGCCCCGCCGGAGCAGTTCCTCCGCCAAATGCGAGCCGATAAATCCAGCTCCTCCGGTAATCAGAACGCGCCGAGCCATCAGGGATTCTTCGCCAAACGATTTATCTTACCTCTTCGCCGAATTGCGTGCGAGTCCGGGCCTGTTTCCGAATGAGATGACAATGCAGCTCGCCGATGGTTTCAGCGCGTCCACCCTCTGAGCCGTACCAAGATTACGCACGCTTTTCCACCCACTGCCGGGCCATCGGGGTGCGAGTGGCGCACTTCAATTTGCAGCGAAGGGATCAGCGTTTGCGCATTTGTGAGTGCGGGCGTAAACTGCCGCTATGTTAAGCGGGACTAATCGCCTAATCATCTATGACGCGGTGGTTGTTGGTTCGGGAGCAAGCGGCGGATGGGTCGCCAAAGAATTGACCGAGGCCGGCATGCGAGTGCTGATGGTTGAAGCGGGCCCTCCACGGATTCCGACCCGGGACTTCACTGAACACGTTTGGCCCTATCAATTGAAATTTCGCGGTTTTGACGACCAGCGCGCCCGGCTGACTGAGCAGCCGATCCAGCGGCTCTGCTACGCCTGCGACGAATACAGCCATCAGTTCTTTGTCAACGACCACGAGAATCCTTACACTTTTCCCACGGACAAGCCGTTCCTGTGGATTCGGGGCCGGCAGGTCGGCGGCAAAACGTTCTGTTGGGCTCGGGAAAGCTATCGTTACAGCGATTACGAATTCAAGGCGGCGAGCCGAGACGGCTACGGTGAGGATTGGCCCTTCAGCTACCAGGACCTCGAACCTTATTACGACAAAGTTGAAAGCTTTATCGGCGTGAGCGGATCGCGCGAAGGGCTCGCACAGATGCCGGATGGAATGTTTCTTCCGCCGATGCATCTGTCCTGCGGAAGTCTGCTGGCGAAGCAGGTTGTCGAGAGCAAGTTCGGCTGGCGCGTGATGCCGGACCGGGTCGCCAATCTGACCGTTCCGCACAAAGGGCGGCCGGCATGCCATTACTGCGATGAATGCCAGCGCGGGTGCTTTACGGCCTCTTACTTCAACAGCCCCGCTGTCACCCTCCCGGCTGCGGTCCAAACCGGCCGATTTACGCTGGTGAGTGACGCGGTGGTCAGCCACGTCATGGTGGATAATGACGGCCTCGCCGGCGGCGTCCATTACATCGATCGCGTCACTCGTGAGCATCGCGAGGCCAGGGCAAAGATCGTGGTTCTGGCGGCCAGCACGCTCGAATCCACGCGCATCCTCCTGAACTCGACGACGCGGCGTTATCCGAACGGGTTGGGAAACTCCACCGGCGTGCTGGGACACTATTTGATGGATCATTTCACCATCGAAGGCGCCGGCGGCATCATGCCCTCCCTGAAGTCTTCGGTCCGCGAACCGGTCGGCACGCCGTGCGGCTTTCTGATTCCCAAATACGCCAACGTAGGCTCCAATCGGAATAAAAACTTTATCCGGGGTTACCGCTTTGACGGCGATGGCAGCCAGGAACTTTATGGCCAGGCTTTCTCAATCCCGGGATACGGCAAGTCGTTCCGGGAAAAGGTTCGTAGAAACATTCCTTACGGCTTCGGCATGGAAGCGCAGGGCGAGATGCTTCCGCGATATGAAAACTACGTGACGCTCGACAAGGAAAAGAAGGATGCCTGGGGCATTCCCGTTCTGCACATTCACGCCAGCCACGGAGAAAATGAATACGCCATGGCGAAGGCAATGCGAGAAGACCTTAGGGCGATCCTCGACGCTCTGAAGCTCGAAGACATGCGGCCGCCGGGAGAAAAGCTGAGCGTGGTGGGCAAGAATATCCACGAGTGCGGCACGGCGCGCATGGGAAACGATCCGAGGACCAGCGTGCTGAATTCATTCAACCGCCTGCACGACGCAAAAAATGTATTCGTTGCTGATGGCGCGTGCTTCGTTACCAACAGTTGTTACGAGCCGACCTTGACGATCATGGCGATTGCAGCTCGCGCCGCCGATTACATTGCGGAGGAATATCGGAAAGGAAATCTCTAGGCCGCGCGAGGGTTCATGACAGGCACGCGACCGTATTTCTCGAGTGCGATATTGAGAAATCAATGACGGAAAACAACGACAAAGAAAAGGCCGCAGGCCGGGGCGAAAAGAAGGGCGGAATTTCACGCCGCAAATGGCTGATTGACGTTGGAAAGACGGCGGCCCTCGCAGGAATCGCAGGGAAGGCAGGACCGCTCGAAGCGAGCGCCTCGCCCGCGCCCGCTCATTCCGAATCGGGATCCGAAGCGCTTCCACCCGGCTTGTATCGCCCTTCCTACGACCACCTCACTCACGCTCTTGAGAGCGAGTCGCGCTTCCACCCGATTCCGCCCGGCTGCCCCGTGGACTTCGTCCAGCCTCGCAGCGGACCTTTCGAACCTCAGTTCTTTTCCCGCGAGGAATATCAGGTGGTTCATCGGCTGACTGCTCTGCTGCTGGGCGAATCACCGGCGAGCTCCGGGCAAAGCAAAAGCGCGCCGGGTGGAAGTGTTACGGATGAAGTAGCGCAGTGGATTGATCTTCATGTTTACAGCTTCGCGAGCGTCCGCGA